>JBEKEQ010000166.1:0-8131 GCA_050013735.1 Occallatibacter sp.
TCGGCAACCCGCCCCGCCCCGCCGGCAGCCTGGGCAATCTCGGCGTCCTCGGCTTTTATCCCAACAAGCAGATCACCACCGGCGAAGGCGGCGCAGTTCTGGCCCGCGACCCGGCCCACGCTGCCCGCCTCCGCAGCCTGCGCAACCAAGGCCGGGGTCCCCAGCGACAGGTCTTCGTCGATGGGGTGGAGGGCCGCTCCGGAACAGACTGGCTGAACCACGCCGAGCACGGCTATAACTACCGGCTCTCAGACCTGGCCTGCGCCTTGGGCCGCGTACAGCTCTCGCGCATCGCGGAGATCCTCGCACTTCGCCGCTCCGCCGCCGAGCGCTACCACCATCTTCTCGCACAGCTTGCGATCCAGGGTCTGGAACTCCCGCCCCTCACGCTCCCTGGCAGCAACCTCAGTTGGTTCGTCTATGTTGTTCGCCTGCCTAGGGATGTCGACCGCGACCGCGTCCAGGCCCGGCTCGCGGCCCGAGGCATTTCCACCGGTCGCTATTTCGCCCCCATCCACCTGCAACCCGCCTGGCGCGCCCACCCCAGCGCCATGGCGGCCCACCTTCCCATCACCGAATCAATCGCCCAGCGCACGCTCGCCTTGCCGTTTTTCAACCGCATCGGCGCCACCCAGCAGCGGAAGGTGGCAGCGGCACTTGAGGAAGAAGTCCTATCATCGGATAACTCGATTTAGTCAATCCATTTACTGCGGTTGTAATCTGCCTTGTAACTCCACCGGTCCGCATAAGTGCGTTTGCAATCAAAGCCATCCCCTTGCACCAAATTAAAAGAATGGGACATCGGCAACCTCCTAGCCTCCTGCTGCATCTAGGTCTCAGGAATATGAACGTGCAACACAAAATTCTCGGTTTGCAGTCTTGACACGGGGGCAAAAGGAGCGCACCATCGTCCCAAATCGGACAGATTTGCAGGTGTGTCTCACATCCGGAACCTTCACCCAACTTTTCACACACCAGCATAGGTCGCCTCAAACCCTGGCTCCCTAGACTGACTTCATCAACCATTGAAGAGCAGGCTCGCATGGTAGTCAAAACACATTCCAAGGGTCGCGGTCTCACCGGACTCCATGTCGGTGCTTCCAACGTTCGCCGCTATTTTCCCAGAGAGATTTCCGTCATCGAGTTGGAGTTGGATCATCTTCAGATTCAGTGTGGTTTGGGCCCGGCATTCTGGCAGGACGAACCGGAAATTCACGATCCCCGGCTGTGCGCATGGCTGGAATCGAAGAATTTCCATACCCGCCCTGATCGAACCCCGGTCCCGCTGGTCATGATCCCCTCAGGTAGGAGTTCCTTCAAACTCCAACCCGTCCGTCTCAACGGAGAAGCCAAGCTCAAGCAGGTCCACCCGCCTGCTGCTTGAAATCGCGCCTCTGCGCCCTCTTTGCATGAGGCCCGCGCGAAGCGTGTGCCCGCTGGTTGGTCCTTCTTTTCCTCCAATAACTTGCGCCGTGCGGCCCACCCGGTTCATGTGGGTGCATCGTCCCTGGCTTGATCCTGACCCGGCTTGTTCCTGGCTTGATAGACTCTGATCTGCCATGTCATTCCCCGAACTTCAGCAATCCATCGAGCGCCATTTTGCCGCCGGCTCCGCGGCCGGCAACGACCCCGCCGCCATGACGGCCTTTCTGTCTCTCCGCTCCGCTCTCGAATCCGGCGAACTCCGCTCTGCGTCGCCCGACCCCACTGCTCCCACCGGATGGCGCGTCAATGCCTGGGTCAAGCAGGGCATCCTGCTCGGCTTTCGCCTCGGTGTTCTTGAAGTGCTTCCTGCCGGAGGCCTTTCCTTTGTCGACAAGCACACCTACCCGGTCCGCGAATTCAGCGCAGCCGACGGCATCCGCGTGGTTCCCGGCGGCTCGTCCATCCGCGCCGGCGCTTACGTGGCCCGCGGCGTCGTTTGCATGCCGCCCATGTACATCAACGCCGGCGCGTATGTCGACGAGGGAACCATGGTCGATTCGCACGCGCTGGTCGGCTCCTGCGCCCAGGTCGGCAAGCGCGTGCACCTCAGCGCCGCCGCCCAGATCGGCGGGGTCCTTGAGCCCGTCAACGCCAGCCCCGTGGTCATTGAAGACGATGTCCTGGTGGGCGGCAACTCCGGCGTCTACGAGGGAACCATCGTCCGTCGCGGCGCGGTGCTGGCCGCCGGAACCATCCTCACCCGCGGCACGCCGGTCTTCGATCTCGTCAACGGCACAATCCTCCGCGCCTCCGCCGAACAGCCCCTCATTATCCCCGAGAATGCCGTCGTCGTCCCCGGCTCTCGCGCCGTCAGCAAAGGCAAAGGCCATCCAGACGCCGCTGCCTGGGGCCTCAGCCTCTACGCTCCCGTCATCGTCAAATACCGCGACCAAAAAACCGACCTGTCCACCGCGCTTGAAGATTTGTTACGCTAAGCTGCATGACTCGGCAGCCGGGCAAGTCAACGCTTCAGGAGCGCCCCCATGCGCTGTAGTTCCCTGCTGGCCCTGAGCTTTGCCGCGCTTTCCACCCCGCTCCCCCTCGCAGCCCAGACCCCGCAGCCCGATCTCCTCCGCCTGCCCTGGAGCCAGTGGGCCTATCACGCGGGAGACGACCCTCAATGCTCCCAGATCGACGCGTCCGGATGCACGTTGCAGACCTATCGCGTCGATGACTGGAGCCGGCAAAACCTGTGGCAGCGAACTGAAGTCACCCTCCCTCCAACCCTGCAATCGATCCCGCAGCTTGGCCTGCTCGTCCAGGGCGAGTATCCGGTCTACGAGGTTTTCATCAATGGCCAGCGCATCGGCGGCTCCGGAAACATCGCCGAGCGCCGCGGCCCTCAAGCCGCCCGCGCCATCTTCAACTTCCCCGCCAGCCTCGCCCGCCAGGGCCGCCTGCTCATCGCGATTCATACCCTGGGACTTCACACAGCCGATATGGAGCCGGGCCTTGTGCCCACGCTCGCGCCCTCTGACCGCATCCAGACAATCATGGATGAGGACACGCTGCGTTATCTGCGCACCAACTGGCTCCATTTCGCCTGCTACGTCGCCATGTTCGGCATCGGCGTGGTCTTTTTCCTGCTGTTTGCGGTCAACACCCGTGCGCATGAGTACTTTTGGCTGGGAGCCAGACTCTGCGCGCTCCTCATCCTGCGCATGGGTGAGTTTGCTTCCGTCGTTGACCTCTCCATACCCTCACGCCTCGCGCTCGCCTTCTACGCCCTGTTGAATGCAACCTCGACATTCATCTCCATCGAGTTCGTCTTTTCCTTCCTCGGCCGGCCCGTCCCAAAAATCTTTCGCGCCATCCAGATCGTAGGCGCCGTCTACGGCGCCTCGCTGCTTTTGTTGCTCCCGTGGCCCTCGCCCATCTTCTTCGCCATCGCGCGCATCACCGAAGGAAAATATGTCCATCACATCGCAATCGCCATGCTCCTGCTCGCCGCTTTGACCTTCCTGCTGCTACTGCCGGCCTGCTTCAAGAGCAAGCTTCCTGAGATGCGCTGGATCGGCGCCGCCGTGCTCTTTCTTACCCTCGAAGAGTCCAACCGCATGGCCGGCTTCATCCACCTGCCCAGCCTGCCCCAGGACTTTTTCTGGCATGGGTTCGACATCGATCTGCGGGCACTCTCAAACCTGCTCTTTGCCTCCGTCATGCTCGTCGCCATGACCTTCCGCTTCCGCCGCATCCAGGACCGCAATCGCGCCATCGAGCAGGAGATGGCCGCCGCCCGCGGCGTGCAGCAAATCCTCATTCCCGATGAGCTGCCCTCCGTTCCCGGCCTGGTCATCGAAAGCGCCTACATGCCCGCGCAGGAGGTCGGCGGCGATTTCTTCCAGATCCTGCCCATCCCCAACGCGGAAGGCGACCCTGAAAAACCCTCCGCCTTCATCGTCCTCGGCGACGTCAGCGGCAAAGGCCTCAAAGCCGCCATGACCGTCTCGCTGATCGTCGGCACGCTGCGCACCTACGCTGAGTTCTGCACCGGCCCCGCGGAGCTGCTCGCCGGCCTCAATCGCCGGCTCCATGGCCGCGGAGACGGCTTCTCCACTTGCCTCGCGCTCATGATTACCCCCGGCGGACGCATCACCCTGGCCAACGCCGCGCACCCCAACCCCTATCTCGATGGCGCGGAGATCGAAACTGAACCCAACCTTCCGCTCGGCCTCACGCTGGATGTCGCCTACTCTGAGATCGTCCTGCAGCTAAAAGAAAATCAACGCCTCACCCTCGTCACCGACGGCGTAGTCGAAGCCACCCACGCCGCCACACGCGAGCTCTTCGGCTTCGACCGCACCCAGTCCATCAGCCATCAGCCCGCATCCGCTATCGCCCATGCCGCCCGCGCATTCGGCCAGGGCGCCCCGCAGGCCGACGATATCACCGTCCTCACCGTTGCCCGCGCTGGCTTCCTCACTGCTTGACCCACGCTCCCCGGGGGTTCGCACCGCAACTCCGGCTTGAGACAAGTGAGCAATTCCGCACAACTCTCCACAAGCCCGCCGGTGTTACCATCGAAGTGACAGATGCAAACAAAAAAACTGAAAATCATCCCCCTTGGCGGACTCGGCGAGTTCGGCATGAACTGCCTTGCCCTGCGCTGGGAAGACGACATCATCGTGATCGACGCTGGCCTCATGTTCCCCGAGTCGGAACTGCTGGGCGTCGATATCGTAGTCCCCGATATCACCTACCTCATTGAAAACAAACAGCACGTTCGCGCCATCATCCTGACCCACGGCCACGAGGACCACATCGGCGGCCTGCCCTGGATTCTCAACGAGCTCAAAGTTCCCGTCTACGCCACCGAGTTCACCCTCGCCTACGTCGAGGGCAAGCTTGAAGAGCATCACCTGCTCGACGAAACCACCCTCATCGAGATCGTTCCCAAAGAAAAATTCACCCTCGGCCCTTTCACCATCGAGCCAATCCGCGTCACCCACTCCCTGGTCGATTGCGTGGCCCTGGCTGTTGAAACCCCGGTGGGCGTCGTCATCCACACCGGCGACTTCAAAATCGATCTCTCGCCGCTCGACGGCAACGCCTTTGACCTGCACACCTTTGCCGAATACGGCAAGCGCGGCGTGCTGGCCCTGCTGCAGGACTCAACCAACGTCGAGCGTTCCGGCTACACCCCCAGCGAGCGCGCCGTCATTCCCCGCCTCGACGAAGTTTTTTCGCAAGCCAAGAAGAAGCTCTTCTTCACTTGCTTTTCCTCCTCCATCTACCGCATTCGCATCGCCCTCGATCTGGCCCGCAAGCACAACCGCAAGGTGGCTATCGTCGGCCGCTCCATGATGCAAAGCACTGAAATTGCGGAGGACCTCGGCTACATCGAGATTCCGCAGGGCCTTGTCATCCAACCCGGCCAGATGCGCGACTACGCCCCCGAGCAGTTGATGGTTCTCATCAGCGGCACCCAGGGCGAGCCCATGAGCGCCCTCAGCCGCGCCGCAGTCGATAACCACCGCCACGCGCATATAGATGCCGGCGACACCGTCGTCCTCAGCTCGCGCATCATTCCCGGCAACGAGAAGAGCATCTTCCGCGTCATCGACCATCTCAGCCGCCGCGACGCCAACGTGGTCTGCGACGACGGCTCCAACGGCCTCATCCACGTCAGCGGCCACGGCGCGCAGGAAGAGCAGCGCCTGCTCATCAACCTTGTTCGCCCCAAATACTTCATCCCCATCCACGGCGACTACCGCAACCTGGCCCGCCACGCCAAAATCGCCATGGAAACCGGCGCCGTCGAGCACGCCATTGTCATTGAAGACGGCGACGTTTTGGAGCTCGACAAAACCGACGCCCGCAAGCGCGACAAGGTCACCGCCGGCCGCATCCTCATTGACTCCGGCTCATCCATCGACGTGGTTGAAGACCTCGTCATCCGCGACCGCCGCATTCTCTCTGAAGACGGCATCGTGCTCGCGGTCCTGGCCATTAACAAGCGCACCGGCAAGGTGGAGCAGCAGCCTGAAGTCATCATGCGCGGCTTCGGCGGCGCGGACATCAGTGACCAAGCCAAGGAGCTGGTCTTGAAAACCCTCGACGGCCTCAGCTCCGAGCAGAAATCCGACTACGGCATGGTCAAAGAAAAAGTCCGCGCCGAACTAAAGCGCCTCATCCAGAAAACCACCGGCCGCCGCCCCATGATCATGCCCGTAATCCTCGAAATCTGACGCCAACTCGGCTGTGCCCCGTAAACCTCGAAATCTGAGCGATTTCGCCGCCTGCGGCATTTTGGTAGTGGTGCCATTCGATTTCCACAGGCTGATGGTTTGGCGGCTGTGTTGCTGGCTGATCCGGGTAAATGGGGTGTACTATGACCCCCACAAGGAAAGGAGTGCGCCTAACAGCCTACGTTGCGATAACGTCGCTTGCACTGTGTCGCACTATTCAGCGAATGATGATCGAGGAACCAATAAGACCGTTCGATTGGTGGATGCTTGCCATTGAAGTTGGCGTTCTTTTATTGGTCGCATACGAAGTTGGCGTAACGATCATCCACCAAATTGTTGAATATAAACGTCGAAAGCGACTGAGACAAATTGAGGCGGACCTGCGCAGGTTGATCGCCGCAGGAGAGGCCATTCAAAAGCAGGTTCCGCCGCATTACGTCTCAAGGAACGATCTTGCCTGGGGGGATTCTGTAAGAAATTGGATTGCAACGGTGGACGCAGATTTAGCCCGTAAGTCGTCGGCCAAGGCTGTAGCTGAGTTCTCATCACTCGCTCACCTGAATCCCCAGCACAGGATGTATATTGGCGTATTTGGCCGCTTTCAGCACGCTTCCGGCTATACCGGAGATATGCTTCAACAGTTGAACGGAAGATTGGATAATCTCCGAAGAATCGCGCAAAGTTGTGCGGAATATTTCTAGAGGGAGCGATCCGGCGAGCTGGACTCAAACTGCGTCCCGCACTTCTCACAGACGCCGCAGAGACTCGGGGTGGTTTTCACGATGCGGAGCTTACGCGGTGCTATGTCCCAAGTCTACTGCCGTGCGGAGAGCCTGTGGATTTCAAACGGCACCATTACCCGGCATTTTGGAGCTTTCGTTTTATGCCCGATTGGGCCGATAATGACAGCAGGAGGAAGCCATGACCCTGACCATCGAACTCGATCCGGAGCTTGTAGCCGTGTACTCGGCGGAAGCCGCCCGGCGCGGAGTGGAACCGGAGTCTCTGGCTCTTGAGGTTCTGCGCGCCCACCGGCCCGCGCCGCCGGTCCCGGAGAAACCGCTCACGGTCGAAGGTTTCCATAAGATGTTGGATGAACTTGCCATAGGCGCGGAGAATCTGCCTCACTTGCCGGATTCCGCCCTTACCCGCGAAGGCATCTACGGGGACCACCCATAGGACGTGCTTCCATTCCCGCAGAACTCAGCGGATAATGAAAAGACAGGAGGCGTCGCCATGCCGATTCAGATCGAACTCAGCCCGGAGAAGGAAGCCCGATTGGCGGCCGAAGCGTTCCTACGCGGAATTGCGCCCGAGCAATATGCCGGCAAGCTCCTGGATGACGCGCTCACTCCTCCTTCAACGAGCAAGCTTACCCGCGAGGGTCTGCACGCCATGCTGAAGGAAGTCGGGGAGGGATGGGAGAATCGCCCCACGCTGCCCACCTCGGCATTCACCCGGGAGAGCTTTTACGAGGACCGAACTTAAGTGCCGCAAATGCGGGTACTCCTTGACAGCAACATATTGCTTCGCTGGGTCGAACCCGATCAACCCGATCAGGTCATCGTGGCCAAAGCCCTTGGCCGGCTTCAGTTGGCTGATGATGACCTTTGCTACACATCACAGAACCTTGGGGAATTCTGGAATACTTTGACGAGGCCCGCCAATCGCAACGGATACGGCCTGACTCCAGCCCAAGCCGATCGGCGCGCTCGCTCTATCGAATCGCGAATCACCTTGCTCCCAGACACCCCCGATGTTCACCTCGAGTGGCGCAGGCTCCTCGTTGATCACGCCATCTCCGGCGTCCAGGTCCACGATGCCCGCATCGCCGCCCTCATGCACGTCCACGGCGTCAAACGCATCCTCACCTTCAACACCCGCGACTTCGCCCGCTTCACACACATCGAAGCGATTCACCCCGAGCAAGTCCCCTGAACAGCCTCCGGATCAACCCG
>JBEKEQ010000167.1:0-16389 GCA_050013735.1 Occallatibacter sp.
GGCGTGGCTTCCGAATCCTGCACCTGGACGCTGAACGTGTCTGCCTGGAACTGGGTTGGCGTTCCAGAGATGACGCCGGTGCTCGCGTCGAGGGTTAAACCAGCGGGCAGCGCGCCGGAAGACACGCTCCAGCTATAGGGCGCAGTGCCGCCGGTGGCAGCGAGCCTTGTGGTGTACGCGGCGCCTACCGTGCCCACGGGAAGAACCGTGGAAGTGATGCTCAGCGGCGCTGGATTGATGGTGATGGAGAGATTGGCGGTTTCAGTTTGGGGCGTGGCTTCGGAGTCTTTCACCTGCACGGTGAAGCTGGCAGTGCCGGTTGCCGTGGGTGTGCCGGAGATGATGCCGCTGCTTGCGGCGAGCGAGAGCCCCGCTGGGAGCGAGCCGTTACTGATGCTCCAGGTGTAAGGCGCGGTTCCACCGCTTGCCGCCAGGGTCTGCGAATAGTTCACAGTCAGCACGCCCGCCGGAAGCGACAATGTGGTGATGGCCAGCGCCGCGGCGTTCACCGTGATGCTCAGGTTTGCCGTAGCTGAAGCGGGCGTGCTCTCGGAGTCAGTGACCTTGATGGTGAAGTTCGATGAACCGGTCGCTGTCGGCGTGCCGGAGATGATGCCGGTGCCTGCGGCCAGCGAGAGTCCCGCGGGAAGCGAGCCCGTGCTGACGCTCCACGTGTAAGGCGCAATGCCGCCGCTGGCAGAAAGAGTGGTTGTATAAAGAGTGTCCTCGGTGGCCGTCGGCAACACGGCGGAGGTGATGGCCAACGCCGGCGGGTTGATGGTGATTGTCAGATTGGCGGTTTTTGTTTGGGGCGTGGCTTCGGAGTCTTTCACCTGCACGGTGAAGCTGGAAGTGCCGGCCGCCGTGGGCGTGCCGGAGATGATGCCAGTGCTTGCGGCCAGCGAGAGGCCCACAGGGAGTGAGCCGTTACTCACGCTCCATGTGTAGGGCGCCGTGCCACCGGTAACGAGCAGGGTGGTTGTGTACGAGGTTCCCTCGGTGCCAACCGGAAGCGTGGTGGCCGTTATGCTCAGCGCTGCTGGATTAATGGTAATGGTCAAATTGGCGGTTTTGGTTTGGGGCGTGGCTTCGGAGTCTTTTACCTGCACGGTGAAGCTGGAAGCGCCGGTCGCCGTGGGCGTGCCGGAGATGACGCCAGTGCCTGCGGCGAGCGAGAGCCCCGCGGGGAGCGAGCCGTTACTGATGCTCCAGGTGTAAGGCGCGGTTCCTCCGCTTGCCGCCAGGGTCTGCGAATAGTTCACAGTCAGCGCGCCCGCCGGAAGCGACGATGTGGTGATGGCCAATTGCGCGGCGTTCACGGTGATGCTCAGGTTTGCCGTGGCTGAAGCGGGCGTGCTCTCGGAGTCAGTGACCTTGATGGTGAAGCTCGATGCGCCGGTCGCCGTGGGCGTGCCGGAGATGATGCCGGTGCTCGCGGCTAGCGAAAGCCCAGCGGGGAGCGAGCCCGTGCTGACGCTCCACGTGTAAGGCGCAACGCCTCCGCCTGCCGCGAGCGTGGCGGTGTACATAGCTTGCAGGGTGCCATTGGGCAGACTCGCGGTGGTAACGGAGAGCGCGGCCGCAATGGTGATGGAGAGATTGGCGTTCCCTGAGTCGCCATAGGCGTCGGACGCGGTTACCTTAAAGTTGCTGGTGCCGCCGGCGGTTGGTGTGCCGGTGAGAGCGCCCGCAGTGGATAAGGCAACTCCCGCCGGCAGCGAACCGGCGGTTAGCTTATAAGTGAGCGTGCCGGCCCCACCGGTTGCGGCGACGGTTGCCGAGTATGCCGACCCCACAACGCCCTCGGGTAAAGTCGTCGTCGTAAACGTGATAGCCGGAGCGGCGGAGATGGTGATGGAAAGATTGGCCTTGGCTGTATCGCCATAGGCGTCGGATGCGGTCACGGTAAAGCTGCTTTTGCCGGCCGAGGTTGGCGTGCCGGAGATCGCCCCACCACCTGACAGGCTGAGCCCCGCAGGTAGTCCGCCCGAAGTGACCGCGTAGGTGAGCGCGCCGGCACCGCCAGTTGCGGCAACGGAAGAAGTGTATGCGGCGCCCACAACGCCCGCAGACAACGCAGTGGTCGTAAACGTAATCGCCGGGGCCGGCGAGACGGCGATGCTGAAATTCGCGCTGAATGTTAGCGCGGGCGAGCCGGAATCTGTAAGGGTGACTGTAAAATTGCTGGTTCCTGCAGCCGTGGGTGTGCCGCTGATGACGCCGGTGGATGAATTCAAAGTCAGTCCGGGGGGCAAAGTGCCGGTGGAAATGCTCCACGAATAGGGCGCGACCCCGCCGGTCTCGGTGAGCGTAACGCTATACGCCGTCCCCACCGTGCCGGGCGCCAGCGGGCCCGCAGTGGTGGTAATGGCCGGGTTCGCCACAACGGTCAGGTTCAGCGTTTGCGAGTCTTTTGTGTTCGCAATGGAGGTCGCGGTAATGGTCACCGTAAACTGGGCCGCGACGGTTGACGGCGCGGTATAGGTCACAGAGGTGGTCGTATTGTTTGAGAGCACGCCGCACGCGCCCGCGGTGCAGGTGATCGTCCACTGCACGCCCTTGTTCGAGGAGTCATTGGTCAGCGTGACCGTCAAGTTCACCGATTGGCCCGGATCGATGCTCGTGGCAGAGGGCGCGTTGATGGTTACGGTAACCGTGCCCGGGCTGCCGCCGCAGCCTGTTAGCGCGAGGAGAAACAATGAGAATCCAAGCGTCAAAATCAGTACCCAGGGCCAACGCAGAAATGGAGGGTAGTTTACCCATGGGTCTTTGCTTGCATGCAGAGACCCGTCTGCCGAGGGCGAGCTGTTGCGAGCCGTTTCCTGGTTGATGCGCCAGGCTTGGTTTGCCTGGATCTCTGATGGCCGGGAGCTGAGAATTGAAGCCATTGTGACCTCCTCTTGAAAACAGCCTTCAGGAATCGGCGCATGAGAAGCGGCGAGTGCCGCATCCGGCGTTGCATCGAGAGACTGAATTCCGAAACCGATTAAGATTTGAAAACCGAAGGGGCGGAATCTCTTACAGAGGAAGTCCGGCTCAACCAACGGGCCTGGCCAAAATGCGGACTGGGCCATTCATCGGACTGCGCTCTGATGTTGGTTTTGGGCCATGACCAGCATTAATGTCTTTAAAAAAGCCTTAAGAAGCTCTAAATTCTGCTGCTTTTGCCATTGGCGCTAGCCACACAAACGGCTAAGGCGCGTTTTCGCATGGCTTGCGAAAAATTGAATGGCGGCACAGATTTGCTCAGAAAGGGAGAGGTTTACCGTGCTCCGGACGACGGCAGCTTGGCATATTCGGCTTTGGCCGCTTGCAGGATCGGGATGCCGGGGTCGGCGTCTTTCCACTTTGCCAGGAAATCCTCATATCTGGACTTCGCCTCGGGCTGCCGGTGCTGCAAAATGGAGGCGCGCGCCAGTTGCAAGCGCGCCAGCGGTCCCAGCGGCGAGTTGAGCGCCAGCGCGGGATGGTCGACGATCTTCTCGAACTCCAGTTGGGCGCGGGCGCCGTCGCCCGTTTCAAGGTAGGCGCGGCCGCGAAGGTACGCGGGAAGCATCCCCGCAATTGCGCCAAACTCATAGGGGCTGGTGGCGTCGAGCGCCCGAATCGCGAGAGCCGGGTCCTTTTGCCCCAACGCAACCGCGCCCAGAATCGTCGGCATATAGACGAACTGGACCAGCGTATCGTCGGGGAAATCCCGGTTGAGCTGCGCGGCGATCGCATTGGCGCGATCGAAGCTACCCGCCAGGGCCAGGGCTACGGCCGCTCCATATTTGGTGTCCCGGTCGTGCGCCAGCAACAGGGCTTGCTCGGCAACGCGCCTGGCCTCAGCCGGATTGCCGAAGAGGGCTTCTCGCTGAGCAGCTTCAACCTCGTATCCGGCGGCTGTCTCCGTTTCGCCGGCACGGCCGGCAGAATCCACTGCGCGCCGCGTGAACTCTCGCGCCTTTTCGAGATGCCCTGCAAACGCCAGCGTATCCGCGGAGTGGCCGAGAAACAAATCCGCAATGCCTGGCTCGCCCGCGGCCCATGTCACCTGCTGCTCCATGCCCGCCTCATCGCCCTTCAGGAACGCAAGATCGTAGAGATAGAGGTGAAGATCGGAGGAATCGAACTTTCGCGCCTGGGCCTGGTCTACCGTGGCGCGTGCATCGTCCAAACGGTCAAGCGCCATGTACGCGTTGACCAGGTTCCCGTAGTTCTGGCCGTCGTCGGGCGCAATGCGCAACGCCGCCTTTGCTTCCTCCAGGCCGGGCCCGTACTTGCCCAGATCCGTGTCGATGACTGCCAGATCGGTTCTCGGCGACGCATCGTCTGGATAGGTGGCGGCCCATATCTGATACGTCGCGGCGGCCTTGGCCAAATCGCCGATTCCGTAGGCGTAATAGTGCGACTCGATATAGAGCTTTTCCCGCTCGCTTACGCGCTGCTTTAGCGCATAGGCACGCGTAATGTTGGCCGCGGCCAGCCCCGCTTCATTGAGATTGGAATAAGCGTTTCCCAGCGCCGCGTAAGCAATGGCAAAATCCGGGTCCAGACGGATGGCGCGCTGAAAGAACGGCACGCATAAGGCAGAATCGCCCTTGCGGATCATGGTTGCTTTGCCCAGGCTGTATGCCTGGAGAGCTTCGAGCGAGGGGGTGGTGGCTTCTTCAATCGGCGTGTCGAATTTCTGCACCGTGCTCAGCGATTCGCCCAGTTGCGCGCGCAATTGGCCGGTCGCGTCGCCCAGCGCCTTCAGCACCTGTTCCTTTGCCGCGGCGGTGGTCTCAAGATCAGCAAGGTGGTCTCCGGTGCGGCAGTTGATGGCACGAATCCCCAGCACATACTGCGTTCCGAGCTTGGCAATCCAACCGTCGAGCACGGCTTCACCCTGATCGCGCTGGCAAACCTCGCGAGAAACGTCCGGGGTCAGCGGCTCGTCTGCCGGCTTGCCCATCAGCCGCAGCGTTCGCTGGATGCGCGTTTCCGGCACCAGGCTCAGATACGGGGACTGCTCCAGTTCGATGGCCATGGCCTGGCGCAGCGTGGTGTTGAACACCGGGTCGCCGGTATTGTTGGCGAAGTCGGCAAGCACCACGCTATCCCGCCCCAGGGGCACAACGGTCGCCGCCACGGCAGGCGCAGCGGCCCTCCTGCGCTCACGCAGAACCAGGCCCAGAATGGTGATGGCCACAAGGCAAAGCACAACTACCGCGGCGTACAGCGTAAGAGGCCGCTTGCGGGGCTGCCAGGATGGAGCGTCGGTTCCCGGTTGAGCATTCTCAACAGCCGCGCTCGCCGGCGCTGGAGCGGACGAAGGCAGTTCCGGCGCCGCTCCGTCGCTCACCTCGCCGACAAAGCGGTAGCCTCGCCGGGGAATGGTTTCGATGCGATGTGAACCGCTGTCTTCGCTCAGAATCTTGCGCAGCTGTGAAATGTGGACCGCAAGATTCGACTCCTCCACAAACGAGTCCGGCCAGATCCTGCGCATCAATGCATCTTTTTCAACCAGCTGTCCATGGCTCTCAAGCAGAGCCACCAGAACATCTACGGCCTTGGGTGAGAGCGGCACAAGCTTGCCGTGGCGAAAAAGCAGGTGTTGGCTGCCGTCCAAACGGAAGGCGCCGAACTCCCATTGCACATTGTCCGACCGAGTCATGGGCAGCACGCGAATCGTAAGGCTTTATTCAAGGCACATGCCCAGCCCGCAACTTCTTCCTTTATGTGTGCGAGGGCCCGTCCGGAAGGGGGGAATTCCGGAAACTCTCCGGCTGGCATGGCGGGAGTATAGCACACGGTTGGCACGCGTTTCGGTATGTCGAACGAGCATGGATTGAAGCGGCTGGAGTTCCATCGGTATTTAACAAAAAATGGCGCGTCGCGAGCAAGTCAGCGAGACGATGAAGCCCGATGGGAACCCGCTGGTGAAGCTGAAGCGCGAAGTGAACTGCAAGGTTGTTCGCATGGCGCCAAGGCCGGCTCTCTAGCAGGAAACCGTGCGCAGAACTGAAAAAGGCTGCTCGTGGCAGCCTTTTTCTTAGATTCGGATGGGCACGGTTCCAGTATGACCTTGATTGAACCTGCGCCTTGAGAGCTCGAACCCTGTAACCTATTGATTTATTGGTTGCGGGGGTCTGCAACGCTCCGAATTTGCGGAGACATTACGCTACCCGTTTCCTCCTCAGAACCTACCAAACGCCAGGTCCCCTCGGCAAAATAATGCGGTTTCCCGTTTCCGTCCTCACCACCGTCCTGCGGAAACATGCGGATCTCCGATACATGCTTCGCCAATTCCTTGCGGGCCTCGGCAGGCTCCCCGGAGATCAACCGCTGGAGGTCCCCCAGCCGCTTTGTGATGAATCCCCGAATCTCCGACAGATGGGTATCCAACGAGCTGTCTCCGCCCGCTAAGAGCTGGTCGGTGATCTCGCGTAGTTGCTGCTCCCTCTCGTGGATAGCCGCAACAAGGAATGACGAGGGTCCCGTCTCCGCCGCCGTCTCGGTCAACCGCCGCAACTCCCCTTCGAGTTTCTGTTTGCGCTCACGCATGTGAGCCATCTGATTTGTGAGCTTGGAAAAGGCATTCTTCAAGTGACGGTCAAACTCGTCCAGAGCGTACTCGACGGTCTCGCGCTTGAGAACCTCATTCTGCAGCTCTTCCAGTAGTCGCTTTTCCAGCCAGTCACGCCGGATTGTCACGGAGTTGCTGCACGCTCCACGATTGAAATGCTGCGAGCAGCCATATCTCGGATAGTGGCCATAGGAGGTAAATCCAGTAACAATGATCAGGTTGCCGCCGCACAAGCCGCATTTCAGAATTCCGCTGAGAAGGTATGGGCTGGTGATTGAGCGAGGCAAAAGGCCTTTCTTCGCGCCACTGTACATGGCCATCAGGCGCTTTTGACGATCCTGAACCCGCTGCCAGACCTCATCGCTGACAATCTGAAGTTCGGGGTGGGGAACAACGCGCCATTCGCTCTCCGGCCTCGCTCGCCGCACCCGCTTGTTTGTACCGGGGGTCTTCACGAACCGTGAGGTGTTCCAAACCACCTTTCCTACATAGAGATCACGGCGAAGCATCTCCCGAATACAAGTAGGACTCCACGTCGCGTATCTGTTTCCCGACCGCGGTCTTGGGGAGGGAACGCACTCATGATTCAGGGTCCTTGCGATGGTCTTCAGTGACTGGCCACTGGCGGACATCTCGAAGATCCGGCGGACCACCACCGCCTCCTTCTCATTGATAACCAGTCGTTTCGCCGTCGTGTCGTCCACGGCGACAGAGTCGTAACCGTAGCAGCGGCCGCCCGTATGCTGGCCCCGCAACACCCGGCCTTCCAGCCCACGATGCGTTTTCTTGGCAAGCTCCTTCACGTATAGGCTGTCCACCATGCCGTGGACCGTGACCAGCACATGCGCCTGCTCATTATCCGAGTCGATGCCCTGACTGACGGCGATCAGCCGAATGCCGGCAAAGTTCAGCCGTTCGAAAATGCCCAACGCATCCTTCGTGTTCCGGGCAAGGCGGCTGCTGTCGTCGAGCAGGATGACATCGAAGGGTCGCGAGGGTGACAGTGCCGCATTCAGCAATCGTCCCAGCCCTGGACGGTCGGCGCCCACACCACTCAATGCTTCGTCGATGTAGACGTGCTCTTCCAAGAAAACAAACCCGTGAGTCATCGCGTACTCGCGGCAGATGCGAAGCTGGTCATCAATCGAGAGAGGACTCTGGAGGTCGCTGGAATAGCGTGCGTAAGCGGCACAGCGGGGAATCATGGCTCATCACCGTCCTTGTCGGACGTTAACTCTGAAACGCCGGTGGTTGCAAGTCGATTTCGCTTTTCCATTTCCGCCAGATACTCCCGTACCAGCGCGGGGATGATGACATTATCCATCCAGGATTTCAGCGCAGGATCGAGTTTCCTGCCGAGGCCCGAAGACCGCGCCGAGACAGGCTGCCGCTCCAGCGTTGCTTCGTCCCCGGCTTCGGTGTTTTTGATCTCCACGCAACTCCTCGAATCGTCCTTGCCGAGAAGAAGCGTAGAGCGGACAAGAGGCAGAAAACGTGGAAATACTTTCCACTCGGTGTCCTGAAAGGACACCATTGCTTTTGAGCAAACGCTAGAAGCGGCTGAATGTCGTTCTTATCCGCAGCCCGAAGCGCGTCGATGTAGCTGCGCCGGAAGTCACCGGCTCGCACAATATCCGCGCTACCCCATGTGAACGCTGGCCTGTCCAGTCTCCCAACGACGACATCTGCCATAAGCCTGGCATGGCGACCGTTGCCGTTAGCGAACGGATGAATCCAAACGAGTTTATGGTGAAACCGGACAGCGAGCTCGTCCGGCTCGAAGGTCTGATGCTCTACCCAATAGCGCGCATCGCCTAGCAACGCTGGCAGCGCCTCACGGATCTGGTAGTGCGGAATCCCGATGTTCTTTTCCGTGGCCCTGTAGGCCCCTGCCCACTTCCAGGTTTGGTCGAACATGCGCAGGTGCAGTTCTCTCAAATAGACTTCTGAGAATGGGTCCTGCCGATTCAAATTGCGCCGATCGAGCGCCCATGCAGAGGCTTCGAGGATGTTCTGGCGCTCCCACTCATTCAATTCTTCCTTTGTGGTGAGATCAGGGATGAGATCGTCCTGTTCTTCGGGAGACAGCGGTGTATTGCCATCTCCCGTAGTGAATAGGGTCATCGGGATGTGCGCTTTCTGACGAGGCGGCGCGTCTCCGCTTCGACCGCCTCGTCGATTCTACCGACCGCCTGGTTCTCAAGCGCCATCGAATGCTCGACGCCCAGGACGCGGTTCTTCGCCTCGGCGCGCGCGCGGTTTTCGATCAACTCCTGCATGTTGCCAGCGCGCGGAACGAAGGCATAGACCAAGTCGCAATCGAGCGCATTGGCTGCCGCGCGCAAGCTCTTCAAGGTGATGCGGTCTTCCGCCTCCCCCTTCTCCAGTTGCAGGGGAAGCTGGCGGCTCGTCCCCAGCCTCCGTGCCAGCTCACCCGAGGAGACTCCGAGCGCCTGCCGGATGGTGCGTATCCACCCCTTCGATGGGCGCGGAACCTCCCGCGCCGCGCGGTATGGCTCCAGAGCGCGATCCAGTTGTTTCAGGCGGAGATTCTTGAACTCGCTTCGCATGACAAGATAAATATAGTCAATGTACATCGTAATGACAAGCATTTTATTGTCAAATACGGAGTACTTGACTAGCTGGGAATTGTCATTTCTGCGGTTTATGATTCATTCTTAAGTCTTTGAGCGCACAACCGATGGCTAAAATCCTTTCGGACCGCCTCTATTACAACGCCAGCCAAAGCTCGGGCAGGCAGTATCTCCGCGAGACCTTTCCGAAGTTCATCCCCCAAAGCCCGAAGACGAGAAGCCGCGATTGTCGATCGACACAGCCGGTGGAGCGTTTCCGAGATTACGTTAGATGCTCCGAACTGGACAGTACCTGAACTTTCCCAAGAACCTTCAGTTCCAGGATGTCGACAGCCGGTTGGCGGATTCGCACATAGGCAATCACTTCCTCCAAGCTGAGCGCCGCGAACATCTCTGTTGATGCCGTGGCCGCACTTCCATCCTCCGCCGCCCTCTCACCCTTCAATTCGATCAGAAGCGCTCTGTGCGGTTGATCGGAAGATCGGAGAACATCCCGATCTTTGCTCTTTGCCATAACAGACTCCATGGGGGGTAAAATCGCGGCGCCCGCCTCCCAATAATGGCGAATCAGACGCCGCTCCATAGCGGCTCACCCCTGGAACCGCCGAGTCCTACAAAACAATGCTTCGCATAATACCTCTATTGTGTAGTGCGGTAGTACCATAACAGACGGTGGCCAAAAGGGAACACATTCCTTCCCGGCGCACCGGCAAGACCCCACTTGGAGCGAAAGTGTTCTCCTACTACACCCAGGAAGAACGTCGGCTGCTGGAGAAGGCGGCGAAGCAGGAACGCCGCAGTCTGAGCAGCTTTGTCGCCCTCGCCGCCATTGAGCGCGCACAGCGGATTATTGCCGGTAAGTGAGCGCCTTCTGCAGTGTCCACCTTGCTTCCGACTTCGTAATGCTACCATTATGCAGTATTAACACCCCAGCGCCCGGGACGGTTGCCCAGCAAATCTGCTGCATCTGACCAGAACTGCCCTGTGCTTGCAGCGCGATAGATCTCCGTATGTCCTGCATGTTCTCTCAGGCACCGCGAGAGAGAAGCAAGCCGCGCCCGGCGGCGGGCGGGATTCTGCTTCGTCTGCCGGGCAGTTCCATTTCCGAGAAGCCTGGCATGCAGCCCGGCAGACGCCCTGCGGGTTCCGGCTCCCCCTGAAGGTCTCCCCCGAAAAAGCATCCCGCCGCCTTGGGAGCGGCCATCTCTCGCGCCCTCCGGGTGTGTGTCCTGAGAGATCACTCCGGGACCACAAAGGAGATCAAGGTCATGCAAGCACAAACTGCAGTTCAGAATCGGTTCATCAATAGCGTCATGCAGGGCGATTGCATCCAGGTCATGCGCCAGATGCCGGCAAACAGCGTCGATTTCATTCTCACCGATCCGCCGTATTTGGTGAATTACCGAGACCGCAGCGGTCGCAGCATCCAGAACGACGTCAACGCCGACTGGCTCAAGCCCGCGATGCGTGAAGCGTACAGGGTACTCAAGATGAATCGCGTGGCCGTTATGTTCTATGGCTGGACGAAAGTCGATACCTTCTTCGCGGCATGGAAAGAGGCGGGCTTTCAGCCGGTAGGACACATCGTGTTCCGCAAGACCTACAGCTCGAAGAGCAGGTTTCTCAGCTATCAGCATGAGCAGGCATTTCTGCTGGCGAAGGGCAGACCGCCGCTGCCGAAGCAGCCACTTGCAGACGTGATGGATATGCCATACAGCGGCAACGAGCTGCATCCGACGCAGAAGCCGGTAGAGGCGTTGGCTCCTCTGGTTCGCAGCTTCACGTTGCAGGGTGAGTTGGTGCTCGATCCATTCGCAGGCAGCGGCAGCTCCTGCGCGGCAGCGAATCCGTTCGTAGAATCACCGGCCTGCTCGGCACGTTTACGCCAGCCGCTGCCTTCGATTCACGAAAGTGGGGATGGCGCAGTCCTCATGGATGGTTCGGCTGCGCCCCGAAGTACGCATAAAGAACCCTGGGGCCGTGGGGTGCATCGCTCTGTTTGCTCGCGGACTCCGCAGTCACATAAACAGAGTTGATCTTGGCGAGAACCTTCGGGTCATCGAACGTGAGAGCCCAGCGCCGCTCACGAGGATCGTCGTCGTGCAGGACGCCGAGGCTGAGTGTCGTTTCCTTGCTGCCCGCCTTCTCCCCCCACAGATGGAAGGTGATGTTCTTCTGAGCTTGCGCCGCCGAAAGGTCGTAGGCGTAGAAGACGAGCGAGCGGCCCTCGACGTAAAAGACTCGCCCGAAAGCGTGCTGACGCTGGCCCGCCGCATTTGAGTCGTAGACATCGATAATATGCAAATTTCGCGCGGCGACCAGGCTTCCGACCTCGTCCGCGCTTGGTAATGGGGCTGCTTCCTGGTTCCGCATTTGGCCCTGCACCAAGTCCAATCGTGCGGAGTATTCGGCAGTTTTTGCTCGTGCGTTTTTGAGGTCCGCATCAGCAAGCGATTGTTGCTGGCGAGCGGCGGCGAGTTGCGACTGCAAATCGACGGCCCGGGCATTTGCGTCTGTGGACTGCCGGATCAGTACATCGCGATCCCTCGCGGCACTCGACTGAACTTGAGATAGCTGTTGCTGCAAACTGGCTTCGGCCTTCTGCTTCTCCTTCTGGGCCGCCTCCAGTTGCAGATCGAGTCTGGCAATTTGTTTGGCAAGCTGGTCGCGTTCGGCGGTGAGGGCTCGTAAGCGATCGCGCTCCGCGTCGATTGCAGACGGCATTTGTATCGCCGGGGAGGGCGACGGGGCAGTGTCTGCCGCGGCCGTGTGCCACGCTGCAAACGATGGGGTTCTGAGCAGCGCGCCGAGTACGAAACACGCGATACAGGCAGATGCGACAATAGCCCACCCTTGCCACGGAAGTAAAAGGCCAATGAGACTGTGCGGACTGAGGGATCGCCGAGACGGCGATGCCGCTTGAGAACGCTGTCCAGAATCGACAGGGGAGGATTCAGCTTCAATCGGCGGCCCGGCTTGCATTACGAATCCCGCGCCCGCGGCCCGCGCTAAGAAGCGTTCCCGCATCCCGGCTGGAACGCGCGACTCGCCGCGCGAAGCGCGCAAGGCCTGCGGAATCACCGTGTCGCTGATGTGATGAGCGTCGTTGAGGAAACTGCGGCAGTTGTCACATTCAAGCAAATGCGAGTTCAGAAGATCTGACTCGGACGCGGAGAGCTGCCCGGAGGTGGCAAGAGCGCAGAGCTGCTCAAAATGTGCGTGAGTCGACAACGTGCCCTCCCCTATCTTCGACCCCGTCCTCATCGCTTCTCCGTCGTCTCAGTGGACCAGTGATCAAGGAACGCAATTTCGCCAATCCTCTGTAAAGATCGTTCCGAACATGCGAAGCCGGCCGACGCTGCAGGTCAGCGATCTCTTGCGCCGTCCAGCCCTCGAAGTAGGTCAGTTCGAGAACCTGTCGCTGGACGGGTCTTAACCGCATCAGCATCTGTTCGCAGAAGCGGAGTGTCTCCAACTCCGGCGCTCGCCCGCGTTCGCTGGCGCCGTCCAGTTCGTCCCAAAGATAGACTCCCTGCGCGGACAGGCTGCGCCGCCTGTTGATCGTTCGGTGATACGCGTACTGCAGCAGCCATACTTTGAGTGTGCCCTTGAGAGGGTCGAAATTTATCGCATCTTCAAAAATATTGAGAAAGACGGTTTGCACCACATCCTCCGCCTCGCCTTCGTCGCGGAGGATGCGCACGGCGACGGAAAATACGAGGCGATGATACCGGTCGAAGAGCACGGCCAAGGAGGTGTGATCGCCGGCGATAAGACGCGCTAAGAGCTCGGCATCGCTGAGTTCATTCAGCTCTACCCAGCCAAGTGAGTCTTGGAAATGGAGCGAATCACCCATGGACGCAGCTTTGCTCCCTGGTCGCAGAATACGCGAGTTTCTCCGAAATCTAGCAGCGAATTCCCCTTGGAAAGGGAACTTTCTTCGCAATTCTTAGGCGATCAAAAAAACCTGATCAACATTGATAAAAAACGAGGATAGTGCGGGCATACTTCAAAATAGGCAGCGCCCCAACTTCGCGTGACGCCGCGACACTCAAGCTCCGAGTTGTGAAACGTAGATAAATCCTCCGGCATATTGATAAATTCCGCGCATTGGGCGGGCATACGGGAGCACACGGTGACAAGAACCCCGCTTGTGATCGGAGACGACTCTCTGGAGGAACAGATCCCTATGCGCCTCAGCCGGCCCCTGCTCGCTTTCGGAATCCTCATCTGCATCTTCTTCGGGACCCATTCAGCAATTGGTCAAAATGAAACGGCGACCATCTCCGGATTGATCGTCGATTCTTCCGGTGCGCTTGTGCGCGGGGCAGCAGTCGAGTTGCAGAGTGTCCAGCGCGGCACCGTCATGACGACCAGGACCAATGACGCGGGGATTTACATTCTCACCGGCGTCGTGCCCGGCCAGTATAGGGTGACGGTTCGCAGACAGGGATTCAAGCAAGTCGACCTAGTAGGTTTGACCGCCAATGTGCAGGACCACATCGAACAGAACTTCAAACTGCAGGTCGGTTCGGTTTCCGAGAGCGTGACGGTCGAAGCTCAGTCCATCAACATCAACACCACCGACGCCTCGGTGAGCACTGTGATCGACCGGGACTTCGTGGCGAACATGCCGCTGAATGGAAGGAGCTTGCAGGATTTGGAGGCACTAGTGCCGGCCCGGCTATGCTGGAGAGTTCACCGTCAACGGTCAGCGCACAGAAGCTAACTCGTTCAGTGTCGATGGTGTCAGCGCGAATGTGGGCGCCGCTGCAGCCTTTGGACAAGGTTCCGGTTACGGTGGCGGCGCTCCCGCAGGGACGTCGCTCGGCACGACACAGAGCATCGTCTCGATAGATGCGTTGCAGGAGTTCCGCGCCACGACTTCCACCTACTCCGCCGAATATGGGCGCACCCCAGGTGGCCAGTTCTCCTTTACGACCCGGTCCGGTACAGACGACTGGCATGGCTCGGCCTTTGACTACTTCCGGAACGAAGCGATGGATGCTAACAATTGGTTCAACAATGCTGCGACCCCGCCGATCCCGCGGGAAAAAGAGAGGCAGAACGACTTTGGAGGTACTCTCGGAGGACCGGTCCGAATTCCGCATCTCTACAACGGCAAGAACAAGACATTTTTCTTCTTTTCGTATGAAGGCCTGCGGCTCTGGACGCCTGAGGGATTGCAGACCCTATCAGTTCCCGACCAAACTCTTCGCCAGCAGGCACCAACGCTCCTCCAATCGGTCCTGAACGCATTCCCGCTGCCCAATAAGGGTGAGGATGGTTTGAACGACGGACTCGGAATCTATCAAGTTGCCATCTCCAATCCTTCCTCAATCGACAGCCCGAGCGTACGTGTGGACCACAACTTCAGCGACAAATTCAAGATATTCGGTCGGTATGCGAGCGTGCCTTCAGCGTCATCCTTCTACGACGGCTCGATAGAGGAAAACTCTGTCATCAATAACAGGATGGTGACGCTCGGAGCAACCAATCTCATCTCGTCTGCGCAGACAAACGAATTACGCTTCAACATCACCCAGGTCAGCGCAATTCAGAATAATGCTTTCACGAGTCGGGGGGATGCAACACCGTTCGATCTTGCGACGTTGCCCGGGCCGAACGGAGTCAACTTCCCTACTGTCGGATCACAGTTCTATTTTTGTCTTTGCTTTGGCGCTAGAGCGTCTCTTTCGGAGGATAATTCAACGAGCGTGCAGCGGCAGTACAACCTTATTAATACCTATAGCTGGACGCTTAGACGTCATAGCACTAAGTTCGGAATAGATTGGCGCAGGCTCACCACGTATGCGAAGCCCCTTGTGGTCGCGGAAGCTGCACTATTTCAAACTGAGACGGCGCTCTTGGCCAACAATGTCGGCGCGACCGGCTCCATCTTTTCCGATCCACAATCCCCTTCTGCGGTGGAACCCCTTTACAAGAACTTTTCGGCGTTTGTGCAGGATGATTGGAGAGTCAACTCTCGATTGTCTCTGTCAATGGGTCTGCGCTGGGACGTGAATCCGTCTCCCGGGAACCTCACTGGGCCGTCGCCGTACACCTTAAGTCAGATCACGAATCTGAACACCGCGCAGTTGGCTCCCACGGGTACGCCGCTTTGGAAGACGGATTGGCATGGCTTTGGGCCCAGAGTTGGAGGGGCGTATCAGCTGCGTCAGGGACCAGGGCATGAGACGGTCCTGCGCGCAGGTTTTGGAATTTTTTATGACATGGGGAATGCTACCGGAAGCACTGGATTCAATGGGATTGGTTTCTCGAATTTCGCCACATATAGCAATGTCGGTTTCCCGTTGACCTCCGCTCAAATGACGCTACCCCCTCCAAGTGTTGCTCCACCGTACAACTCACCAGTCTACGCGTTTGATCCGTATTTGAGCTTGCCCTACACGCTGCAGTGGAACTTGGCTTTGGAACAGGCGCTCGGCGAGAAGCAGGCCCTGACTATGGGTTATATCGGCTCCGCTGCGCGACGCTTGCTGGAAACATACGAACTCCTCCCATCCTCCTCCAATTTCTCCCTAGGGAATGGTCTCTACATCACCAAGAACGGACCGACGTCGGATTATAATGCTCTGCAGATTCAGTTTCAGCGCACGTTATCGCATGGATTGCAGGCGCTCGCCTCCTATACGTTCTCGCACTCAATAGACGATGCTTCCTCTAACTTCGATCTTTCTGATGCGTTGGAGCGCTCCAGCTCGGACTTCGACATCCGGCATAACTTCCAGACGGCGCTTACTTACGACGTCCCGGGCCAATACTCTAACTCGGCGCTATCGGGGCTACTGAAGCATTGGGCGCTAGACACTCGCGTCACCGCGCGTTCAGCTTTGCCTGTTGACGTGATCGGAAACGAAGCCTTCGACCCTGCGATGGGTGGCAACATACAGTTTCACCCCAACTTGGTACCCGGCCAGCCGCTCTATCTCAATGGTTCGCAATATCCTGGTGGGAAGATCATCAACTACAATTCCTTCAACGTTCCTGCATCCGGCCCGGGTTTCGACTCCGAGGGGAGCACTCCGCGCAATTATGCTCGTGGTTTTGGAGCGTGGCAGATAAACATCGCTGTCCGTCGTGAGTTCCCGATCCACGAACGCCTACACCTGCAATTCCGTGCCGAGGCCTTCAATCTCTTTAACCATCCGAGTTTCTCAAGTATCAATAATTATTGGCCTGCCGGACCATGGAATTCGCAGAATGTTTATGGCTTCGGAG
>JBEKEQ010000168.1:0-8020 GCA_050013735.1 Occallatibacter sp.
CAAACACATGTTCCATTCGCTGACTGTCATGGGCATGCCCAGAACCTGCTCCCATGCCTTTTCTGTGACCAGATTTTCAATGCCCAGATAAACCAGCTTGTCCTGCTTCGGTTCCACGGCCTTAATCATTGGTAGGTTATGAAATGTTTCCGTGCTGATTTGCCACTTCAAATCCCCCTCGCCCTGCGGATGGTCCCAATATCCATGCCGATCTATGTAGTCGAGGCTTGTTTGTCCTTCGAGGTGCAGCCGCGTGGCAAATCCGTTGGCCTGCCAGTTCGTTCCGGTAATAGGAACGCGCAGCCCGGTTGCGCGCAGCACTTTCTCGCTATCAGCCCAGTAACTCTGCTCTAACTCCAGATAAAACCGCAACTGATCTTCACCACGAAGCTTTTGGTCAGCATGCGCTGCCAGATAACTCGTAGTGAAGTTTGGATTTGCGATCATCGCGACCATCTCTCCGGCGCCGATTCCTTCGCCGTCGTTTAACGGCCATCTTCCGTCCACCGTCCAGGCTTTCGTTAGCCCCGCGTCGTCGTTGTATTTAGCTCTCAGCCAATCAGCGAATTGCTGCTCTAACTCCGGCAGGAATCCGCCGTTGACATCGCCGAAGAACATTGAGTCTTCGTTCAACACCTCGACCAACGCCACCGTCGGGTCACTGGCGTATGTTTTGCCCGTGTAGGGATTGCGGTGCGTGAAGACATCTTTCATCCGCTGGTGGAGAATTTCGGCCACCTTATGATCGAAAAACTCCGCATGTGGCGCAGGCCCGCCTTCGGGTAACTGCGGAATCTTATCTCCGGCGCGGAACTTATAGTAATCCGGGTAATCCACATCGAGTATGATGTAGATTCCGTTTTCTCCCAGCTTCGCAATCAGGTAATCGAGCAGATCCCACGCTTTCGCGTCGTAGTCGAATGACGTTTTGCCGGCCCGGTCATTGAGAAAATCGAGGCCGTGGACTCGCGTGATATTGATGCCCTGCCGGCGCATGCGACGAATAGTGTAGTCGGCCTGCTCTTTGGGCAGCGGGTTCATCTGTGCGCCAAAGAAGCGCACCGGGGTTCCATCCTGGAAGACGAACTGATCCCCTTTTCGGGTGACGAAGCCGTGCTTTCCCGTCGGCGCTTCAATCCACGGGCTCACATCCAGAACGTTGGGCTGGAAATCGTCTTTCGCCGGTTGGATGGCAAAGCTCTCGCTTGCCTTTTGGCAGACGCCGCGCGGCGCAACTGCCAACACAACCATCAGCGTGGAACACAGCAGCACAACAGGAAGAATGCGGGGGGTGCTTCTCATAATCGCAAGAAGTTTACACCCCGGCGTGCCGTTGTTCTGTGATCTGCGCCGCTTACTGCACAGTCAGGTTTACTGTCGTTGAATGCGACAGCGAACCCGAGGTTGCGGTAATGGTCAGCGTGTAGCTCTGCGGCGGAGGTGGTGAAGTGTTGCTGCTGCTGCTTCCACCGCAGCCCGTCAATCCCGCGGCCAGAGCCGCGCCTGCTAGAGCCACGACCAGCCAGGCCGTTCCCTTCCAACGGCGCCCCGTTCGCCGCAATCTGCCCGCAAACGGCAGCAGCAGCAGCCCCAAAGCAATGGGCAAAGCCCCTGTGTCCAATGGCCTTTCAGCAGGCCGAACTGAGGAGGTTGAGCTGGGCACCGTCACCGTCAAGGTAACGTTGGTTGCGCCAGCGCCGGCTGCGACTGAAGTTGGGTCAAACGTCCCCGTCGCCCCTGAGGGAAGGCCTGAAACGCCAAAGGTGATCGCACTTGCGAACGTTGTTCCTGTGGGCGGATCGATGGCTAACGTATACACTGCCTGCCCTCCCGGCGACACAGTCGCCGAACTGCTTCCGGAGGCTGCCGCGAGCGTGAAGTCCTCTATGACCTCCGTCAGCGCTGCGCTGGTGACCGTAACATAATTGGCGTCTCCGGAGTAAGCCACTGTGATCGAGTGCGCCCCGGCCGTCAGCGCCGACGTTGTATTCGTCGCCGATCCGGCGCTCAGCGTGGCCGAGCCAAGCGCGGTCGCCCCGTCGTAGAAGGTAACCGTCCCTGTGGGCGCATTGCCCCCGATTGACGAGACGGACGCAGTGAATGTCACCGGGCTCGACACGTAGGCGGGATTCGCGGACGACGTCAGAGCATTCGCCGGCGTGGCCTTCGTCACCGTCAGCTTTCCATTCACCTTGGTTACGGTGTAATCGGAAACGTGGGCGCCGCTCACAGACGGCGTTACGGTGTATCCTCCCGGTGGGCTCGTCGGCGTGGCCGTGGTTGTTCCCGTTACGGTGAACGTGTCTCCATTCACCGCACCGCTCACCGTGCCGGTGAGCGCCGGGTTCGCCGTGCCATACGCACGGGCCACATCGGGGCCCATCACAGTCAACGTTGCCGGGCGCACCGTCAGGGAGAACGCCTTGCTGGCGGCCGCGTTGAACTCATTGTCCCCGGGGTACGAAGCCTGAATCGGGTTTGTGCCTACCTGTAAGGCGCTGGTCGTCAGTGTTGCTACGCCGTTCGTCAGCGTGCCTATCCCCAGGCTGCTGCCTCCCGCCGTGAAGGTAATGCTTTCTCCATTTGTGCTCCCATCCTCGATGGCATAAGGCGCAAGCGTCGCCGTCAGCGTCACCGAGTCTCCATAGTTGGATGGGTTCAGGTTGGAGGTGAGCGTCAGCGTCGTCGATTCGGAGGGAAGGGTCAGGCTGATGCCGGGGGAAGTGCTTCCACTGAAGTTTGCGTCGCCGCTGTAGACAGCCTTCAGCACATGCGTCCCTGCTATGTTGAACCCGAATGGGGCAGGTAGCGCGGAGGCTTGGGCCACATTCAGCAGAATTGTGGCTGCGTTCCCGGAGTTGTCCACTACTGCCAGGTCTGGAAGTCCGTCGCCGTTCAAATCTCCTGCCGCCAACGCGATGGGCCCTGTGCCCGTGTTGTAGTTCTGTCCGGCAAAAACGCCGCTGCCATTGTTCACCAGGAGGGTCACCGAGTTGGCGCCCGAATTCGCCACGGCCAGGTCCAGAGGGCCCAGTTCGGCAAAGTTGTTCGCCACAACGGCATAGGGGTTTGTGCCCACTGGGCAGGTCACCTGACTCTGGAACGTCCCGTCACCATTTCCCATGAACACGGATACCGTGCCGTCGGCAAGATTCGCTACTGCCAAATCCAGGGCGGTGTCGCTATTTAAATTCCCTGACGTCACGGAGATTGGTTTGTTACCAGCCGTGTAGGGGACCTGGGTGAGGAAGGTGCCGTCTCCCTTGCCCAATAGCACGCTTAACGTGCCGTCGAGATTATTGGCTACTGCAAGATCCGGTATTCCGTCGCCGTTGTAGTCGCCTACCGCAATCGAAACCGGCCCGTTCCCGGTTGGGTAGGGCTGTTCTGTTTCGAAGGTCCCATCGCCGTTGCCTAGCAGGATGCTCACAGTTGCGTCGGACTGGTTGGCAACGGCCAGATCGAGAATCCCATCGCCGTTGAAGTCTCCCAAGGCAACCGCATTCGGTCCTCCGCCCGTCCCATAGGTCTTTTGCGCCTGGAAGGTACCATCCCCGTTGCCCAGCAGAACCGAGATCGTATTGTCCGTCAGGTTGGCCGCCGCAAGATCCAGGTTGCCGTCCCCGTTGAAGTCGCCCACTGTGACCGAGTACGGGCCGTTGCCGGTGGCGTAGGTCGCCTGCGTCTGGTAGGTGCCGTCGCCGTTGCCCAGCAGCACACTTACCGTGTTGCTGGCGGAATTCGCAACCACCAGGTCGGGAATCCCGTCGTGGTTAAAGTCCCCCTCCGCAACCGAGAAGGGCTTGCTGCCGGTGGCGGGGGTTTGTGAAGCAGCCGTGAAAAGACTGGTCTCGACCTGGCCGAAGGTGACTAGAGGCTCTGTGGTCAAAACCGTATTCCCCTCGCTGGTGTCGATAATCTGCACGGTCCCAGTCGGGTGGGGCGGCCCGAAAACGTCCTCCCCATGAACGTGGGGCTGGACCACGAAGTAGCCGTTACCGTTACCCCCGCTCTGGGTTACCGCCAGGTAGCCCGAGGACGCGCGCAGTCCCGTCACCACCAGCGGAGACGCACTTGAAATGCCCCCTCCAACGCTGGCTATGCCGTTGAAGATCGCCTGCAGCGTGTGCGTTCCGATCCCCAAGCGAACCACGATCGCCGCCGTCCCACTCGAAGTCAACTGTGCGGTCCCCAGTTCTCCCGCGCCGATGCAGGTCGCACTCGACGCTATGTCGCAGAAGGTCACGGTTCCCGGCGCAACCGGCACCCCCGATGAGCTTACCGATGCCGTCAGCGTTACCATCGTCTTCGCTGCTACTGAAGTCACTGCCGACCCGCCGCTGTTCACCGCCAGCGTCACGACTGGCGCAGTTGTTCCCGCCCTGCCTACATATTCCAGTGCTGCACTGGAGACGGCCGCGGTATTGTTGATGTCTCCCGGATAACTGGCGGTAAGAGAATCGATCCCCAGAGCCAGAGTGGAAATCGTCAGCGTCGCAACGCCGGACGCAATTGTTCCCGTGCCGATGCTCGCTCCGTTGCTGAAGAAGGCGATGGTTTCGCCATTGGTGCTCTGAGCATCGAATCCGCTCAGGGTTGCGGTAAGCGTCACCGATTGGCCAAACTCACTGCTAACCGGGCTCACGCTCAACGCCAGCGCGGGCTGCGCCTGAGTCACAGTCAACGGGTCCGACGCATAGGATGAAGCGTAGTTGGTTGAACTTGCCGCATCTGGCGTGTAATAGGCCTGCAAGGTGTAGCCGCCAGGCTTTAGCGTTCCGGCGGGAACATTAAATGTGGCGCTGCCTCCGCTCAGCGTGACCGCCCCAGGGGAATAGTTGGCGATATAAAGCGCTACCGAGCCCGTGGGCGTGGGGTTGCCCGCCGGCACGCCGACAGTAACCGTTACCGTCAGCGGCTGAATCAGCGTGATGCTCGACGAAGATGGCGTTACAGTCATGGTGATTGGAGCTATCGCCTCACCCAGCGTGATCGCATATGAAGTGCTGGCGCTGAAGCTGCTGTCTCCGGGATAGCTGGCCACCACCTGGTGGAAACCGGTACTCACAGTAATTCCGCTGACGCTCGCCGTTGCCGCTTCTTTTTGGTCCCCCAAATACACAGTTGGCGTATTGCCTGGTACGGCGAGGTCCTGGATGCCATCCCCGGTGAAGTCGCCAACTCCTATGGGACCCGGGGCATCTGTGCTACCCAGAAGAATCACCTTTCCAAACGACCCATCCCCGTTGCCCGGGAACACCTCCACGCTTCCGGGCGATGAGTCTGGGTAGCCTCCAGTAACCGCCAGATCGGGAATGCCATCGCCGTTGAAATCCCCCACGGTGATAAAATCGGGCACCCAATTCTGACCCAGCGCAAGGGGACTGCCTGGGGCCGCGCTGAACGTCCCGTTTCCAATGCCGAGCAGAATCGTAATCGAGGTAAGGCTTCCTCCATCCGCGAAGGCGCCGCTTGCCAAGGCCAGGTCTGGGATGCCATCGCCATTGAAGTCCCCGGTTGCCATGAAGGTGGCTGATGACCCTTGGCCCGATTCAACCGTCGTTGTAAAAGTCCCATCTCCTTTGCCCAGAAACACCGTCACGGTGCCCATCCCGTGGGCACCCACAAGGTCAGAGGTTTCGCCTGCAGACGCAACAGCTACGTCAGGGATGCCATCCCCGTTGAAGTCTGCCACCACGATGGAGTTGGCGGGATAGTCAACAGAGGTCACCGTCAGGGTTTGCGTGCCAGCCGTAAAAGTCCCGTCCCCTTTGCCCAAAAGGATTGCCACTGTGCTATTGCCTGTCAGCACGGCCAGGTCTGGAATGCCGTCCATGTTGAAGTCCGAAACCACGATGTTGGAAGGCGGTCCCTGTTCGGAGTTTGGAAGCAGAATAGGATTCGGCAGCGCGGAAAACGTTCCATCTCCATTGCCCAAAAGCACCACCACCGTGCCTGTGACGTTGGATGGGTCGTTGCTGAGCACGGCCAGGTCGAGCTTGCCGTCTCCATTGAAGTCGGCCACTGCAATTCCATAAGCTCCCTGGAGAATCGGCACGGTTGCCCCGGCCGTAAATGTCCCATCGCCGTTGCCCAACAGCACATCGATCGCCTCCCCGGCGGTCACGGCCAGGTCCGGAATACCGTCTCCGTTGAAGTCTCCTACCACCGTGCCGCCGCCGTTCCCTGCCGGGTTTGAAATGCTCTGAAAGCTCACCGATCCCGTGCCCGCTCCCAGCGACGCTGTGCCCAGCACCGCGTTCCCGTTGCTGGTGTCGAGGAACGACACCGTCCCCGTTGGCGCCACACTGTCTGTGCCGCCCACGGTCGCCGTCAGCGTGTAATTGTCATAACTGCCGCTCTGCGCGATGGAAGATGTCGAAGGATAAATCCCCATCACCGTCAGCGGCTCCGGGATCGAGGTACTGCCTGCGCACGTGGTCGTCCCCAGGAAGACCGCCTTGTAGCTGTGGCTTCCGATCGCCGGCACGAACTTGATGGTGGCCGTTCCAGCGCTCGTCAACTGCGCCATGCCCAGAAAGTGGATATCTTCGCAGTACGCCGCCGCGTCACAGAATTCCACCTGCCCCGGCGTCACCGGCGTGCTTCCGGTTGTCACCGTCGCGGTGAGTGTTACCGCGTTGCCCCACGTCAGCGTCGTTACCGCGTTCCCGCCGGAAGTGACGGCAAGGGTGGTGGTGGTGGCCGCGCCGCCGGCCCGCGCCTGTTGCGCGCCGCTGCAGAGGGCCATGACGATGGCCGCTGAAAGGAAGAACCGAAAAGACCCATTCAATTTCACGGGCGAACTCCATTCACGCTTCCCATCGGTTCACAAAGACGGTCTAACCTAAGACGAAGGAAGCAGGGGAAATTCCGGCCTTATTCTTCAGGCTGCCCGGCCGGGGGCACTGGACAAAAACTGGCGGCGATGCGCACGTTCAAGTTGGCTTGCTACATACGAGCCAAAACTGGCTCAACCGGTCTGCGCTGCAGGCACCGGCCTGCTTTGCAAGGGGGCCCATGCGGTCGAATCGAAATTGCGCAGGCAGGCGGACTGTGTGCGCCCAAGGGAAGTCTCACAACTATTAGGCGTCTGCCGACTCTAATTGTCAAATGAAAGATTGATGCACGGCATTCAGTTAAAAGACGTTTCAAGTAACCGGCAGCAAGTGTCCCCGGTAAGTTACCGGGGCAAGCTACCTGGAAGTTATCGCTCTCGCACAGGGGCTGAGTTCCCCGCGCGCGGCGCTTGCCCCTTCGTGCATTGAATACCCAGCCTTCACACTAATGTCTTAGCTGCTAGTCCTTGACCAACCCGACTGCCGGACGCGCCTCGACCTTCTTCGTTGTGATGGTGAGCTTTGCCCCGGTCAGCTCCGGCCCGAACCAGCCTTCTTTCTCCGCTTCGATGCGGATCTCGCCGGGCCGCTTGGTAGCCTGCACAATTACCTGCGCCAATCCATTGAAGAGCGAACGCCGGGGCTCCTTGTCACTCTCCTGGCAGTTGGGGTCGCCGTTCCCCACTCCGATGAGCGCGCCCTCGCCCGTGACCTTAAAGCCAATGAGATTGCCCGCCGTCGGAACCGCGCGGCCGTTCTTGTCGAGCGCCTCGACTGTAAGAATGGCGATGTCTTCTCCATCCGCGTCGATCTCGGTTCGGTCGGCGGTCAAACGGATCGCCACCGCAGGTCCGGTGGTTTCGCGCTTTTCTGTGAGCACCACCTGGCCGTTCTTGCGTCCGCGCGCTTCGATGGTTCCCGGCGCATACTTCACCTTCCACTCCACGTGGCCCAGGCGGGGAACGGACTTGCTTCCCTGGCTCTGGCCGTTCAAAAACAGCTCCACTTCGTCGAGGTTGGAGTGCGTCCACACGGCAATTTCTTCACCCTCCTTGCCCTCGAAGTTCCAGTGCGGAAACAGATGCAGCACAGGGTCTTTGCCCCACCAGGACTTGTAGTAATAGAACGTGTCCTTGGGGAACCCGCACATATCGATAATTCCGAACTGCGAGTTGATCGAC
>JBEKEQ010000169.1:0-10608 GCA_050013735.1 Occallatibacter sp.
ACTGTTGGCAACGACGTGAATTGTGACGGCAAGCCACTGGTAGTGATTACCGGCGCCAATCGCGGCGGCAAATCAACCTTCCTCCGGGGCGTTGGCCTCGCCCATCTCATGATGCAGGGCGGCATGTTTGTGGCAGCTGAAGCCTTCCGCGCCAACGTGTGTAGAGGCATTTTCACCCACTTCAAACGCGAAGAAGACGCCACGATGCAGAGCGGAAAGCTCGATGAAGAATTGAGCCGGATCAGCACGGTTGTTGATGCAATCGTTCCAGACAGTATCGTTCTCCTGAATGAATCCTTTGCTTCGACCAATGAACGCGAAGGCTCGGAGATTGCGACGCAGATTGTCCGCGCATTCCTGAAGATGGGAATCAAGGTGTTTTACGTGACGCACCTGTTCGCACTTTCCGATGGCTTGTATCGCGCCGGCATCGCGCCGGCGCTCTTCCTGCGTGCTGAGAGGCTTTCAAATGGCCGGCGGACGTTTCGCCTTCTCGAAGGCGAACCCTTGCCGACCAGTTATGGCGAAGACCTCTACCGGCGCATTTTTGAAACAACGGGTTCTCGAGAAAACACGTCTCCAGGTGAGGCTTAAGTATGGCCGGTCTGGCTGTGAACAGCACGATTGATCCTATACAGTACTCCGCGGCCGTCGAGCGCACCGAGGAATTGGCGCGACTGCAGGCGCAAGCGCAGAGGCGGAAGTCGATGCTGATTTTTGGGGCGGAAGCGGTCGGCAAAACTCGGTTATTACGGACCTTTGTCGAAACGCAACCACTCGCCCTCTTTGCTGCCCAAGTTCAATCCCCGCGCGAACTATTATCGGCTTTGATTGAAGAACTTCGTCGCGTGGCAAAGCCCGGAGTCAGCCTTCCGGCAAATCGTACATCCTTCGGTACCGGGTCTCTCAAGGGCATTTTGCAACGGGCGCTCGACCAACATCCCTTTCTCCTGGTGCTTGATCACCTAGCGGGTCCGTCGCGAGTGGTTACAGGTCTGATTAAAGACCTCAACTACTTTGATCGGACTCCGGTCATTTTTGTGGCTCGTACACCTCACATGGAGGACATCGGGGCTTTACAGCCGATGTGCGCAAGCAAGTCTGAGCGATTGGAGCTGAGAGAATTTGCGCCTCCCATCGCACTTGAGTTCGCGAAACGGGAGGCAAGCCGGACGGGGTTATGGGCGTCAAACCTCGACCATGTCCTGCATCAACTCGTTGATTGGTGCAACGGCAACCCTGGCAGCATTGTTCACATGCTGAAGATGGCGCATTTCCCTCGGTATTATGCCGGAGACCAGATCAAGGTGCACGTCCTCTATCTCGATTACCGGATGGGGCGCCGCGACTAAGTAAACCCCGGATTGAGCTTCGTCAGAGAAGAAATTCGACCTGCCACGGTGCGCTCACGTTTCGATGGCCCGCGAGCATCAACAACAACAGTTGCGAAGCTCGCCGCTCCTCTTCGCTGGTTAGATACCGGCGGAGCGCGTCGTGCCGAAGCGCGTAACGCTGCGCATCCTCGCCGAGACGTTCGAGAAACTGAGCGTGGGCTGCCAACAATAGCTGCGCCGGTTGACCTTTTCCCAAGACCGCACTTGTCATCGCGAGATGAGCGAGGCAACACGCAGGCACGTTTCCAGCCTGAGAGCCCGCAACTTCACGGACCTTGAGAGCCGCCTCATTGACAGCATTTCGTTCCGCCTCGATACGGACCTGACACACCTTGCAAGTGTTCTGGGATGCCCCCAACTGGTGGATACTCTCAAAGATCCTGATCTGGCCGGCCATGACGCCGGCAAGTGATTCCAACTCTGAAGCTATGCGATGAGCAAGCGCCGGATACGAAGCGCAGACTCCGTAAGGCGAAGAAATATTCTCGAACTGCCATGTGTGCAGGGGGCAGAAACCTCCCCGCTTCGCATGTTCCTGCTGGGCCGCGCGATCAATCGTCAGCAGGTACTGATGCTTGCTCAGGAACCGAAAAACAGCCTCAAGCACCCGTCCGCAAATCCAGCACCCAGCGCGCTTATCAACCGCTATGAGGACTGCGGTGACAGCATTTTTGCCTCGATCCTCGGCGATTTCGCGCGGAGGTAGATACACGAGCGCTGTCAGTTCACGGAGCCTTGCAAGAAGACCGTCCAAAATCTCCCGTCGTTCAGGTTGCTGTTCCAGATCGCATCTTTGCGTGACGAACGCCGAGACTCGTTCTTGAATACTTGCAAGAAAGGCTTCCGCTTTCTCTTCGGTCAGGAAATGAAACAGTGCTTCTTCGAACGGTCGAATGCCGCTTGCATCAATTAGCTCAACATTTCGCTGCTGCTTACCTTCGAGAGCCAGCCGCGCAGAAACAGAGAAGACCAGAGGCTCTCTTGTGAAGTAGTATCGAGCAAGACGTTCCTGCACAAACTCCAGAACCTGTCCTCGCTCGCTTGGGCTCACCGTGTCATGCTTGTTGACAATCACAAAAAGGACTCGATCCGCCTGCCGAATCCTTTGCAAAGCGCGGTCTTCCTCTTCCGAGAGCGGGCTGTCATAGCTTGTGATTAGGACAAAAGCGTCTGCCTGCGGAAAGAAACGTTCCGTGGTCTCGGTATTCTCTGCAATGGAGGAGCCGAGCCCGGGACTGTCTACGAAGAACAGTCCACGGCGCAGCAATTCCACCGGCAACTGTATCTCGGCATAGGCCAACCTCTCGCTCTTTGAAGCGTATGTGCAGTATTGCTATTCGCCCAAGCACACGGTTGGCGAACAGCTGCTCGACGTTCGGCGCGACAAACGGGAGCGAGCCGCGTTCGCAGCGGCGACGGTCGTGTTGAGATGGCGGAGTTGGATGCGCTCGCCGAAAATCCAGAAAATCCAAGCGATTGACGTGTGTCCCCGGTGTGGAACGCAGGTCGCTCCGTCTCGGGTATCGATTCGCGAGATGGCGGTGACGGTTCTCTGCGGAGGTTTGTTGCTTTCAATCCTCATTCCGGCATGCTGGTTGGCCCAGCAGTGGGTTGAGAGGCAAGACGAGCGAATGTTCGAAAGAATGATCTGGCATGAGCCGCTCGATAGCTGGAATTAGTGACATCCCCGGAATCTTCGCGCACCTGACCTGACTAAGCCGGGTTTCAGATCACGGAAGATCCTCGCTCCTTCGTCGTCGTGCTTAGCATTCTTCAGGAAATCACTATCGATATAATGGGCTGAAAGGCTGCTAGAATCTGAGGCTAGCGTTACGCCGAAGAGCTCGCTGAGGTGTGGTGGATTTTGTGCCGTGACCACCTCAAAATGGGTAGCAATTCGTCGCAATCCAGCGCTCAAGGAGGAGAGGGAAGATGGTTGTAAGCTGCTAATCTGTAGTGACTTATCTCAATAGGTAGCAGCTCGCAAGGACACCACCTGGATGGCTGTTAACCGAAGGGTTGTAGGTTCGAGTCCTACCTGAGGAGCCAATAAATCAACAACTTACATTAGTCTTCCTTCAAATGCACGGCGCAACTTGCTCCGAATGCACCACAACCCCATAAGTCAGTCTTCTTCGCTGCCGCCCCGATGCCTTTCGGGCCGTATCTTCGACTCTGTCGAGATGGTCTCTTCAAGCCGGGCCCATCATCCAGAGGCTCAAAAAGCGATCTCAATGCTGCGCCCTCATCGCACAACGGTCATGGTGCGATAAGGGTTGCCAGTGGCAAATTCCTTGGCGAGCGCAGGTTACATTTTCGCTTCCCTGGACATCCAATCCTTCACTGTCGCGTGTTGCGCAAGTACTTCACACGGCCTAGGAGCCGTGAGGAGTTGCAACTGGACAATTCTGGGTGAATCGCCGGGAAAGGATTTCTGGCCATGGTGGGGGAAGACACGCAATCGGAATATGAGGAAGCATTCGTCGAAGTTGCCGGAGCCCGCGTCCACTATCTGCACGCGGGAAGCGGCAGGCCGATGTTGCTCATTCATGGACTGCTCGGATCGAGCCTGAACTGGGGCGGCAACATCAACGCTCTGGCCCAACACGCCAGTGTCTACGCCATCGACCTGGTGAACATGGGTAAATCAGAACGGGTCGAGGGGCTGGACCCTGGGCTTCGGGCCACTGCCGAACGCATCGTCGCAGTGATGGATGCGCTCGGGCTCGCCGAGACCGATATTGTTGCGCACTCGCACGGGGGAGCCGTCGCGCTGATGCTCGCCGCGCTGCATCCCCGACGTGTGCGCCGCTTGGTTCTTTTCGCGCCGGCCAATCCATACTCCCGCTCGGGCGACTCTATGGTGCAAACCTATTGCACTCCGTGGGGCGAGTTGCTGGCCGGCGCGCTGCCCTACCTTCCCGCGCCGATTCAGCGCGCCGCTCTCGGGGAGATTTATGGAGGCTCCGACCGCGTGGTCGATAGCTGTTTGCGGCAGATTGTCAGTGGACTGCGAAACCGGAAAACACTGCGCCACGTCCTTCGCATTCTTCGCAGCTGGTTTTCTGAGCGGGCAAAGCTGAAAGCCGCGCTCCGCCGCGTGAAGAGTCCCACGCTGCTGGTGTGGGGCGATGGTGACTGCACGGTGCCTCTGAGCTCCGCAGTCAAGCTGCACCGCAAACTGCGAGTTTCTGAGCTCGTGGTGCTCTCCGGCGGCGGTCACGCTGTCTTTGAGGAAACGCCGGAGCAGGCGAACCGCATCATGCTCGAGTGGCTCAAACGCCATCCGCTGCCCGCCCAGCAAAGCCGCAAGATGCTCAAAGCTGTCACCTTTGTGGGAAGAAACAAGGCCACCGCCGACCTTGGGCGGTTATCGCCGGGCACTTGACGGAGTCATAATCGCAAGCCCCGGGGCAGGCAATACCCGCGTCATTCATCCTTGCCCAACTTTTCTCGCGGCGCGCGGCAGCCCGTTATAAACTCTGCCTATCGCTTTCGCGAGAGAGGTTCAGATGCTTTCGTCCATCAACTTGTGGATGTGTATTGCCGGGCTGATCTTTCTTGTCCCCGGTGCCTTTATCGTTCGAAGAGAGTTCGCCGCGGCCCACGGCTGGGACAAGCTCATCGCCCTCGGTCCTCTCTTCATCGCCGTCTCGCTCGCCGTGTTCGCACCCGAGCATTTCGGCGGCCCGATGAACGTTTCGGAGATGGTTCCTTCCTGGCTGCCGGCGCACGTGTTCTGGGCGTGGTTCGTCGGTTGCTCGCTGTTCGCCGCAGCCGCCAGTCTCGCGTTCAGGAAGTGTGAACGCCTGTCCTCCACGCTTCTCGGATTGATGTTTTTTCTGTTTGTCTGCATGTTGCATGTTCCGTATGCGCTCTCGAACCCCACCAGCCGGTTCGCATGGACGTATGCGTTGCGAGATTTGTCGTTTGCTGCGGGCGCCTGGGCCCTGGCGCGATTGCTAGGCCGCGCCTCGTCGCCGCGGCAATCGAAGGGGCTGATTCTATTTGCACGCATTGTCATAGGGCTCGCCGCAATCTTTTTTGCCGCACAGCATTTTCTTCATCCTGAGTTTGCGCCCGGCTTTCCATTGGAACTCGTAACGCCATCGTGGATTCCCTTTCCCCGCGCATGGGGTTACCTCGCCGGAGCCATCCTGCTGGCTTCTGGCATCGGTCTTGCCCTGAACAAGAAATCGCAAATGGCAGCAACCTGCATGGGCGCACTTATGACCTTCCTCACCCTGTTCCTCTATGTGCCCATCTGGATTCACAACCACGGCGGAACAACGCCGGAGATCATGGAAGCCATCAATTACGTTTTTGACACACTGCTCTACGCCGGCGCGGCACTCGTCCTGGCGTCTGCATTGCCGCGCGATCCCCGTCGCGTGAAGGATGCGTAGCATTTCTTTTCCAGAAATGTGTTCCAGCAGCGTCAGAATTGCGCGCGATCTCAGAATTCGTGATGCTCGTCCACCAGGTTCGCGATGGTCTGCGGCAGAGGCATGTCTGTCTGCACCTGGGCCGATGAAGGATTGGCGGCCTCGGTTTGGGCGCGCAGTTTGGCCACGGCGAGCCAGTTGTCCTTATGCGGCTGGTCGGCGATCCATGGCGGCAGCGGCATGTAAAGATAGTCGCTGAGCGCGATGGCGTAGCCCTCATAAAGAGCGCGCATGTCGCGAAGCCTCTCAAGCGAGTTGCCATCGCGGCAAACGCTGATGCCTCCCTGGCAAAGCAGATTGTAAAGCCGCTCGTATCTCTCGGGAGGCAGCCGATCGGGAGCGTTGTTGACCGGAGCAAGCGAGAAAATCTGCGCCAGGTCGACCAGTGCGTGGCGGGCCATGGCGAAGGTCAACTGGGCCTGCCGCGCTTCTTGACCGCGGATGCCGGCAATCATCAACGCCGAGGTGTCGAGCACCGCTGTGAGGGCGCCAATCCAGCTCTGGTTGGTGTGCTGCGAACGGAAGTAGCACAGCAGCGGATAGGAGATGTGACTTTCCAGAAGCTCCGCCGACCAGCGTTCCCACTCCACCAGCAGCAGCGAGAGCGCGCTGTCGCCGCCTTGATACGCATGGCGGCGCATCAGCTCCGCCGCCGTCGGCGGTGACCCGGCGCGCGCGTCAAGCAGCGAAATGCTCACCTCGCGGCGCGAAAACGCACTGTAGAGGACGGGAAAATATCCCATGACGATGGCCAGAAAGCCGAGGCCGATACCCGCTTCCACAATCACCAGCTCGCGTGCCCAGGCGCTGCGTGGAACTACGTCTCCCAGCCCCAGCGTAAAGATGGTGGTTCCGCTGACGTAAAGGTCCGATCGAAAGCCGGGCCCCTGCGTGGAATCGGTGAAGGGGCTGCCCAGCGCAAAATATAGAAGCGCAAAGCCCAGCACCATTCCCGCGGCCCACACCATAAGCAGAAAGATAAGCGACATGGGTCCGTAGTAACTGAAGGCCGTTTCGCGCCGCCGCGGACTGTGCAGACGCTTGGCGAAGAACGTCCATGGCCGCCAGGTGACGATATAGAAGATGCGCGTGAGCCGAAAGCGCCCAGTTGCGCGGCGGGGAAGAATGATGGTCTGGAAGGCATCGAGCAGCACGGCAAACAGGCTAACGATGCCGGCAATCAAGATGACAATTCGCATCGATCCTCCTGCTCCGCAAGCGCCCACCGGCGCCCTGCGCTCCAACCCCGGCATGATTCAAACTTGCGTGTTGAGGGAAGATTTTCACGGGCTGTCTTCCTCCCCTGATCCATAGCGCACTGGCAGCGCTTAGTTGGAATCTTCTCCCAATGAATCCTCTATCGCCTGGACCAGAAATTCAAAATCGTAAGGCCCATTGTGCCGCCGGCCATTCACAAAGAACGTCGGCGTTCCGTTGACGCCGCTGCGCACCCCACCTGAAAAGTCGGCTTTCACATGGGCGCGATAGGTTTCTTTCTCCAATGCAGTTTCGAGCCCCGACGCAGATAAGCCGAGCTCGCCGGCGAGTTCCGAAAAGAAGTCCTCGCTGAAACGTTCCTGATTTTCAAACAGCGCGTCGTGCATCTCCCAGTACTTGCCATTTGCCCCGGCGAATTCAGCCGTCTCGGCAGCAGTCTCGGCCCACGGGTGCAACTGGCTCAGGGGAAAGTTGCGGAAGACAAACAGCAGGCGCTTCCCAAAGTGCTTCTGCACCCTTTTCACAATTGGATAGGCCCGGCCGCACGATGGGCACTGGTAGTCGCCATATTCCACCAGAGTGCATTGCGCTGAGGCATCGCCCTGCTGGTGGTCTTTCGCGCTCACCGCAATCGAAAGCGTGGTCATATTCGTCTCCTACTTCGGAAGATTTTCCAGAGCCTCCAGAATGCCGTCGGCTCCCGGATTCACCGCGATAGGCGAAACGTAGCTCCAGGCGATCGTTCCATCTCCGTCGATCACAAACAGTGCTCGCTCGGTCACGCCGTCCCCCTCCCGATACGCGCCGTATTTCCTGGCCACTGCGCCCTTAGGCTCAAAGTCCGCCGCCAGCGGGAAATGCAGGTTACGATCCTTGGCGAAGGCCGCGTGGCACCACACCCCATCCACCGACACTCCAATCAGCTCCGCGCCATGTTTGTGAAACTCCGGCAAAATCTCGTTGTACAGAGCCATCTGGTCCCCGCAAACCGGGCTCCAGTCAGCGGGGTAAAACGCCAGAATCACCGGCTTGCCGCGCAACTCGCTGAGAGAAAGTTTCTGGTCGGGCGTAACGTGCAGGCTGAAGTCCGGCGCCGCTGTTCCGGCAGGCAAAATGTTGGCCATGAAATTACCTCTACAGTAAGATGCCAGAAAATTCCGGAAGTTCCAAGCCTGCTCCGCGCCGCGCGTGTATATTTCCCGCGCCGCAGGTGTATATTTCTCTGTGGCGTAACATAGGATTTTTTGTATGGAGATGATTGAAATGGCGGAACAGGAAAACGGAACAGGCAAGCCTGCGGCAAACGAAGTATTGCTGGTCACCAGCGGGGATTTGCGGCTATCGGCCAACCAGGCCTGCTGGGCCGCGCAGAAAGACATGGAAGAGAAGTTGACCGCGGCCTTTGCCCAGCAAGGCATCAAGCTGGTTCGCGCCCACGCTTACAACGAAAAAGAGAAGCACGGCTTCATTTCGTCGCAGCGCATGGGCATGGATGTGTTCATGAACATTCATCCTGACGCCCGCCTGGTTTTCGCCACCGCGGCGTGGCAATACACCCACCATGTGCTCCCTGGGCTGCGCAGCCATCGCGGCCCCATCCTCACTGTGGCCAACTGGTCAGGCCAATGGCCGGGCCTGGTGGGACTGCTGAACCTGAACGGATCGCTCATCAAGGCGGGAAAGCAGTTTTCCTCCATCTGGAGCAAGGATTTTACCGACGATTATTTCGGCGGCGCGCTGGCCCAGTGGCTGCGCGAGGGCAAAATCAGCCACGATGAATCGCACGTGCACGCGCTCGACCTGAAAAAGCTGCCCGTGGAAAGCGCTCAGCTCGGTGCGCAGCTGGCCGGCGATCTCAAGCGGCGCAAGGCGATTCTGGGCATCTTCGATGAAGGCTGCATGGGCATGTACAACGCCATCATCGATGACGAACTGCTCAATGCGGCGGGCATCTTCAAGGAGCGGCTCAGCCAGTCCGCGCTGGTAGCAAAGATGCGGACGGTCAGTAAAGCTGAGGCAGAAGCCGTTTACCAGTGGCTGGTGGCAAAGGGAATGAAGTTCGAACTTGGCACGGACCCCGCATCCGAACTTACCCTGGACCAGGTGCTGGAGCAGTGCAAGATGTATATCGCGGCGGTGCGCATTGCAAAAGATTTCGGCTGCGACGCCATTGGCATCCAGTATCAACAGGGATTGAAAGACATGGCGCCCGCCTCCGATCTGGCCGAGGGCATTCTCAATAATGCCGAACGCCCCCCGGTGTTTGCGGACGGAACGCACGAGGAGCTTTTCGCAGGCGGACCCGTGGTGCACTTCAACGAAGTGGACGAATGCGCCGGCACTGACTCTCTGGTGACCAACCGCTGTTGGAGCGCGCTGGGCCTCGACCCTTCGACAACACTGCATGACATCCGCTGGGGCGAGCACTACAAGGGCGACGGCGCCAACGGTTCCGGCAAAATTGACGACTTTGTCTGGCTGCTGCAAATTTCCGGCGCGGCCCCGGCCAATCATTTTGTGGGCGGCTACGCGGGCGCAAGCAGCCAGCGCCAGCCTGCCATGTATTTCCCTCTCGGCGGCGGTTCGCTCAAAGGCGTGGGCAAGCCGGGTGAGATCGTCTGGAGCCGCGTATTCGTTGAGGGCGGCGCGCTGCATGCCGATTTGGGCCGCGGCACGGTCGTCACCTTGCCGCAAGCCGAAACCGAACGTCGCTGGCGTGAAACCACGCCGCAATGGCCGATTGTTCACACCGTGCTCCACGGCGTAACCCAGAATCAGATGATGGCCCGCCACCGCGCCAACCACGTGAACATTGCTTACGCGCCCACCGCCGCCAGCGCCGACAAAGCCCTGGCCACCAAGGCCGCCATGCTGGCGGAGCTGGGCGTGCAGGTGCATCTTTGCGGAATTACGCAAGCTGTATAGCAGGATGCGAAAAAGAGATGCAGCAACGGCTCATTGCTGCATCTCCTCCTCCGCCGGAATGATCCCCATCTCCAAATAGACGGGTCGAATCTCCTTCCGCACCGCCGGCAACTGCGTGGCAAACCATGCCGCGCCCAGCACCACCGCCGCCCCATTGGCAATCACCGTCCATGGCGCGCCCACTTTTTGCGCCATGGTTCCTGCCAGCAAGCTGCCAAAGGGCGCCATGCCCATGAAGGCCATGGTGTAGTAGCTCATTACCCGCCCGCGCTTGTCCTCGCTCACAACGGTCTGGATGATGGTGTTGCTGGCCGCCATGCCCTGCATCATGCCCATGCCCGCTATCAACACCATGATCATCGAAAGCCAGAACAACCGCGACAAACCAAAGCCGATCAGTCCCAGCCCAAACACAGCGGCGGCGATGGGAATCATGCGGATCAACCCGCGCACGCTCTTGCGTGCCGCCAGCGAAAGCGCGGATATCAGCGCGCCCACGCCCATGGCTCCCATCAGAAAGCCAAGCGTGTGTGGCCCGCCGTGAAGGACCCTGGCAGCGAATATCGGCATCAGCACCACAAACGGCATGCCCATCAGGCTGATCATGGCAAACAGCAGCAAAATGG
>JBEKEQ010000170.1:0-7873 GCA_050013735.1 Occallatibacter sp.
CACGCCGCCTTCTTTATCGCCGACAAGGCAACGTACTCCCAATGCAGGGTCGATATTCTGCTCAACGGCACACAGAAGACCTTTGTCATCACCAGCGCCAACGACCTCGCGTCCGGTCATAAGACCGACCTGGCGTTCGACGTAATGGTCGGGGACGGCCGCAGCAACAAAACGTTCTCAACCACCGACCCTGGCGACGCAGTCACCGTGACCGTAACCAAAATGGACATGCTCAGTTTTGAGGCCACTTTTTCAGGAACGATGACGGAAGTGGGCATTATGGTGCGCAATGGCCACGAGGCGCATCGCGTGACCGTAACCGGCGTCATCAGCCTGCACCGTGCCAGCACACCGCCTCAAATCTCGGCTGGCAGCTGGGTCGGCTGCGATCCCATCGTTCACGACTGGCTTAACCAGGCACAGAATCGCGCCTCGTCCGATTGCGAGGTCAAATTCGATCGCCATCTGCAAACAGCGCTTAATGCCGCTTTTTCGCCGCTGGAGTCAGCGCTCGAAGCTTCGCAGTGGCAAATCGTAAACAAGCCTGACCCGAGCGTACTGTTTTTGTCAGCGCCTCGCGCGTCGGAGAAGGAGCCATTTCATGGCCAGGGATTTAAGCTCACCATGGCCGTGAATCCAGACTCGGCCCAGGGCCAGCAGGCCATGGCTGCGGCAAACACGCCCGATCCGCTGATGATGAAAATGATGGAGCTGTTGAAGGCGGGCAACTATGCCCAGGCCCAGGAGTTGCAGAAACAGCTTAATGCAAAATCAACAAGCGCCCCGTCCCCGCCGAGCACTCGGCTTACCATTCAGGTCAGCTTTAACTCCTCCGCAAGGGAACTCATCAACTTTCACGGAGCCTTCAGCACATCAGCGCTTTCCGGCGGAGGCACGGTGCTTTATTTGCCCGCCATGCAATCATTGGGTGGCGGATCCGGTGGCGATCCTGGCGTCTGGGTTCTGCTCGGGCACTGGAGCCAGCCCGCATCCACGCACCTCAGCGGAGAAACCACCAAAGTCGTCACCAGGGCACAGCTCAATCCCTCCGCTCCGCGCCTCTCGATTCAAAACATCGCGGTCTATCTCAACTGCGATCAAAATCTGGCGGCAAAGGCGATTCAGGCCATCGATTGGAGCCAACTGCGCGCCCTGCTTGCCCAATAGCAAACCTGGGGGCGCGAAAAGGTCCGTCGTGCAGAATACCTGAGAGGCCGTCGAATCGTGCACTGAGTCTAAATCTCGCACTAAAACAGAACTGTCATCCTCAGCGAAGGTCGCCGCAACGACCGGAGTCGAAGGACCTGCAGTTGCATTTCGGACATTAGGCATCAAACTTTCGACTGACCATGCGAACTGTCCCGCTGACCTGCTGCTCCAGCCCCTGCCTCTCCCGAATCAACCAAACGTTAACAATCCGCCGCCCCTCCGCCCCCTACGATAGACAGAAGCCACTCCCAAAGATCGCCGGAGAAGTCATTTCCCAATAAGTAATGCGCCCATTCCAGAGGACTTCACTTCAAATACGCCCGCACCAGGTCGATCAGGTCCTCTGCCAGTTCCGGGGCGATCTGCTCCTTGGCCCCGTCCACGAGGTGAAACCGGATATGAGTCTCCAGCACCTCGCCCATCAATCCGTTCACCCCGCCACGCACCGCGGCCAGCAGCATCAATTGCCCGCCGCAATCTTCGTCTGCCGCCAACGACCGCTCCACCGCATCCAACTGCCCGCGCAGCTTTCTCAACCTCTGCAGCAACTTAACTTTTTCCCGACCCTGGTGAGACATTGCCCGTCTCCTTTTCTTCTTGACAATACCCACCCCCGGTATGGTATCTACCGAGTGGGGGTATAGTTGCGCTTCCATTGTATGCCCGATGGCCCACATCGCTCCTGAGAGGTTTTTCTTCATGTTCCGCCCGTGCCGTCAAAGCATTATCCCCATCCGCCCACTTCGCGTTGCTTCGACGGCCTTCCGGCGTCCTCAAGCAACCGTTCTGTGCCTTCTGCTCGCGCTGCCGCTTACTGGCTCCCCTTCCGCCAATGCACAGACTGCAGAACAGCTCTCCCAGGTGAAGAAGATCTATGTCGATTCGCTCGGCACCGATCACGGCGCAGCCGAAATACGCGATCAGATGATGCGCCGGCTGCGTAAAAGCCCACAGGTCCAGGTCGTCTCCGATGCAAAGCAAGCCGACGCAGTGCTCCGTGGAACCGCCAGAATTTGGGTCACCGGCCACATCTCCTTGAACCCCCGCACCCACAGCCCCAGCCAGCCAACCTTCGGAGGCTTTCTTTCCGCCGAGGTCGTCGGCAAAAACGGCGACACGCTGTGGTCCTATCTTGTCAGCCCCAGCGATTTTTTGTGGAACGGCATCTCCGATGACCTGGCCCGCCAATTGGTAAATAAGCTGCTCGCGTCCCTCAAGGCAGGCGATAAGCCGGAACCCGCCGCCGCCGGTCCAGTAGACCAACTCAAAGCAACGTTGAAGGGGGCAGGCGCCACCTTTCCCGCGCCCCTCTATCAGCGTTGGCTCCAAACCTACCAGGAGGAAAATCCAAACGCGCATGTCAGCTACAACGCTGTCGGCTCTGAAGAAGGAATAAAGCTGCTCGAAGAGCGCAAAGTGGACTTCGGCGCATCTGAAATGCCCTTATCCGACGACGCCATGGCTCAGGCCGGGCAGCGCTTCGAGCACCTGCCCACCGTCCTCGGCGCAGTCGTTGTCATTTACAACATCAACGGCCTGGACCAGCAACTGAGCTTTACGCCGGAAACGCTCTCTGGAATTTATCTCGGCAAAATTCGCCGCTGGAACGACCCGGAGATCAGGAAGGCCAATCGAGGCGCGGACCTCCCCGACGCGCAGATCGTTGTCGTTCATCGCTCCGACGGCAGCGGAACGAGTTATGTCTGGACCGATTACCTCCGCAAGGTCAGCCCTCAATGGAAATCCTCGGTAGGCGCAGGCACCACTGTCAACTGGCCCGTGGGGATCGGAGCGGAACGCAACGAGGGCGTTGCCGCTGCCGTCCAGCAGACGCCAAATTCCATTGGCTACGTTGAATTCATCTATGCCCTTCAACATGAACTTCGTTTCGGATCTGTCAGGAACGCGGCCGGGCAGTCCGTCGTAGCCAGCCTTTCCAGCGTCACCGCCGCCGCATCGAGGAACGGCCCACCCGTTCAGGATTTTCGAATCTCGATCACCAATCCTGCAGGCAGGGACGCATATCCCATTTCGACATACACCTGGCTGTTGCTGCCCGAAAAGATCGAGGACAAGAACAAAAAGGCGGTTCTCACAGAATTGCTTCGTTGGATGCTGACCTCGGGTCAGAAGAAGTGCTCCGCGCTGGGCTACGCGCCTTTGCCCCCTGAAATTGCAAAAGACGCTTTGGAGTCATTGACCCGGTAGAGCATGGAGGAAGAAAAAGTGGCTCGCAGATCGCATCGTCTCATCCAACTCGCGGCGCGCATTTCTTGCGTCCTGACGTTGTGCCTCGCCGCGCCTCGTTTCAGCGTTGCGCAAGCCTCCTTTCCCGCTCAAGAGCCCTCAGCCAAAGCAGCCGCCGATACCGCCGCCTCGCAGTCTACCACTCCTCAGGCGCCGGTTTCGAACGCCGGCCAACCAAACTCCGAATCGTCCAGTCCCAGCGACTCCGTAACGCTCTTTCCCCATTCCGGCAAGGCTCGTTATTGGATTTCGGGTCAGACAAATATCGTCTTGCAATGGCACCCGTCGTTCTACGCGCAATACTCCGGAACCAACAGCCTAACCAATTGGGAACAGAGCGCAACCACACACGTCCTTACACTTTATACCGGTTATGAACTCACCCGTACCACTGAAGTGTTTGCCGACCTCGAAGATGCCACCGGCAGCGGCATCGGCAACGCCAACGGCTTGGCCGGCTACACCAACCTCGATTCCGTGCGCATCGCAGACGGCGTGGCGCTTTCCCGTTCGCCCTATCTTGCCCGCTTCATGTTGCGCGAGGTCATCCCCCTCACCGGCGAACGCGAAGACGCCGATCGTGACGAATTTCACCTCGCCAACTCGCTTCCAGCCCGGCGCATTGAGTTTCGCCTTGGCAAGTTCGACCTCGCGGATTTCTTCGATCTGAATACCTGGGGCTCCGACAGCCACCTGCAGTTCCTCAACTGGACGGTGGACAACAATGGCGCCTATGACTACGCCGCAAACACCCGCGGCTACACCAATGGCGCCGTCCTCGAATATGACGATCATTGGTGGACCCTGCGCTTTGCCGAAGCTCTGATGCCCAAGACAGCCAACGGACAATTTCTCGACGCCGACATCGCCCGCGCCCGTGCTGAAAACCTCGAACTCGAAGCTCGCGGCAAGCGCATCGCGCACCGCCAGGGCACAGTGCGCCTCCTGAGTTATCTGAACCACGCCAACATGGGGAACTACGAAGACGCCATCCGAGCTTTTCTCAATGGTGAAACCACCAACCCGGACATCATTGCCACGCGGCAGCAGGGACGTCACAGATATGGCTTCGGCCTCAATTTCGAGCAGGAGATCACGCCCGATGTGGGCGTCTTTGGCCGCCTGGGCTGGAGCGACGGGCGCAATGAATCGTTCGCCTACACTGAAGACGACCGCACCATCCAGCTAGGCACTTTTGCGTCCGGCAAAGTATGGCATCGCCGCAACGATCGCGCCGGAGCAGCATTCGTAGCCAACGGAATTGTGGCAGCGCATCAGCAGTATCTCGCTCTCGGCGGTCTCGGCTTTGTGCTTGGCGATGGCGCCCTCACCTACGGCCACGAGAAGATTGTTGAGAGTTTCTACACCGCCCACCTGTGGCGCGGCTTCTTTATCTCTTATGACTTTCAGCACATCAATGATCCCGGCTATAACCAGGCCCGCGGACCCGTCGCTGTCTCATCATTCCGCTTCCACACCGAATTCTGACCACCCCGCAACACCAACTCCACTAACTCACAAACGCCGCTAACTCGCTGACTTTCTAACTCGCTAACTTCCCATTCCACTTACTTTCCCGCCCCGCTCGGCTGCCCCTGGTTCTCGGCCGGCAGCGTGTAAATCACCTCGCCCGGCTTGGCGTAGTGAAGTTTCTCCCGCGCCTCGTGCTCAATCGCTTCCGGGTTGGTCTTGAGCTGCTCGATGCGGTCGCGTAGTTCCGCGTTCTGTTGTTCCAGGTCCTCGATCTCTTTCTGCAATTGATGGTCTTCGGCGCGCTTCTGCTGCCACACCTGCAGCCCGTTTTTTCCATTCACCACGTGCCAGGTCAGCAGCAGCGCCAGGCCCACGGCCACCACCGTGCCCGCCGGACGCCACGCCAACAGCGTCCACGCCAGCGCCCGCTTGCGTATTTGCCCCGTTCCCTCGCCCGCCGCGCTCTCACCTGCCTGCATCTTCTCGTCCGCCATTCCGCCCCAGTCCCGCAGTTCCCGGTCCCTATTCCCTAGTCCCTAGTCCCTTGTGCTACCCCACCACAAATTTCTCCGCCGCCGCTTTCAGCGCTTCCATATCCTTTTCGCTGCGCGCTTCCGTATAGGCCCTGACCACCGGCTCGGTGCCTGACAGCCGGTAGCAAACCCACGACCCATCGTCAAGAATCAGCTTCAGCCCGTCGGTGCGCACCACCCCCGTCACCTTGCGCCCGCACAGCTCCGCAGGATCGGCCTTCAACTTCTCAGTGAACGCGGCTTTCACCTCCGGGGTCAAGTGGAAGTTCTCCCGCACCGGATAGAAGGAACCAACCTTGCCAAACAGCTCCTTCAATTGTTCGCCCAGACTCTTGCCGCGCACTGCCACCATCTCCGCCAACAACAGCCCGGCCAGCACGCCGTCTTTCTCAGGAACGTGCCCGCGAATTGTCAGCCCCGCCGATTCCTCGCCGCCGATCGCGATTTTGTCCTCGTCGATCAGCGCCCCAATATACTTGAACCCCACCGGCGTCTCGTACAGCGGAACCTTGTGGAACTCCGCCAGCGCATTGATCAAATTCGTCGTCGCCACGCTCTTGGCCACGCCGTTCTTCCATCCCCGCGTCTCTACCAGGTAGTCAAACAGCAACGCGATCACGTAGTTGGGCTGAATAAACGTCCCATCCCTGTCCACAATCCCGAACCGGTCCGCATCTCCGTCCGTCGCAATCCCCAGCGCCGCGCCAATTTCTTTCATCTTGGCCTTCGCATCACCGAGCAACTCATCGGAAGGCTCCGGCGCATGGCCGCCAAAGAGCACATCGCGGTAATCGTGAACTGTCTCCACCACCACGCCCGCATCGCGCAGCAGGTCAGAGCTATACCCGCGCCCCGCGCCCCAAAACGGGTCGTAAACCACCTTGATTCCCGACTTGGCAATGGCCTTCAAATCGACCAACTCCGCCAGCCGCTTCAGGAACGCCGGCTTCACATCCGTTGTATCGAACGTTTCCGTGCTCGTTCCGGCAATCTTGAATCCGTCGCTAAGCCCCGCAATCGCCGTCTCAATCTTCCCCGTCACCTCCGGCAGCGCCGGCGCTCCGTCCGCAGTCGAAAACTTGATGCCGTTATACTCCGGCGGATTATGCGATGCGGTAAAGTTGATAGCCCCTGAAGTCTTCAACGTGCGCACAGCATAAGCGATGGCCGGCGTAGGCGCAGCCTCCGGAATCACAATTGGCGTCACGCCCGCGCCCGCAAGCACCTTGGCCGCCACATCCACAAACGATTCACCCAGAAACCGCGGATCGCGACCCACCAACACTCGATGCGGCTCCGCTTGCGTCTTCACATAGTCGGCAATCCCCGCCACCGCCAGCCGAATATTGGCCACGGTAAACTCGTCGGCCACAACCGCCCGCCAACCTGAAGTCCCAAACTTGATCGCTGTCGTCATCGTCGCTCTCCATCCGCGGTTAGCCCCGCCAGCCGCAAAGACCATACTAATGCTTTGCTCAGACAAGCTTGGCAAGCCGCCCTGCCCATCAATTCCCTTTTGCAGCAGCGCAAAAACAGCTATCATAAGGGTGCAGGCGAATCCTCATGGCAGCCCAGACCTACGAAAACGCGCTCCAGATCGCCGAATCTCTCAGCCCTGAAGAACAGCGGCGCCTGATTCAGGAGCTGACGGCCCGCGCCGGCGGGAGCGCCGCCTCCGAACCAAAGCACAGCATCCTGGAGTTTCGCGGTCTCGGAAAAGAAATCTGGGAAGGGATCGACGCCCAGGAATACGTTAATCGCGAGCGCGCCTCATGGGATGGCTAACGAAGCTTTACGGAACGATTGTGGGCCTGGACACCGCGCCGCTTATCTACTTTGTTGAAGAGCATCCCACTTATCTCACTTTTGTCGATCCCTTCTTTGAGGCCATGGGCCGGGGCGACATTCAGGTTGTCACCTCAGCCCTTACGCTGACAGAAGTTCTTGTACGACCTTGTAAAATCGGCAATCGGGAGCTGATCGAGCATTATTCTCAAATGTTGCTGAACACCCGCAATCTCATCACGCTCCCTGTCTCCCCTGAGATTGCCTCGGAAGCAGCTCGGATTCGCGCTGAAAATGGCTCGAAGACTCCGGACTCCATCCAACTCGCCACCGCGCGGATCGGCAGGCAACAGCTTTTCTCTCCAACGACGACCGGATTCCACAGATTCCCGGCATGGAGCTGATTCTGCTTGACCGCCTTCTGACCCATTCGTAATCAAATCCATGCAGCCCTTCGATGACAGCGCCCACATGCCCACCCCCACCCCACCAGCCCGCATCGTCATCACCACCTGCGCCAGCCCCGGCGAAGCCAGCCGCCTGGCCCGCACCCTGGTTGAAGAGCGCCTCGCCGCCTGCGCCACCATGTTCCCCGCCGTCCAATCCATTTACCACTGGCAGGGCCA
>JBEKEQ010000171.1:0-7846 GCA_050013735.1 Occallatibacter sp.
GCAGGGGGTCAACCAGGTAATTCCGGTGGATGGGTATGTGCCGGGATGCCCTCCGCGCCCGGAGCAGCTTCTTTATGCAATTACGCTGCTGCAAGAGAAGATTCAGCGCGAGCCTCGCAGTTTGCTGAAGACCCTGAACGTTGGGTGAATGAGATATTGGGGCTAATTGGAAAAGTGAAAAAATTACTGAAGTAACCCTCCACTGCGTGAAGGGTTGGTATTATAAAGATGGCATCTTGTTGAAAAAATGTGTACTTCGAAACTCGACCTATGGTACGTTTAAAGGTGCCGTAGTGTCATTTGAGCCTCTGTCGGTTCGAAAGAGCGAAGTCAAACCAAGTTGAGATTCGCTCTCGAAGCACCCCTAATAACTGGTTGTTCAGCTTGATTGCGGAGGATAAACGCATGAAGTCAATTGTATTGAAAAGTATGGGTTGTGTATTCGCCCTGTCGTTGGCCATTCTGGCGCCCATTGCGGTGGGAGCGCAAGATTCAGCAAAACCTGCCACGCAAACCGCAACGGAAGATTCACCATCGAAGTGGGACATCTTTCTGGGTTACAGCTACCTGGCGCCACATGCAACTGTGTACACGACTGTGACCAACATCCCCCTGACATACCAGAGCGTGAATTGGGGCGGGATCACCAGTGCAGCCCGTTACTTCAATAAGAACATCGGTGTGCAGATTGAAGGCGATGTTCACACGGAATCAGAGGATTGGCCTCAGGGCGACAACACAGCCTCTTACAACTCGAACGACGATTTCGGCGGAGGGTCGGCGGGCATGATCTTCCGGCTTCCGCTTGCCGACATCACGCCTTTCGCACACGCCCTGATTGGATTGGACCGCGTCGGCAGCTTGTTGCAGGACGACAAATGGGGCATCGCGCTGACCATCGGCGGCGGCATGGATTACGCTACGCCATTCCTGCACCATCATCTGGCGGTACGCATCTTCCAGGCGGATTACCAGTACGCCCACGTGAATTTCGGCGAACAGGGACGTGGCAACTTCGATATGGCGCGCCTGAGCACCGGCCTGGTTTACCACATCGGCACCATCGCTCCTCCTCCAGCGGTGACGCTGGCGTGCTCGGCTAGCCCCTCCTGGGTCTTCCCGGGCGACCCGGTCACGGTGACCGCGACGGCCGGCAACCTGGATACCAAGCTGACGGCCGTCTACGCCTGGACAGGCAGCGGCGCAACGGGTAGTGGAACCACGGTCACAGTAGCCACCGGTGCATTGACGGCGGGGTCCTACACGGTGACGGGCACCATCAAGGAAGGCAAGGGCGAAAAGCCCTGGGAGAATGGCACCTGCTCAGCGAGCTTCACAGTGAAGGCCTACGAGCCTCCCACCGTCAGTTGCTCGGCTGACCCCAGCACCATCAAGCCGGGCGACACCAGCACCATTACGGCGGCCGGCGTGAGCCCGCAGAATCGCCCGCTCACCTACAGCTACTCGGTTGCGCCGGGCAGCGGTACCATCAGCGGCAGCGGCACAACGGCGACCTACAGTTCAGCCGGCGCACCGACGGGCGCGGTGGGCATAACCTGCAACGTGGCAGACGACAAGGGCCAGACGGCAACCGCGAACACCACGGTGACCATCACGGCGCCGTATGTTGCTCCTGCTCTGCACACCCAGACACTGTGCTCCATCTCCTTCGACAAGAAGGGCCAGCCAGTGGCACGCGTGGACAACGAAGCCAAGGCTTGCCTCGACTCCGTTTACACCGCCTACAAGGGTGAGTCCCATACACCTGCGACGGTTGTGGTTGTCGGCGAAGCGAACGCGGCGGAAAGGGCCAAGCTTGCCAAGGAGCAAAAGGCCGCTCTGAAGCACAAACACCTGAAGGTCGACGACCTTGCTGCGCAGCGGGCCGTGAATACCAAGGCCTACCTGGTGTCGTTGGGACTTGATGCCTCAAGCATCAGCGTCGCGACCGGCGCCACAGACGGCAAGACGGCAGAAAACTACCTGGTTCCGGCGGGTGCTACGTTCTCGAGCGATGTGAGCGGCACCACCCCGGTGGATGAAACCGCGGTGAAGCCGCAGGCTCGCAAGACCTTGGGCGCCAAGCATCACGCGGCCAAGAAGGCGGCCGCACCAGTACAGTAAGCAAACCCGGTTCGTCAGTCCTTCCCGGCATTCCGGGAGGGCCTGACGAGCGCAAGACGGAGAGATTTCTTCTGCAATCGAGAAGGCCGACCGGCAAAACGGTCGGCCTTTTTTGTGGCACACGCCTTCGCTAGTCCGTCTTTCTATTAAACTTTGAAATAGAAGCCTTGGGGTTTACTTTCTTGGATGAGCTGTTTGCGAATTTGCCTTGATTTAACGTATCGGCGCGGCGGGTTCGCCCGAGCCGCGCTCATTTTTATGGTTGCGCTGGCCTGGCGGAACTTGCCGGGACAGCAATTGACGGCGCCGACGGCCTGGAGCGCTGTTGGCCCCGCGGGCGGCGACGCGCGCGCCCTGGCTGCGATTCCCGGCGAGCCCAACCATCTTTACCTGGGCACCACCAATAGTTGGATCTACGAATCTGTTGATCAGGGCGCTTCCTGGCGGCGGTTGTCGAAGCTCAACTCATCTGAAGATCTGGTTGTCCGGCACATCGTGGTGGACGCGGTGAACCACGCCACCCTGTATGTGGGCGCATGGAAGGCCGACCATCCCGACGGCGGGTTGTGGATCAGCCACGACGGAGGGCGCAGCTGGATTGAGGCCGCGCAGTTGCACGGGCAATCGATCTTCGCTCTTTTGCAGGCTCCCTCCGATCCGAGCATTTTGTTTGCGGGGACTCTTCAAGGGGTATACCGAAGCGCCAACAGGGGTGCGTCCTGGGAGCTGATCAGCCCGCCGGAAAGCCGGGAGATTCACGAGGTGGAGTCGCTGGCGGTGGATCCCGCGAACCCGGACGTGATTTATGCCGGCACCTGGCATTTGCCCTGGAAGACGGTGGATGGGGGCAAAAGCTGGAAGAACATCAAGAAGGGGCTCATCGATGATTCCGACGTGTTTTCGATCATTATCGATCCGGTAAGGCCGCGCACGGTTTTCCTGAGCGCGTGCAGCGGCATTTACAAGAGCGAGACCGGCGGCGAGCTGTTCCATAAGATAGCGGGAATTCCCGCCACCGCGCGGCGGACGCGCGTGCTGATGCAGGACCCGGAGAATCACGAGGTGGTTTATGCCGGGACCACCGAGGGGCTTTACAAGACTATGGACGGGGGCCGGCACTTCCAGAGCATGACCAGCTCGGACGTGATCGTAAACGACGTGTTTGTGGACCCTGGGGATTCGAGCCGGGTGTTGCTGGCCACCGATCGCGGCGGAGTGCTCTCAAGCAAAGACGGAGGAGCCAGCTTTACGGCCACCAATGAGGGCTTTTCAGGGCGCAAGGTGGAGGCGCTGTTGGTGGACCGCGGCGACCCCTCGCGGGTGTTTGTGGGCGTAGTGAACGACAAGAGCTATGGCGGGGTGTTTGTGTCGTCGCACGGCGGCGTGGGCTGGGAGCAGGTGGGCCAGGGGCTGGATGGGCGCGATGTTTTCGCGCTGGCGCAGACCAAAGACGGAACCGTGCTGGCGGGGACAAGTCACGGCATCTTCGCGTTGAACGAGGGGGGGCATCCGGACGTCAAGGACCCGCCGGTCCAATCAGACGAGAAGAAATCGAACGCCGCCGATCCCGCTGTGCCGGGGAGTCCGGACCCTGTTGCCACCTGGGAGCCGAGGAATATTATCGCCAACACGGTGGTGAAACCCGCTATGAAGATCATCGCCGGCAAGCACATCAACGTGGAGAAGGAAGAGAAGGCGCCGGTCATCGAGCTTGAGAGCCGCGTGAATGCGCTGGACGCTTCAGGAGATGTGTGGCTGGCTGCGACGGCCATGGGACTGCTGACCAGTCGCGACCAGGGCGCCAGCTGGCAGGGAGGCCCGGTGATGGGATTGGGCGATTATTTGTCTGTTGCAGTGCACGGTGAAACCATGGCCGCGGCGCGCCAGGACGGAGTGGTGCTGTCGTCCGACTCCGGCTTGTCGTGGAGGCCGATGCAGATTCCAGTCATGCTCACGCGCATCCATCGCGTTGCCTTCTCTACGGACGGAACGCTGTGGCTGGGAGCGCGCGAGGGAGTTTATTTTACGCACGACCTCGGGAAAACGTGGCTGTGGTTTCAGCGTTTTCCGTTCCGCGATGTGGATGATTTGTCGTACGACGCCGGGCTGGGCAAGGTGCTGGTGAGTTCGCGGTCGAGCGACCAGGTGTTCGCTATCGATCCGAAGACGATGGGCTGGAAGTGGTGGCATACGGGCTATCCGATCGCACTGGTGCGTGCGGCGGGAGAGCGCGTGGTGGCGGCGTCGCTTTACGACGGGGTGCTGGTGGAGCCGGAGACGGATGGAGCGGTGACTGGGCAGCGGTGATGGGAGGCAGGGACCAGGGACTTAGGGACTAAGGGACTAGGGGTTCTGTATCATAGGGAAATGAGCGTTGAGACCCTCGATTCCCGCGAACCGTCGTCTTTCCGGAGCCATGCATTTCAAACACACGATCCGCGGCTTGAGCCGATTGCGGCCAAGGTGCTGGGCGGGGAGCGGCTCGATTTCGAAGATGGGCTGGCGCTTTACGGGTCGCCGGATGTGCTGGCGGTGGGCTGGCTGGCCAACCATGTGCGCGAACGGCTGCATGGGGATGTGACCTACTTCAACGTCAATCGGCATATTAACCCAACGAACGTGTGCGTGGCGGCGTGCAAGTTGTGTGCCTTTGGACGCAAGAAGGGCGACCCGGCCGGGTACACCATGGCGCTTGAAGAGGCATGGGAAACGGCGGCTTCGGGCTACTCGGAAGCGGTTACCGAGTTTCACATTGTCGGCGGGCTGCATCCCGATCTGCCGTTTGAATATTTTCTTGACCTGACGCGCGGGCTCAAGCAGCGGTTTCCGCAGGTACACATCAAGGCGTTCACCATGGTGGAGGTAGCGTACCTGGCGCGGCGGGCCAACCTGACCATTGAGGACACGCTCAAAAAGATGCGCGAGGCGGGCGTGGACTCGATGCCCGGCGGCGGCGCGGAGATTTTTGCCGAGCGGGTGCGGTCCTTTATTTGCGACCACAAGATTGACGGCGGCGAGTGGCTGGAGACGGCGCGGCTGGTGCACAGGCTGGGTTTCCGGTCGAATGCGACCATGCTCTACGGGCACATTGAGAACGACGAGGACCGCGTTGACCACCTGCTAAAGCTGCGTGCTTTGCAGGACGACACGGGCGGGTTTCAGACCTTTATTCCACTGGCGTTTCACCCGGAAAATACACCGCTGGACCATCTGCCGGTGACGACGGGGCTGACGGATATTCGGCAGGTTGCGGTGAGCAGGCTGCTGCTGGATAACTTTGCGCACATCAAGGCCTATTGGCAGATGATGACGGCGAAAATTGCGCAGATTTCGCTTCGATTTGGGGCCGACGATCTGGATGGCACGGTGATCGAGGAGAAGATTTATCACGATGCCGGGGCGACCACGCCACAAGGCATGACGCGCAAGGAGCTTTGCCGGCTGATTACCGAGGCCGGGCGGATCCCCGTAGAGCGGGATACGCTGTACCACGCGGTGACGCGGACCGAGGATAGCTTTACAGTTGTGGTGTAGGCGGATTGAGTGCTAGATCAGACTTAGTTAATGCGGAGCCGCCATGCGAACGGTCAACATCTTCGAAGCCAAGACGCAGCTCTCTAAACTCATTCAGATTGCCGAGAATGGGGAAGATGTGGTGATTGCACGGGCCGGAAAGCCAGTGGTGCGGCTGACAAGGCTGATAACTGAGAAGCGGCCGATTCGTTATGGGCTGCTAAAAGACAAGCTTCACGTGGCGGACGACTTTGATGCTCCGCTTCCCGATGATGTGCTGGCCGAGTTTGAAAATGGCCCGATATTCCCGCCAGAAAGTTGAAAATGCGGTTGCTCACCGCTGATGCGCAACTGGCGGCTTATTCGCAGCTTGTGATGGTGATGCCCCGTTTAGGAGCGACAGCTTTGAAAGCCGGGTCGCGGCGGACGGCGTATGATTCAGTGGGTGCAGGAATGGGTCCTCTGAAAGCTCGCAGCCCAGGCGGCCGGTAAGAAGATCGAGAACAAAAAAATGAAAAGCAGGATTACAGCAATTATTTTTGCCCTCGCCTTTTCCGCCGTAATCCAAGCCGCGACCTACCACGTTGCTCCCACGGGCAACAACACAAACCCAGGAACCGACAAGGCTCCGTTCCGATCGATTCAGTGCGCCGCCGATCATGCTCAGCCGGGCGATGTGATCGTCGTTCATGCAGGCGTCTATCGTGAGCGAGTCAGCCCGCCGCGCGGAGGAACGTCCGACGAGAGGCGCATTGTCTACGAGGCCGCAGCAGGCGAGCGGGTGGTCATCACGGGATCGGAAGTGATTGGCGGCTGGGTGAAGTTAGACAAGGAGGTTTGGAAGGCGACGCTGCCTAACTCATTTTTTGGCGCATTCAACCCCTACAGCGACTTGATTCACGGCGACTGGTTCAATCCCATGGGCCGCGAGCATCACACCGGTGCGGTCTATTTGAATGGCGACTGGCTGGCCGAGGCGGCCAAGCTGAACGATGTGATGAAGCCGGCGGCGGGCGAGGCGCTGTGGTTCGCCCAGGTGGACAAGGAGAAAACCACGATCTGGGCGCAGTTCAAGGGCGTGAATCCCAATGAGCAGCACGTGGAAATCAATGTGCGGCAGACGGTTTTCTATCCGCAAGAGACAGGCATCGATTACATCACTGTGCGCGGCTTCACGCTGGAGAATGCGGCTACGCCATGGGCTCCGCCGACGGCCGAGCAGATTGGATTGATTGGCGCGCACTGGAGCAAAGGCTGGGTGATTGAGAACAACGTGATTCGCCACTCCATTTGTTCGGGCATCTCGCTGGGCAAGTACGGCGACCAATGGGATAACACTTCGGCCGACACCGCCGAGGGCTACGTCAAGACCATCGATCGAGCGCTGGCAGCGGGCTGGTCGAAGGAAACAATCGGCCACCACCTGGTAAGGAACAACACCATCTACGATTGCGGACAGGCGGGCATTGTGGGCAGCCTGGGCGCGGCTTTCAGCACCGTAACGGGCAACACCATCCATGACATTCACGTTCGCAGGTCGTCGGGCGGCGCGGAGATGGCGGGCATCAAGTTTCACGGCGCCATTGACGTACGGATTGCGGGCAATCACATCTATCGCACCTGCCTGGGGCTGTGGCTTGACTGGATGGCGCAAGGCACGCGGGTGAGTGGAAACCTGTTTCACGACAACGATGTGGATGTGTTTGTCGAAGTGGATCATGGGCCGTTTGTGATCGACAACAACCTGTTCCTGTCGGCGGTTTCGCTGAGAGACGCTTCGCAGGGCGGCGCTTACGCGCACAACCTCTTCGCCGGGAGCGTGGAGCGGTTGCGCTTTGACGGGCGGCAGACGCCGTATCTGAAGGCCCATTCGACCGCGGTTGCGGGATATCACGACAATCCGCCGGGCGATAGCCGGTTTTATAACAACCTGTTTGAAGGGCCTGCGGATTTGAGCGTCTACGACAACGCAACGTTACCGGTGTGGATGGATGGGAACGTATTTTTGCATGGAGCAAAGCCTTCGAAGTATGAAAAGGATCCGCTGGCGAATGCAGATTTCGACCTTGGGATTCGATTGGAGATGAAGGCCGGCGAGGTGGAGCTGGGAATGCGGTTTGACCAGGTATTGGCCAGCAAGCGAACACGGCCGGAGGTGACCACTGCGCTGCTTGGGAAGGCGGTGATCTCCGATTTGCCGTATGAGCAG
>JBEKEQ010000172.1:0-7787 GCA_050013735.1 Occallatibacter sp.
TCTTCCAGATCAGCCGTATCGATGACTTCGAATCGAGCTCGGGTACCGACGACTATGGCTTGCGCAAGACGCCCGTTTTGCGTTCCGTCGTCTCCACAATCGGTAAGATAGGCCCGCGAGAGATTAAGAACGATCTGCATGCAGCCGTTGGGCAGCACGCGCTCGCGGCGATGCGCAACGATCGGGGCGCGGCAGTACCAGAAACTGCGAACCCACGGCCGAAGCAAGGGATTGGGAGCTTTTTCAAGAAAGAGCATCGATTCACTTTGCGGCACTACGCGGGATACGCTCCGGCAATGTAGCCCTGCAACTCCTGGATGGTTTGCGCCTGGCCGTGAATGACCCATTTCACCAGGTCGCCAATGGAGACGACGCCCACGACGGATTCGCCCTCGACGACGGGGAGATGGCGGAAGTCGTGCTGGGTCATGATGGCCATGCACTCCTCGATGATGTGGTGAGGGCTGACAAAGAGGACCGGGCTGGTCATGATCTGACGCACCAGGGTTTCCTTGGAATGGTGGCCCATGAGGACGCCTTTGCGCGCATAGTCGCGCTCTGACAAGATGCCGACCAGCCGGCGATCGGACAGCACCAGCAAGGCTCCGATATTGTGCGTGGCCATCAATTCAATGGCTTCGTAGACCGACTGATCGGGCTCTATGGACAGGATTTTGTTGTGGCCTTTGCTCTTCAGGAGCAATCCAACCGTGTCGGTAATCTTCATCGAACCCTCCTCATGCGTCTCCGGAAATGGGATGGAAGACGGCATTCCTGGCAGGTAAACTGAGCGTGCTCATTCGCGGGACGGGGAACCGGCCGGGACGGAAACGGACCGCTCGCGCCGCGGCAAGTAGTCAATATAGCCCATCTGCAACACATGTGAATAGTGTGAAGGAGACGGATTTTGTTTTTTGGGACGAGGACAGGGTGGTTGGAGATGGCGACGGTGAGGGGAAGGCTGCATTTCAAGAGAGACAGAGCACTGGCGCCGGCGGCGCGGGCTGTGATTGAATCAGAGAGTGTGAGCGGCCAAGAACCTGGCGCGGCACGCCCTGAGAACTGGAGAGAAAGAAATGGCAAATTCCCTGCTTCCCCCCGAAGAGCGCAACCTGACCCCGGACCAGGTGGAGGCGCTGGACAAGCGGCGCGACCTGGGCCACACGCTGCTGGTCATCGCCGGGCAGTTTGCGGTGATCGCCACCGTTCTGCTGTTGTGGATTGGCCAGGACCTCACGTATTCGCCGGGCTGGGCTCACCCGATAGCGTATTACTTCGCCATTGCGGTGGGAATCATTGTGGTCTGCGGCATTACCGGCATCGTGCTGCGCCGGGGAACGCCGCGGCTGGACTGACGGACTATTCGCTCGGAATTCCACCGGGAAGGTATTTTCTGTTTCGCCTTCGTTGACGATGGGGTGAGCAATCATGACCGCAAAGAGGGTTTCCCGGAAAAGCGAGCCGGCATGGAGCGAATCTGCTTCGCGGCTGCCCGCTTCTCGATTGCCCGCGCCGCGGCCGCCCGCATCCAGTTTGATTGACGCGAGAATTGAGGCGCTCGACGACTGGCGCGGAGAGATGCTTGCGCGGTTGCGCGGTTTGATCAAGGAAGCCGATCCTCAAGTCGAGGAGGAGTGCAAGTGGGTGAAACCTTCCAACCCTTGGGGAGTGCCTGTGTGGTCGCACGGCGGAATCATCTGCACCGGCGAGAGCTACAAGAGCGTCGTGAAATTGACATTTGCGAAGGGCGCTGCGCTCGATGATCCCGCAGGCCTGTTCAATTCCAGCCTGGAGGGGAATGTGCGGCGTGCCATTGACTTTCGCGAAGGCGACAAGGTGAACGAGAAGGCGCTGAAAGCCGTGGTTCGCGCAGCCGTGGCGCTGAATATATCCAAGGGCTAATCACGGTCCAATCGGCAACGGCCTCCCCGTCAGCCCAGCCCGCCAACCACCCGCTCCAGGTTGCCGATGAAATTGCGCCAGCCGTAAGTTGCGCCCTTGTATTCGGGAGATTGTTCCGACCGGAATCCAGATTGCTCCATGCGGACGTGCGTGCCGGCTGCGGCAGGCGTCAGCGTCCAGGTGACGACGCTCTCCATTCCCATGGACGCCCAGGCATAGGAGAGCCGCATGGGCGGCTCGACGGCGAGAACTTCGCCGTCGATGATGCCATTCCAACCCGGTACAGGCGTGGAGCGGAAGGTGAATTTGTGGCCAACGAAGGGCTGGAAATCGTTCTTCAACAGCCACTCGTCGATGAGTCGTCCTTCAGTGAGCGCGCGCCAGATTTTTTCAGGCGCATGGGAAAACTCGCGTTCAATGACGAGAGTTACTGGCGGGGCGGTATCGGTCATTTGTCCATCCTTTCAAGGAGATTTTCGAGTTGGTCGAAGCGTTGATGCCAGAACGCGCCGTAGAGGCTCACCCAATCCACCAGCGGAGCCAAAGCCTTGGGCTGCGCGCTGTAATGCGTTTCTCGCCCGGCGCGGCGATTGCGGACCAGACGCGCGCGCCGCAACAAAGCGAGGTGTTTAGAGATTGCCGGCTGCGAGATGCGAAAGCCGTCGGTGAGTGCATGCACCGTCTGCTCGCCATCGCGGGACAGGCGCTCAAAGATGGCGCGGCGGGTTGGATCGGCAAGGGCCTTGAAGACGTTGGCTGCGACAGCTGGCATGCACAAACAATAACCGAATGGTTATGGTTTGTCAAGGATTTTTACCTGGCCCGGGTGCGGCGGAAATTGCCCTGCTCCATTCACGGCCCGGTGTGACAGAATGCTCTGGAGACTCCTCTTGAGCCTTAGGCGATGAACGAGACGGAAAACCGCATCCCGCTGGCCGATCTGCTCGTCTTCCACCAGTTGACGCGCTCGCTTACCTCGAGCTTTGAACTGGATAATATTCTGCGCACGATTCTGGAACACATGGAGCGGGTGGTGCAGGCGGAGTTGTGGGCGCTGTTGATGCTGGACGAGGCAACGCAGGAGCTGTACTACGCGATTGCGCCGGGCGGGGAGCAGGCGGCGCTGCGCGACCTGCGCGTGAAGGTGGGCGAGGGCGTGGCCGGCTGGGTGGTGGAGCACGGCGAGACGCTGATTGTGCCCGAGGCGGAACAGGACCCGCGGCTCAAAGAAGAACCCGGCGCCAAACCGGGCAGGGTGCGCTCGGTGATTGCGCTGCCGTTGCGGGGCCGCAAAGGAACTCACGGCGCAATCGAAATTTTCAATCCGCGTGCCGAGCAACTGACCGATTACACCATCGCCTTTCTGCACATTCTGGCCGATCACGCGGCCATAGCAATTGAAAACGCACACGACATGGCACGTATTCAGCAGTTGACCATCACCGACGACACGACCGGACTATACAACGTGCGCCATCTCTACGATGTGCTGGGGCGGGAGCTGGACCGTTGTGGCCGGCTGGGCCTGCCGCTGAGCCTGGCGTTTCTTGACCTGGACCGCTTCAAGCTGGTGAACGACGCGCACGGGCACCTGGTGGGCAGCGAGCTGCTGGCCCGCACGGGCCGCAGGCTGCAGGAGTTGAGCCGCAAGCAGGACTGGTGCTTCCGCTACGGCGGCGACGAGTTTGTGATTGTGATGCCGGAGACCGACGCCGAAGCCGCGATGGCCCATACCGGCGAACTGCACCGCGCGCTGCTGGAAACACGCTTTACCATGAAGAACGGGCTGAGGCTGAGCGTGAGCGCCAGCGTGGGCCTGGCCACCGGACTGGCCGAAGGCGCTTCAGTCCACTCCATCATTCGCGCCGCCGATGCCCGCATGTACGAAGTGAAGGCTACGGGGCGCGGGCAGGTGCGGGGGGAGTGACATTTGCCGTCTCTTCGCCAGTCACGCCGAGCGCCAAAGCGGGCAAGAGCTCGAAGAATTGCGCAAATTGTTACATTCCGGCTAAGGGTGAGCCGTTAGACTGGCTGTCTGGCTCCCACGGAGCGCAGGAGCATAACCTCATGAGCACCTTCCTCGAAGAATTGCACCCTTTTTGCGTCAGACCGATGACTTCAGACGATATTCCTGCCGTCATCGATTTGCAGGTGCGCGCGTTTCCCGGTCAGCCGCCATGGAGGCCGGAACAGCTGGCGCACCACCTGGAGATTTTTCCCGAGGGCCAGCTTGTGGTCTCCGATCCGACGGGTTTCGTGCTGGGTTCGGCCAGCTCATTGCTCATTGACTGGGACGATTACGCCGAGTCTGCCAACTGGTCGTCAATCACCGGGGATGGGTCGTTCAATACTCACAATCCGGACGGATTGACGCTGTATGGCGCGGACATGGGCGTGGCTCCGGAAGCGCGCCAACAAGGCATCGGCACGCTGCTCTACGAGGCGCGCAAGGAACTGATCAGGGAGCGCGGGCTGAAGCGGTTGCTGACCGGCGGGCGCATTGCGGGCTATGCCGCGGTGGCCGACGAGATGACGGCCAAGGAATATGTGGCCCAAGTGGTGGACGGGAAACGCAGAGACCCGGCGCTCTCATTCCAGCTTGAAAACGGGCTGGTGGTTCTGGATGTGGTCCCCGGCTACATGAACGACCTTGAATCTCGCGGCTTCGCCACGGTGCTGGAATGGCTGAACCCGGAGTACACGTCGTCAGTGAGTTTGCAGGCCAGCTTGCAGCACGCATCGCTGGAACAGGCGGCAGCCGAGGCCATGCGGGGCACTCCGCGGCCAAGGCGGGTGCGCATTGCAGCCGTGCAATATTTGCTGCGGCCCATCGCAAATTTTGAGGCATTTGTAAGCCAGGTGGAGTTTTTTGTGCGCAGCGCCAAGGAGTACCACGCGCACTTCATCCTGTTTCCCGAGTTCTTTACCATGCAGCTTCTGAGCTACATCAACGAGCCGGCACCGGCGCTGGCGGTGCGGCGCCTGGCGCGGCTAGCGCCGGAGTACGAGGCGCTGTTTATCAGGCTGGCGCAGGAGACGGGAATCTACATCATCGGAGGAACGCATCCGGTTTTCCAGCGGGGCAAGATCTTTAATGCAGCGCACCTGTTCACGCCCAATGGCCGGGTCTTCCGGCAGAAAAAGGTCCATCTGACTCCCACCGAGAGCGGCCCTTACCAACTGAGCCGCGGGCATGGGCTTTACCTTTATCACACCGACTTTGGCAACATCGCCATCCTCATCTGCTACGACGTGGAGTTTCCCGAGGTAGCCAGGGTGATGGCCGAGGCAGGCGCCGAAATTCTTTTCGTTCCATCGTGCACCGACGGCCGCGAGGGCTTTTGCCGGGTTCGCTACTGCTCGCAGGCGCGGGCCATTGAGAACCAGGTGTATGTGGCCATGACGGGAACGGTCGGCAATCTGCCGCTGGTGCCCTACATGGCTACCAACTACGGACAGGCGGCCATCCTGACGCCTTCAGACTACTTCTTTGCGCGCGATGGAATCGCTGCCGAGGGCACCATCAACCAGGAGCAGATGATCTTTGCCGACGTCGATCTGGATCTGCTGGACGAGCAGCGGGTGAACGGCAGCGTCATCCCGCTGCAGGATTTGATCAAAGACGCCTACGACAACGTGGTTCACTTCTCTGACTACAAGGGACAAAAGAAGGTTGAGCCGGAAGTGACTGAGGTTGTGCTTACGAAGTAAAGGCTGTCAGCATGCGGTGCTCATCCGAGCGCACACTGCCTTACGCTAACATTTCTGGTATTTCCAGTTGCGCTGCTTGCCTTCGCTGATCCAATCGATCGCGGTGGCGATGCGCTTGTCGCGGGTCTCGTCCCGCTTGGCATCTGCGATCCACTCGACGTACTCCTTTTTGCAACTAGGGCTGAACGCGGCAAAGGCGGCGGAGGCTTTCTTGTTGGCCTTAAGCGCCTTTGTGAACTCAGCTGGCGCCTTGACTTCGGGTGCGGGAGCTTTGACGACCTTTTGCCGGGCGGTGATTGGGCTGGTGTACTGGCCGGAGTCAACGAAGCCTACCGCCTGACGAAGCAGGCTGAGCATCTGCTTGTCGGCGGGTAGATCTTCAATGCTGGTGATGCGTCCAAGGGAACCCATTGCGTCGGGCTGCAACACCTTGGCTTCGCGCAAGACGGCAGCGATTTCCAGACCCCAGAAACCAAAACTGCAGTGTTCTTTGAAGGCCGACATGTTTGCCAGGATGACGCCCTTGTATTCAAAAAAGGGACGGCTCCACTTGATGGTTTCGACGACGGAGGGGCACGCCTTGTGGATCAGTTCGCGGATGTGATTCAAGATCGGCTGCGCGAAGGGTTTGGACTTGGCGATGTAGACATCGACACGGGGATCGAGGGATTGGGCTGGGCTCACGTTGCTCTCCTCAAGTATTTCGAGAATAGTGTAACGGAGATTTTGGAATTGGAAAGGGCGAGTGAATCTGTTTGTCTCTAATCATTCTCGCCGGGATTCTTCTGAGTAATCTGATTGCCGGCCAGGCGTTCCAACTGGTTGCGCCAGTCGAGGGATTCGACAAAGCTTTTGGAGTCGCGCCAGTTGGGCTCGACGATGACGTGCAGCTGAAGATAGACGCGGGTACCGAGCAGCGACTCGATTTGGCGGCGCGCGCCGGTGCCGATTTCCTTGAGCTTGGCGCCGCCCTTGCCGATGAGAATCGCCTTTTGCCCGTCGCGCTCACAATAGATGGCCGCGGCGATGCGGGTGAGGGGCAGACGCGCAGGGGCGCGGCCTTTCTTTTGCGGGGGCGCCGGCTCGGGCTCCTCAAATTGCTCGATAACGACCGCGGCGGCGTAGGGGACCTCTTCGCCTGTCTCGACCAGAATGCTTTCGCGAATGAGCTCGGCGACCATGAAGCGCTGGGGCTGGTCGGTGTATTGATCTTTGGGGTAGTAGCGCTGGCCGGTGGGCAGAACGGCGACGATTTTGCGCACAAGCAGATCGAGGCCGTCGCGCTTGCGTGCGCTGATCGGAATAATTTCAGCGAAGTTGAATTGGCGGGTGAGCGCGTCAATGAGCGGCAGCAGACGGTCCTTGGGCACGAGATCGATTTTGGTCAGGACCAGGAAGACGGGGCAATCGAGCTTGCGAATGAGGCCGAAGAGGAATTCATCTTCGCTGGGCCCTTCCGCGCTTTTTCCCTTTGGAGTGGATTCACTGCCGGGCTCTGCCGGGAGTTGGATGCGCCGCGTGGAGTCCATCAGCACCAGCACCAGGTCGCGGGTTTCGAGGGCCTCGTAGACCTCCTGCAACATGCGGCGGTCAAGCTGCGAGCCGGGCTTGTGAATGCCGGGCGTATCGACAAAAATGATTTGCGCGGCCGGATGAGAACCTTGCCGCTTGCCCTTAGTCGCCTCAACCTCGACCACTCCGGCGATGCGGTTGCGGGTGGTTTGCGGCTTGGCGGAGACAATGGCCACCTTTTCGCCGATGAGGGCGTTGAGCAGCGTGCTTTTGCCGGCGTTGGGCCGGCCGAGAATGGCAACAAATCCGGATTTCAAGAAGGTTGTGCTCCTGACAGCGAGTGGGAACAGGTTCGTAGTTTCCCACCCTTTCGCCAGAAACAAGGCGAAAGAATGGGGCACGGAGAATCTACGGCGGACGGGCCTCGTTTCCTCTCCTATTATCGCGGATGCGTGGGGATTGCGTTGGTATGATGGCGCATGATCCCGGAAGGCAGAACGGAACGGCTGCTGCTGCGGCCCCTGGAAGTTGGCGATGCGGAGCAGATTCAGGCGCTGTTTCCGCAGTGGGAGATTGTGCGCTACCTTCTGAACCGCGTGCCCTGGCCTTACCCGCCCGACGGCGCGCTGCGCCATTGCAGGGACGTTGCGCTGCCGCAGATG
>JBEKEQ010000173.1:0-7777 GCA_050013735.1 Occallatibacter sp.
ATCGGTGTTGTCGGCGCCCTATTACTGGCTCTACGATCAGGCTCTAGCCCTGCCGGCGCTGTTACACGCAGCATATCTGACCCGGTCCAGGATGCTTCTGGCAGTGCTCGCGCTTTTAACTGTTTTCATTGAGGTTGCACTGTTCTGCAATATTTGGTGGCCCGCCCCCATTTACACATGGACTCTTTGGACCGCGCCTGCGTGGCTGGTGTGGTATTTGATTGCATGCTCAAATGGCGGTAGGATTGCGGAGAATGCGACCGGGGGAACAGTATGCTAGCGAAAATTACTCGCGTGGTAGGAAAGCTGTTGTTGGCTACGCTCTGCGGGCTGGCATTCGGGTTCACCGTCTGGTGCTTTCTTTTTTCCATGACATCGGACAAAGTAGTGGGCTCACGAGACTTTGCTCTCTATTGGACCACCGGCCAACAGATCGTGCACCACGGCAACCCGTATGATGGCGATGCCTTGTTGCGGATCGCGCGGGGCGCGGGAATGGCGGGCTTATACGGCACCTACATGTGCAATCCACCCTGGACTCTGCCGCTGGTTTATCCGCTGGGCTTCATGGGCTTGCGCGTCGCCTCTATTCTTTGGTCCCTGTTCATGCTGGTGTGCCTGGTTGGCTCGGTGCACATGGTCTGGGTTATGCAAGGCCGCCCGGCGGGCCGACGGCAGTTACTCGGCTATTCCTTTGGACCGGCGCTCATCTGCCTGATCATGGGCCAGATCGCTTTGCTTGCATTGGTAGGGTTAGTGCTTTTTTTGCGATTTCATCGCACCCGACCGTTTCTGGCTGGTGTGTCCCTCTGGCTGTGCATGTTAAAGCCTCACCTGTTTCTGGCCTTCGGGGTGGTGTTACTTGTGTGGATTGTGTTTTCGAAGAGTTACAAGATTCTTCTTGGCGCCGCTGCCGCGGTGGTTGCAAGCTGTGCTCTTGCCTATCTCATTGTTCCCTTTGAATGGAGTCAGTACCTACAGGTGTTGCGGCGGCCCGGAAATGAGTGGGAGTATATTCCCTGCCTGAGTGTCTTGCTGCGGCTGTGGGTGAAAAAAGATGCGGCCTGGGTACAATATCTTCCATCCGTCATTGGCTGCGTTTGGGGCCTGGGGTATTTCTGGCCGCGCCGCTTGAAGTGGGATTGGCTGCGACAGGGCAGCCTGCTGATGCTGGTTTCGATTGTTTCGGCGCCGTATTCGTGGCTTTACGATCAGGCTTTGGCAATACCGGCGCTGCTTCAAGGAGCATTTGTTACGAGCTCCCGGAGCATGCTGGCAACTCTTGCATTCCTGAGCGCCTTAATCGAGGTTGGACTTTTCGGCATCGTGTGGAAGCCCGCCACTCTTTATCTATGGACTCTTTGGAGTTCGCCGGCGTGGCTAGTCTGGTATCTCTACGCTGTTTCCCGGCCGGCGGAACGCGTACCTGGTCAGGTTCCCGCCCAAGCGGGTAGCTCCGAACCGGTAGCGCCATGAAACTCCGACCGATTGCGGCAAAATGGGAGTTATCAATCCAATCGTCAGTTAGATAACTCCAGATGCTCGCTCGCCCAGAGTTATTTTGAGGCGTCGCCGGACGATGAGACTGGCGTAAACTCCAGTTTGTCTCCGCGCTGTGTCTCGGTGGAGCGGATGGCGCCGGAAGGAAGTTCCAGCACGGAGTGCGCAAAGAAACAGGCCGATATCCGCCAGGGAGGCACATTGTTTCTAAGCTTCTTGATGCGATTTTGGCGATCCAGATAGACGAGGTCGATGGGGAACTGCATGCCCACGGTGTGCACGGCCTCGCAGGGAACGATCCAAAGGCCCTCTCCGGCAGAAAGGCCATCGCGTCCCAGCAGGCCCTTGCTGCGCTTAGGCCCGCTGTCGGCAACTTCGGCGCAGGTGGCAAGTGTGGAATTGCGGTTGAGGTTTGTAACCCTCAGGCGAGTCTCTGAGGCCGTCTGGCTCTGCGCGGTCAGACTTTTCCAAAACTCACGCAACATTGTGCCTGGCGATTCCATTCGGTGGCCTCAGGGTCTCGCTGTCGGCCTCGGCTGTGGCCTTTAAAAGCTGCTGCCAAAATCCCCGAGCGAATCAGCCCAGAGCTTCCCAGTTGCTCAAGCAAAAAAGGTGAGAAGCCTTACTGCGGAGCCTCGCCCGCCGTGGTCGAGGGAGTGGTGGATTGTGGCGAGGCTGCGGTAGCAGAGCCAAAAGTCCCACTGGCGCCTTGCACAACGAGCGGCGTCTCCGGCTTCATGCTGTTGATCAGAGATTCAACAGGTATGGCCGCGGGCTTTGGGGCCAGGGTGTTGGCCGCAGTCTTGGCGTCTGGAGTGTTCATCGGAGCGCCGGTGTTCGGAGGCAGGAACTTGCCCGGATACTTCAGCTGAGGCAGCGGATCACCGGCCTCCATCGGCGCCACCAGTTCCAGCGTGACAATAACCACAAGCTCGGTATTGGTCTTGGTCTTCTGCGACGATTGGAAGAATTTGCCCAGGATCGGGATATCTCCCAGGAACGGGATCTTCTCAAAGGTTTCGGTGTCGCGGTTGTCGAGAAGGCCGCCGATGACAAAGCTCTGGCCGTCTTTCAGCTCGACTTCGGTCTTCATCTTCCGGGTGTCAATGCCCGGGACATCGAATCCCGCAAGCTCGATTCCGTTAGTGAAGTCCAGCGAACTGACTTCAGGAGCGACTTGAAGACGAATGGTTCCGCGGGGAGTCAGAGTGGGTAGAAAGTCGAGGCGAACGCCATACTCCTGGAATTCCAGAGTCACCGCTCCGGCGCCGCCGGATGCAGTTCCCTGAACGATTGGATAGGGATACTCTCCGCCGGCAAGAAAGCTCGCTTGCTTCCCGTTCGTGGCCAGCACATTAGGCTGGGCCAGAACCTCGACGATGCCCTTGTTCTCCAGGGCCTGAATGGTCGCGCCCAGATTCAGGCCGGGGTAGAAGGCGAGGATGTTGAGGTCATTTCCGATGGTTGCCGTGGCCGCCGCTCCCGCGGCCAAGGGAAGATTAATTCCCGGCGGCGAAAACTCGCCGGTTGACACCTGGCCGAGGGTGTTTCCAAAGCCGGTGCTGAAGATATTGATGCCGAGCTGCGTTTCCTTGCTGCGATCGACGCTGCAGAACCGGACTTTGAGGAGAATCTGGGGGTCGGACGGAGGCACCTCGACATCAAGCAGGTTGGAGACTTTACCCGCCGTGGAGGCGATGCGTACCGCGCGCGCGGAACTGGTCAGGTCCTTGACCGTGCCGCGAAGAAAAATGACGCCGTTGTCGTAGGTGACCTTGAGATTTTGCCCCGGAAGCTCCGCTCTCAGTTCGCGGCGGACTGCTTCCAGGCTGTCGTTGGTTGCAAACGACCCGGCGCGCACGGTGACGTTGAAGAACTGCCTGCCGCCGCTCCTGTCCCAGATAATCAGGCTCGTTTCGCCGGCGGCTTTACCGTTGACCATGATCTCGGTGCCGTTGACAACGTGGGCTTCGGCAACGTCGCCCAGGCCGATGGAGACTCGCTTGATGGGCTTGGCGGTGTCAACCAGAACGGTTTTGCCCACAGCCACGTAGAGGTCATTGGCAGAGTCATCAATGGAGGCGCTGGCCGATTGAGCCCGCAAATCTGACGCGCCGCAGAGGACAAAAGACAATGCGCTGAAAAATGCAACGGTAATGTATGTCTTTGCTCTCATGGCTTTCCCTCGGGAGAACCAGGTTTTTCTTCACTGGACTTGGCGCCGTTGATGACCTCGATGGAGAAGGACTCAGGCGCGGCCTTTGGAGTGACCCGCACCACGGTTACAGGCTTCGGCTTGACCGCGCCGGGGTCCGTATACAGGCTCTCCACGGCGGTGCCCGGAATCTGGTCGGTCTTGGTGTCGAGCGGGTTCCGCAGCACCAGTTGGATTTTTGCGTTGGCGCTGGCCAGGCTCAGTGTCTCCGCCTGTTCTGGAGTCACCAGAAGGTTAACCACCTGCACCGGCTTGGGTTTGCCTTCAGGGTCTTTCTGAATCTCAGTGCCGGCCGACAGGACCTGAATGTTTTGAAGGATGGTTCTAGCCTGCGCGCCTTCTGAGGCAACCTTGGCCTGGTCGCCGGGAGGAATGCCGGAGATGAGGACGTCCACGTGCATTCCAGGGGTAACGAAACCTGCCACGCCCACCACATCGTCCACTCTGATGGCGCTGGCTCTCATGCCGGGCGGAATGGTGGCAGCCAAGCCACCTCCGGAGCCGACAGCGGCCAGGCGGCTGTCAAGAATGGGCTCACCCTGATACAGGTCTGAGATAACACCACGTCCTACAAGAGCGCCCTTGTCCTTATCGAGAATTGCGCCTTTGGGAAGCCCTCCTGCGATATCGATGGAGGTGAGGTTGCCCGAGGTGAGAACCGACCCAAGCTTTATGTCACTGGCCGCCGCAACCACCCGCGTCACCGGCAGGGGCTTGGCCGCGTTCAAGCGGTTGCCCACCAGGCGGTAAACCAGGAAGGCGCATGCTCCTGCAATTACGAACGCGAGAAATAGAATTGTAAGGACTCTGCGGTTCATCTCGAAGCGTACACGAACTGACTACCAGCCAGTTCCGCCTTTCTGTCTCCCACGGCAATCGACGAGCCTGAGGAAACGAATTTTCGACACACGCCGAACCCGAAGTTCAATCGACAGAAGGCAGGGCAAAAATTAATCGCGTGTTCAGTTTATTCCCTTCATATCATAAGTCAAGTCTTAAGTTTTTCTATAGGTTGCCTTTCCATATAACCCTGCAATACGCCACTCTTAAAGAGGTTACAATGAAGTTCAACAGCGGGTTGAAAACGCTCTTTTGGCACTCAAACAAGCTGAAAGTGCAAGCTTTGCGGTCATCTAAAAAGAGTAAGCATCAGAAGGCGCTAAATCGATTCCTCAAATTGTCTTGCTCGCGGGGTCGCGGCGCCTGAGTGGGATATTCGGCGAGAAGAATCCACTTGGTACATACTCAGCGAGTCGACTGTAATTCGGGATATTCCATAAGGAGAGGATTTATCCGGCCATGAGGTCTTCCCGCACCATTACGCTCTTCTCAGAGCGGCCGGAAGAGAGCCAAAGGCCGGCGTCGTTTCTGGTCTCGATTCTCGTTCATGGCGCGGTGATTGCGCTGGTGGCCTTTGGAATCCTATTAACGCCGAAGATCAGCGTGCACGCTCCCTCCGAGCGATATGCCGTGCGGCATTTGGACCTGGATGTGCCCGAGCTGCACTTGCGGAGCTCTGCCGGGAGCGGCATTCGATATCCTGGCCCGCGTTCCAAAGTGCGGGCGCGCGCGGCTCAAGGGAACCAGACGGAGCAAAAGGCGGAGTTGCGGCTGACGGCAGAGGCGCAACCGGGACCGCAAACTCTGATTCAGCCGGATATTCATTCCAAAGTCATTCTCACCCAGAAGATCCCGGTCCCGACGGTTGCGATTCTGTCCAAGGCGCAAACCGAGTCAAAGACTATCGTTCCTCCCAAGCCGGAGCAACCTACCGCCGAAGTGCAGCCCATTCTTGAGTTGCCCAATGAAGAGGCCAACCTGGCCGACCGCAACATCGCGTCCAGCAAACTGCCCTCGCCTGCGCCGCCAATCACCGCCAGCGCCACTTCTCCCGTAGTCGTTCACGGGCCCGAGCCGGTGAAGCCGCCGCCGGTAACTACTTCGGAGTCGCCCGCGCCGCCCACCCCGGCCAAGATCGTGTCTCTCTCCGATCTTCAAATGGCCAAGGGAACCGTTGCGCTGCCGCCTGTGAACATGACCGAATCCAAGTCATCGCCGGGGGCGCCGGCGCCGGGGCAGGCAAAGACTCCTTCCGAAGCAGGCAACGGCAGCCCCGCACCCTCGGCGGCAACGGGCATTCGCAACGGAGCAAAGACTGGACCTGTGCAGGGCGCCGATGCCGGATCCGAAGTCGCCAACCAGCCCGCGGCGGTTCATCCGGCAGCCAAGGCGGCGACGGCGGGCACAGGCGCAGGCAATGCCGTTGCCAAGGCTCAGGTCCCCGGCAATGGAAGCGGGGCCAAGCCTGCGTCAGGAGCTGGCGATGGTGCCGGCGAGGGCAATCTGCCGGGAACCGAGCGTATCTCACGGCCCAAAGACGGCCAGTTCAGCTCTGTGGTTGTGGGGTCGTCGCTGGAAGAAAAATATCCTGAGACGGCCGGAATCCTGGGCGGCAGAATGGCCTACACGGTGTATCTCCATGTTGGCCTTGCCAAGAGCTGGATTTTGCAGTATTCGCTTCCGCGCTCGGCCGACGCGGCTGCGGGAGGAAACGGCGCGAGACTCGACGCGCCGTGGCCCTATAACATTGTGCGCCCCAACATAGCTCCCGGCGAAATCGACGCCGACGCGCTTATGGTTCACGGGTTTGTGAACCAGGCCGGCCGCTTCGAGGAACTGGCCGTCGTCTTCCCGCCGGAGTTTCCTCATGCCGAGTTTTTGCTCAAGTCGCTGGCGATGTGGCAATTCAGGCCCGCCATGCAAAATGGCCAAATTGCCAGGGTGGAAGTGCTGCTGATTATTCCCGAAGTGCTCGAATAGCAAATCTCCGCCGCATGACGCGGCAATGCTCTCAGCGCACAGGAGCCTTAGCGCACTTAAACAAAACCGGAAGCGCGAGGAGCGCTTCCGGCTTGGGTCCGGCTTCATTTGAGTTCAGAATCAGGCAAGAGAACGAAGGCGCCACACGAACACGAGACCAGCTCCCAGCCCGACGAAGAGCAGGCTCAAGGTTCCCGGCTCCGGAGTACCTGTGACGGATACGTCGTCGAGCGCCATCCACCCTGGAGTGTCCTCAAAGTCGAATTGGATGGTGTCGTCGCCGACGGCGGCTACCTGGTACTGGTAGAGAACGTACGCGCCGCCGCTATTTGGATCTACCAGGGACAGAAGCTGTGTGTTATCCCAGTAAGCTGAAAAACTCGAGGGGGTATCGCCGAGACTGGCAAAGTAAAAAGCAAAGGTGTAGGTGTATCCAGCGTATGTCGGAAGCGTCTGAGAAAGGGTGCCGCCAGGGCCAACCGATCCCATCACAAAATAGTAGAGGCCGGAATTGGGGCCAGAGTAGCCAAAGCCGGGGCCTTCCGCCACCTGGGTGTTGGTGATGACGCCGCCAGGCGACCAAGGGATAAAATTGCCACTTTCGAAACCGCAATTCGCAACAATGTTGCCGGGCACGGAGTCGCAGGGGGCAAACGGTTCTGCCGTCAGACGCTGCGTCATCAGTGCCAACCCGAAAACCAAAACCAGAATCTTAAGAGCTTTCATGGGGTCTCAACCTTTTCGTAAGGAATTTTCGTTCCCAGGTGAGCGTTGCACACTTGCAAATGACGTATCGGGCCCGATTTCCAAGAAGCAAAGAATCTCCCCCATGGGGCTATTCTGTACGGGCCACGATCCTTACGCGTCATTACCGCTCAACCTGCAACTTATGAAGTGCAAGTGGAGCGCCAAAGTGAAATATTTTAGAATCAATAGCTTATACAACTAGAAAAACGGCCATATGCATTATTTTGCGCATTTATGCCCAAGAGGATTCCTTTTTGAGGTTGAATTAGTTCCATGGCCCTGGGATCTTTCAACCAAAGAAAACGGCGAACCGCCTGAATACGCGGTTCGCCGGGAAAATTGTACTGCGCGTTTCCTCGCGCGCTATGTGGTGTTGTTGTTGATCAGATGCCCGGTACTGAAATCCGCTCCAATATCCGCGAAGATTTGGGCGATGTTGGTTACTGACTGGGAGGCGGATTGGCATGTGCTCTTCGAACCGCTCTGGTTGTAGTC
>JBEKEQ010000174.1:0-7735 GCA_050013735.1 Occallatibacter sp.
TTCATGGATGAGGTACACTTTCGACAACTGCATCCCGGAACCGAGCTGACGCTGATCAAAAATCTGGCGCCGGCCGGCGAAAAAACCTAGGGTGCCTGAGCCGGGGGCATCGGGGGCCGCGGCCATCGATCCCTCCCTGCATGGCAAGTGAGCAGCTTTGTTTTCACCACCCTGCAACCGGCGAAGGTGCTATAACTGAATCACCAATAAGGAGGAGTTCCCGTGGCACTTACTATTGCTTCCCGTGAATTGGATGGCGTTACCATTCTGGACCTCAGCGGGCGCATCACCCTGGGCGAGGGCAGTGTGCAGTTGCGTGACGCTATTCGCGACCTGATCGGCAAGGGCACCAAGAGCATCCTGCTCAACCTGGGAGATGTGAACTATATTGACAGCTCTGGCTTGGGCGAACTGGTAAGCGCCTTTACCACGTCAAAGAACCAGGGCGCCTCGCTGAAGCTGCTGAAGCTGAACAAGAAGGTCCATGACCTGCTGCAGCTCACCAAGCTTTACACGGTCTTCGACATCTACGACGACGAAGCCAGCGCCATCGCTTCCTTCAAGTAGCCCACAAAGGGCCGCGTCCGAACCGATCCCTCTCAAAGGCCATCCCGTGTTGCGGGATGGCCTTTTTGCATGCGCGCCTTAGAACTTGACCGAGGGCACCGCCTGCGCGGCGGGACTGGCTTTGAAGTAGGCGTCGTTCTCCTTGAAGCCGGCCATGCCTGCCCAGATGTTATTGGGAAACTGAAGTATGAAGGTGTTGTAATCCTGAATCGAGTCGTTGTAACGCTTGCGCGCCACGCCGATGCGGTTCTCCGTCCCCGCCAGCTCGTCTTGCAGGCGCATGAACTGGTCGCTCGAGCGCAGTTGCGGATAGTTCTCAGTGAGCAGCAGCAGGCGGCCGATGGCCCCGTCCAGTTGCCCGTTGGCCGCGATCTTGGCTGCCGGCCCCTGCGCGTTCAACATGCCCGCACGCGCGTTGGCAATGTCGCCAAAAACAGTGCTTTCTTCCTTGGTAAAGCCCTTCACCGTCTCCACCAGGTTGGGAATCAGGTCGGCGCGACGCTCAAGTTGCACGTCGACCTCCGACCACATGCTCTTCACGTTCTGGTCCTTTTCCACCATCTGATTTCTGGCGCTGACGTAGCTGCCAAAAACCATCAGGACGACCAGTAGCAGAACGACCAAGACGCCCAATCCAATCAAAAGTCCCTTGCTCATAGTGTGATTTTCTCCTCCGGCCCGCCACCGCGGACCCCTTCAAAAAATTCAATCCCTACCAGCTTCCACCCGCTCCGCCGCCGCCGAATCCGCCTCCGGAGCCGCCGAAGCCGCCAAAGCCGCCCCCTCCACCGCCGCCTCCGCCGCCAAAACTGCCGCCGCCGAACCCGCCGCCGCGTCCGCCGCCCAGCAGACCCAGGCCCCACAGCCCAAAGACGCCCCAGCTGCCCAAAACCCGGAAAAGATAAAGTCCAACGACGATCACGATCAGAATGACCTTGATGGTGCTGAGCCCAGAGGAGTGATGCATGGGCGCGGGCTCTTGCTCGGCAGGCTGGTCATCCAGGGTGATCTTGGCGTCCGCGGCGATGATCTGGGCCATCTCGCTCACGGCATTGGTTACCGCGCCGTCGTAGTCGTTCGCGCGTAGGTAGGGAACCATTTCCCGGCCAATATCGCCCACTTTGCCGTCGGGCAGGATTCCTTCCAGGCCGTATCCCACTTCAATCCTGCGCTGGTGGTCGTCCACTGCCAACAGCACCATCAAGTAGCGGTTCAGCCCCTTGTCGCCCATCTTCCAGGCATCTTCAAGCTTGTTCGCGTAGTCGGCCGCGTCGTCGCCATCGAGCGTGTGGACGGTGACAATGGCCACCTGCGCGTGGGCGGCGGAGTGGTCAAGCTGGTCGCAAATGTGGTCCAGCCGCGCAATCGCCTCCGGCGAAAGCACGTGAGCAAAATCGCTTACGTAATCGGTGGGCTTGGGCAGGTCCTGGGGCCGCTCGGCCACAAGGGCGGTGGCGCCGAGACCGAGGAACACAGCCAGCAGGAGCGAAAAAACGGTCGAATATGCGCGGCCAAAGCCTTTCATCGCTCTCAATTGTACGCGGGCGAGGGGCCGGAAGTTCCGTTGGTCCTCGCGAGGGCCGGAAGGCGCCGTTGCACTAAACTGGGAAGGAAATGACTGAAAACCCGATTTCCCCGCCCCCTATCGCCCGCAAACAGCACACTGAGACCGTCCTGCATGGCGTTGTCCTCGGCGACGACTACGCATGGCTCCGCGACAAGCAGGACCCCGAAGTGACCGCGTACCTTGAGGCCGAGAATGCCCATGCCGGGACGTGGATGGCCCCGCTGGCGAGCCTGCGCGAAGACCTGTATGCGGAGATGCTTTCGCACATCAAGCAGACCGACGTATCCGTGCCTTACCGTGACGGCGCGTGGTGGTACTATAGCCGCACCGAAGAAGGCCGCCAGTACGCCATCGATTGCCGCAAGGCCTCGCCCGAGGCCGATTCGCCCGAGCATGTGATTCTCGACGGCAACAAGATGGCCGAGGGCCACGCTTTCTTTGCCATCGGCGACAGCGACATCACCGACGACGGCCGCTGGCTGGTCTACACCACCGACACCACCGGCTTCCGCCAGTACACGCTGCACATTAAAGACCTGGAAACGGATGAGACCCTCCCCGGCGAAGTGGAGCGCGTGGGCTCGGTGGTGTGGGCCGCCGACAACCGGACGCTCTTCTATACCGTGGAAGACGAGGAGCAGAAGCGGCAATACCAGTTCTGGCGACACACGCGCGGCACTCCGCATTCTGATGACGTTCTGGTCTATCAGGATGACGACGAGCGCTTCAACGTGGGAGCGGGGCGCACGCGGGACGGCAAGTTTCTGATTCTGGAATCGGCGAGCCACACTGCGAGCGAGTCCTGGGTGCTGCCGGCTGTCGAGCCCGCCAGCGCCTTTACGCTGATTGCGCCGCGAGAAGATGAGCACGAGTACTCTGTCGACCATCGGAATGGGCAGTTGTTTATCCGCACAAATGACCGGGGGCGCAACTTCCGCCTGGTGACGGCGCCTGTGGCCACGCCGGGCCGCGAGCACTGGACGGAACTGATTCCGCATCGCGACAGCATCATGCTCGAGGGGATCGATCTTTTCGCCGGCTTCTTCGTTGCCTTTGAGCGCGAAGATGGCTTGCCCCGCCTGCGCATTTGGCGCTTTGCAGGCGATGGCGCCCAGGCCGCGCTCGCCGACGACATCGCATTCCCGGAGCCGGCTTACAGCGCCCACCCCTACACCAACGCCATCTTCGAGACCGCGACCTATCGCTATAGCTACCAGTCGCTGGTAACTCCAGGTTCGGTGTACGAGTACGACACCATCACCGGCTCGTCTACTTTGCTCAAACAGCTTGAGGTTCCTGGCGGCTTTGACCGTGCGCTCTACGCCAGCGAGCGAGTTCATGCCATCGCGGCGGACGGCGTCAAGGTGCCGGTCTCGCTGGTCTATCGAAAGGACATACGCCAGCCGGGGCGGAATCCGCTGTATGTTTACGGGTACGGATCGTATGGCTACGCGCTGCCGCTCGGCTTCAGCGCGAATCGGCTCAGCCTGCTCGATCGTGGCGTGGTGATGGCCTATGCGCACATCCGCGGCGGCGGCGACCTGGGCAAGCCGTGGCACGACGCCGGCAAGATGCTCGTCAAGCGGAACACCTTTACCGACTTCATCGCAGCCGTGGAGCATTTGACGGCGGCGCGTTACGGCGACCCGGAGCGCGTCGCCATCGAGGGCGGGTCCGCGGGAGGGTTATTGATGGGCGCGGTGGTGAACCTGCGGCCCGATCTTTTTCGCGCCGTTGTATCCCATGTGCCCTTTGTGGACGTGATGAACACCATGCTCGACTCGACGCTTCCGCTGACTGTTCCCGAATACGAAGAGTGGGGCAATCCAAACGAGGAGTCTTACTTCAGTTACATGCTGAGTTACTCGCCCTACGATAACTTGAAGGCGGCGAGTTATCCAGCCATGCTGGTGAAGACGTCGCTCCACGACAGCCAGGTCATGTACTGGGAGCCGGCAAAGTATGTAGCCAAACTGCGGACGCTCAAAACGGATAACAACCCCCTGCTGTTAGTGACAAACATGCAGGCCGGCCACGGCGGCGCCAGCGGCCGCTATGACTATCTGAAAGAGATCGCGTTCGATTACGCGTTCCTGCTGCGGGTGCTGGGAGTTGTATGATGCTTTCAGAGTCAAGAATGGGAGAGATCATGCGGCGCGCACTGTCTGTTGCGTTGTTCTTCTCATTGACTACCGGAGCTTCGGGCGGGCAGCAAACCGCGCCCATTTCGTTTAATCCGCTCGATGATGCCCCGCCGGAGCCGGTGAAGGTGTATTCTCCCGGTCCGGGAGTGAGGGCTCCGGAGCTTCTGCCGCTTAACCTACCGCCATTTGGCAAGGAGAAATGCGATCTAAAGCAGGACGGTAAGGTTTTGCTTTCCCTTCTCGTGGACACGAAAGGGCGGCCCCGCAACATTATGTTTCTAAAGCCGCTGGGGACAGAAGCGGACCGATTCGCCATTCATATCGCCAGCTCTGACCTTTTCGACCCGGGGAGGGCAGATGGCAAACCGGTGGTTGTGGCTGAGTCTCTGGAGATTGGCATTGAATCCTGCCTCGTGGAGTCGCTGGACAGCGCGGGCAAGAAGAGCTACAGCTTGCGGCTGATGTCCTTGCCGACGCAGAAGCTTGAAGCGCTCCCGAAGCCGCCAGACGTTGCCGTGCTTGCTCCGGTCGATGACCCTCTGCAGAAGAATCCTAATGTAGGCTCTCGTATCTATAAGTTGAAGCCCGGAGACGGAATCATCCGTCCCGTGGCCTTGAATTCTCCTGACGTGCAGTTCACCAACCAAGCCGAAGTGGCAGGCCGCCATGGCGTCTGTATCATCTCGTTGATCGTCGATGCCAACGGCATGCCGCAGAATTCGTGGGTGGAGAAGCCTCTTAGTGCTGAGCTGACCGGCTATGCCATGCAGGTGATAAACAAAACCCGATTCAAGCCCGCGATGAAGGACGGTGAGCCGGTTGCGGTCGAAATCGCCTTCGAAGAGAACTTCCAGCTCTAGGATCGTAGCGGCCCGTACAATTCTTAACCGTGATGCGACCCAGTTGGAAGTTAACAAAGAACGCAAAGGGCGACAACCAAGCTTTCGGCTGCTCGCTCCTGCTCAGCGTGCTGGAACTCCCGGGATCGAATCTGGCACGAGTTTTTTGGGAGAGATTCATGCGACTTCTTATTCTCAGTACACTGTCCCTCGTGTTGATTCCCGGTTTCGGGAATGCAATGCAGTCCGCCGAGCCAAAGTATCCGGATGCGAGCGCTGTGCCGGCGGATGTTAAGACCGTGATACCGCCAAAGCTGCTCCATACGGTGGACCCGGAATTTTCTGACAAGGCACGGGAAAAGGAAATCAGCGGCCGGTGCCTGATTTCACTCATTGTTGACATAAAAGGCATGCCGCAGCATGAATCGGTTGTCCGTTGCACCGATCCAGTATTCGAACTGAGCAGTTTAGTTGCCGCGCGGCAATACCGCTTTAGACCAGCTACCCGAAAAGACGGCACGCCGGTTGATGTTCGGACCACTGTTGAGGTCAATTACCGCATGGTTGGCCGCGAACTTACTACACTCGTTCACTTTGGAGTTTCGGCTGCGCCCGGCACGACTCCAGATTTGCCCGGAGCGGACGGAGTTTACCCGCTGTCGAAGAGCGTATCCCCGCCAGGAATTGTCAAGTTTGTTGACGAGGGCTATGGAGATGCGGCTTTTAGGGTACAGGGCACAGGCGCATGCGACGTGGTGTTAACCGTCAGCGAAAAGGGAAAGCCATCCGATCCTTCGGTCACCCACTGCGAAGATCCAATTCTGCAAGAGTCCGCAGTCGCATCACTGATGAAATCTCGCTACAAGCCGGGCACCCTGAAGGGAGTGGCTGTGCCGGTGCGGGCCTCTATTCATGTTGAGTTTGGCGGCTTTGCTCCTTCGAAGTAGAGCTTCCTCTCCGATTGCCGGACGGAAACGGTTCAGGCAATGGGCGACTGCGACCGTTTTGGCTCTGCCTCCCTGCAAGCTTTGAGATTGTGCTAGAGTGAGGGCATTCGAGCGTCGACGCGGGAGGCTCCGATGCGAAAATCGGCACTATTGGCGGCATTCTTGATGCTGGGCGCGGCGACCGCGTGGGCGCAGCAGGAGTTGGCGCCTTCAACGGACCAGGGCCCCTTAACCATTAAGCAAGCGCCGCTCATGCCGGATAAGGACGGCGTTTATCGGCTCGCCGATGGGGTCACGCCGCCTGCGTTGACGAACGCCGTGCCTGCGGCATACCCTCCCGGCGCAACCGAGACAGATCGCCCGCACTTGATCACACTCTCCGCGGTCATCGGCATTGACGGTGTTCCAACCAAGGTACAACCGGTAAATCCCAACGGCAATCCCTACCAGGACGCGGCCGTGGAGGCTGTGAGCCAGTCTCGGTTCCAGCCGGGAACGCTGAACGGCAAGCCTGTACCGGTGCTGGTGTATCTGCGGGTGCCTTTCTTCCGTCTTGCCCCACCGGTTCCCAGGCTGCTGCTTCACTACGGAGAGAACGGCGGATTCGGGCGGGCGCGCGATCCGCTAGGCGTGCAGCCCGGTGATACGCCGCCCAAGGCGATTCACGTTGCACCGCCGGAGTATTCCGACGAGGCCCGGCGCAAGAAGATTCAGGGCGTGGTGATTGTTTCCGTGCTAGTGACTGCGGAGGGCGAGCCCACGGATATTCGCGTGGAGAGGCCGCTCGGCTACGGGCTGGATGAGAAGGCAGTGGAGGCTGCCGCCAGGTACCAGTTCCAACCGGCTGCGCGCAATGGGAATCCCGTCCCGAGGCGCATTATGATCGAGATGAACTTCAAGCTTTACTGAGGTCCCCGTTCTGAGCGGTCGAGAAGAAAAACCCAGCGCAGAAACAATCGAGGCTCCCGGTCCCGAGCAACCGCAGGTTTTCAGCGGCTCGTCGCACGCGTGGCGCGCGCTGCGGCATCGCAACTTCAGGCTGTTTTTTGGCGGGCAAAGCATTTCGCTCGTCGGCACGTGGATGACGCGCGTAGCCACCAGCTGGCTGGTCTACCGGCTCACCGGATCGGCGCTGCTGCTGGGGACGGTGAGCTTTGCCGGCCAGATTCCGACTTTTCTCTTTGCGCCATTTGCCGGCGTATGGGTTGACCGGCTCGACCGCCGCAAAGTGCTGGTGTGGACGCAGACGCTCTCCATGATGCAGTCGCTGCTGCTGGCGGTGATGACTCTGTCGGGCTGGATTACGGTTCCCTGGTTGCTGGCGTTCAGCGTGATGCAGGGCATGATCAATGCCTTTGATATGCCGGGACGCCAGGCGTTCATGGTGCAGATGGTGGAGGACAAGCGCGACCTTTCGAACGCCATCGCGATCAACTCGTCGATGGTGAACGTGGCGCGGCTGATCGGCCCGTCGCTGGCCGGAATGCTGATCGCGGTTTCGAGCGAGGGCTGGTGCTTCTTGATCGATGGCATCAGCTATTTGGCGGTGATTGCGTCGCTGCTGATGATGCGCGTGCATGTTCCGTTGGTGAAGCGTGCGGCTACATCCACGTTTACCGAGATGAAAGCCGGCTGGACGTATGTTTCCGGATTTGTGACCATCCGGACCAT
>JBEKEQ010000175.1:0-7629 GCA_050013735.1 Occallatibacter sp.
ATTCCCACATTCCCTCCCCACGGCTGCTACTGCTAGTGTGTGCTCATCCTATCAACGAAAGGAGCCCCCCGTCCCACTCCCCTTCGATTCCTTCAGGCTCATCTTTCGATTGGAAAAGACTGGCGCGCTATACCGCCTCTCATGCAGAGCGACCCGCTTGTTGGAGACTCGGTGCTTGAGGATGTCAATCCGTTCAACACATGGCGATGCGAAGCCTGCGGAAAGCAGTGGAGTGAAGCGGCGGCCGGTGCGGAGGGCAAGCCGCTCAACGCCGAAAAATAAACCCGCTAAAAACGGAAAGAGCCGCCCGGCAACAGGGCAGCTCTTTCCTCAGGGAGAATAGTTCCAACGGAGGCAAAACCATCAGAACTTTCTGGCTGCATAGTAGGGGCGTGGGAAGGGAGTGTCAAGGAGAAATCAGGGGCGAAATAAAGCATTTATTCCCAATACTTTACAGATCAATTACTGGAGAAGGCGCCGAGTCGCTCTTCGTCGTGTGTTCGCCTGTTCGCATCGGTTCATCCCCGTCATTTCGCGGTGTTTCTTAGGGTTTAGGTCCTGTTTTCCACAGGATTTGGCTGCCATTAACCCTTCGGATTCACCTCGTCGTTCGCGGGCCTCGATTCGTCCCATTCCTCCCGCAAGTCGATACGGATGAACTCGGCCTCATACACCGAGGAGGCCGGTCGGCCGCGCGCGATGCGATAGAGAGCACGGCCGCCTCCGAGGAAGAATCCCAGCAGGACGGCTGCGCTGGCGCCGACAATCACCAGTGCGGCAATGCCCATGAGCAGCTTTCCGGTCTTGGCTACCTCCGATTCCGTGGGCTGAGGGATCGAAGTGAGGTCGGTTTCAAAGTGCACCGTCGCCAGCAGCTTGTGGCTTTCGTCGGGAATGGCGTCGCCACTGACCAGAGCCACCAGCGTTCCGCTGCGGCGCACTTCCAGCGACGCCTGGTCGGAGTCTGCCAGTGGCTTGGGCCATTGCGGCTGAGCCCCTTTGCCGGCCTTGATGTAGTTGCGAATCCTGGTCTCCTGCGCCATGGCCATCTGCGGCGTCGGATAGTCGATGACGGTCAGCGTAGCCGGCCCGGAGCGCAGTGTGTAGTTCGCGGTCACGGCCTCCGCGCCGCGATCGAAGCCTACAAGTTCGGGCGGCAGCACGCCGCCGGCGCCCGCGTAGCCGACCGGACCCACCGCATAATGGGTGGTTTGCCCGTCGAGTGATTCCTTGGGAAGATTGCCCAAAACAGGCGGCGTCAGCGCCCTGGCTCCTTCGGGCACGGGCAACTGGCCTGCGAGCTCGCGCAGCTCTGAACCGGACATGGGGCCGATGCGAGAAAAGTTCGCGTCCACCATCGTGTTGCCCAGCCAGAAGAGCACGCGGTTGTGGTCAGAGGCAGCTCCGGCGCCGATATCCTCCTTGGGCCATCCGTTCTGGCGGTAGAAGGAATAGGCACCGTAGGCCCCACTGGTGTCGTGAAATTGCAGCGCCCGCAAAGTCAGCGTTTCGCCGCTGCGCTTGTATGTGGCCAGCGCGCCCCCGGTGAATTCGTATTCATTGAGAGCCGCTGCGTTGGCCGGGTCGGCCTGGGCGGCACCGGCCACCGTCCTGGGCGTTTCCACGGCCACCCATCCGGCAAAGGAACTCGGAAGCAGCGCTTTGGGCGCTGGTGGAAGGACCAGGTGCGTGACGCTCTTTGCAGGGTTGGCTTTCGGCGGCGCGGCCTGCGCGATAGCGGAGACTGCGCACGTGCTCAGTGCTACCGAGCAAAATGACCCGACCAGAATGGGAACCCAGCGCATCAGCAAACTCCGGTCTTCAGGGTACACGCTGCTACCCCCGCAACGCAGATGCGCCAGCAGTGACCCGGCGGAAGATGACCGTCTATCTCGGTCGCCGCGTCTTTTCCAAACCCTGCCGATCAGCCGTGTCCTGGCTCGCATCCGCCGGTAGCAGTAACCATGCGGCGAATGCAGCCAGCGCAATCAGCGGAAGCACCAGCGCGTTGCCGTGCAGGCCAAGCAGCTGCACTGCCACGACGGTTGCCAGAATGAAGCAGCCGCCCCAAAGGCAAAAGCAGGCCAGACCGCGCACGATCGGCTCCAGCCGCGGCAGGTCTACCATTCCCCGCGCCGACCTGCGGAAATAGCCCAACGGATCCGCATAGAATTTCCGCGCCATGTAGATCACATAGCTGCCCAGAACCACTCGCAATGCGATGGCCACAATGCGGTTGGAGAGGAGTTGCGCGGGGTCAATCATAAGGGTCGTTGAAGCCTGCCAAAACCATCATCCCACACAATGGTTTACGGCGTAGCGGGCGAATAGAACGATACTGTGAAGCTGCTTTAGAACCTGCCAAAGAACTCGCGAGCGTATGCAAGCAGCAGGGCATCGCCCGCCCCAGTTGACGCATGAATTGCCCACCCCCACCCGGTCTCTGTAAAGAACCGGCGTGTTTTCATCGGGTTACGAAAGGGGTCTCGCTCCAAATATGTGATTCGAAACGAGTTAGTTGCAGAAATGTGACAGCAAAGGAGTTACGCCGCTTTTAGGCGTTGCAGATTGCTGACAAAGTCCAACGAGATTCGAAATACATCCCTCAGCGGCTAAAGCCGCGCACTTTTTATGGGTCTTAGCGGCACGTCTAAAGACGTGCCCTTTCAAAGCGGCGGGTTTATCAGCAACCTGGGCACGGCTAAAGCCGCGCCCTTTCAAAGCGGCGGGTTTATCAGCAGCCTGTTACGCCGCTTTTAGGCGTTGGAGGGGATAATTTGCCCACCAAATCCGCGCAGACAAGACCCCGGCGTCCGCGCCTGCTTGCGCCCAGTTTCCTGACCTGTGCTTCGCGTGGTGGAGCTCACTGCCCTCGATGCCGGCGTTTCGCCCCCTAATCAGTTCACATTATGTGCCGCATCCGGATAATTTTATGCAAAAGATCAGCCGTTTTCCGGAGGCGATGGGAAGCGGATCGCAGGACGAGGAGCCTTTTGCAGCATTGCAGATTCCTGGACAAGTTCCGAGAGCACTGGCCGCCGTCAAACAATTCCAGGAGCGCCAAGCGCGGGCGGCGCCTGCGGCGGATACAGTATGTCTCCCAGCTTCTGATAGCGGCCGCCGTAGAAGATCAGCGCATACTCCCGTATCCACGTGCTTACCGGCCCTCCCAGGCAGATGCCGGCCAGCAACGCAAGCACAAATGCAACAACCCCGAAGAATACCTCCAAAAGAATGCCGGCTACCGCGCCTGCTCCCGCCGCATCCGCAAAGGTCGAGTGAATCGCGTATTCTATCGCTCCCAGTGCGCCGGCCACCATCAGCCCCGGAATAATGAGCACCATGAAGAGCGCGATCATCGCAATTGTCGGCAAAATCACGCGCAGCAGCGCGTAGACAAGAAACTGCCGTTTCTCCGCGCTGATGCGGGCCCATACTTCGCTCCACGCCTCGCCGGCCGATGCGTTGCCCAGCGCGTAATGCGGCAGCATCCAATCGCGCAAAATCACGTCGGTCAGGATTCCGGCCAGCGCCAGCAGAATAAAGATCGGAATCAGCGGCAACACGAGAGATACCAACAACCCCCAATCGAGCTGGCCGTTCAGCTGGCTCTCGCGATAGACCCGCCAGAACCCCGCCGCAAACGGAATGGCAATCAGAACCAGCACCGCTCCAAAGCAGATTCCCACCACCACGTTCAGCCAGAAGAATCGCAAGGCCTGTGCTCTATAGCGCCGCCATCCCGGCCCAATCTCCTTTGTCTTGTAGACCAGGCAATGGAAGTAGGCGAAGCGCAGCCGCGTGATCAGGTAGAAAACAAAAATCGATATAACAATCGCCAGCAGCACCGCCGCAACAATTGCCGCAATCAACTCCGGCTGCAAGTGAAACGGAGATTCCATCGTGTGGCCATTTCCGGACGAGGAACTGCCGTGCGATGAGGAACTCAAATTGCCCCCCACCCCTTCCGTAATGATTGCCACCAGTCCAAGCTTCAGATAGGTTCCCCATGCGAATGGATTGAAGAGGAACTCCCTGGTGCGTTCAACAGCAAGCGAAACGGAATCGGGGGCAGAGAGTGCGCGCATAGTGATCCTTTCAGAGAGAAGGCAAAGCGTATCACAGAATTACGCAGAATTCACGAGCGAAGTTCCGCCGCCGTGTGCCGAATCGCACTCCACCAAGCGTCGAAGGCGGCCAGCGACCGCTCGCATACCAACCGGCGCCGCTCCTTCTTGTCGCGGACCTTCTTGCGCAATTCCTCTTCCAGCGGCTCCAGCAAATCGAAGGTGATGTTGGCCGGCTGAAACTGATTGGGGTCAGCGTGAGTAATGTAATGCACCAGAGAGCCAAGCGCGCTGGCGCGGGGCGCGGGCGTAGGTTCCTCGCCGCGGACCAGCGAAGCGGCATAGATTCCCGCCAACAATCCGGTGGCAATGGATTCCGTGTAGCCCTCCACTCCGCACAGCTGTCCGGCGAAAAGCAACCTCGGTTCCTTTTTCAAACGCAGCGTTTCATCCAGCAGAACCGGCGCCTGGATGTACGTGTTGCGATGAATCTGTCCGTAGCGCAGGAAGCGCGCGTTTTCGAGGCCCGGAATCAGCCGCAGGACGCGTGCCTGCTCGCCAAACTTCAAATGGTTCTGGAAGCCCACCAGGTTGTAGCTGTCAGCGCGCAGGTTTTCTTTCCGCAATTGCACAACCGCCCAGGGCATTTTGCCGGTGCGCGGATCGAGCAACCCTACCGGCTTCATGGGACCGAAGCGCAAAGTATCGCGCCCCCGCCGCGCCAGCACCTCAATCGGCAGGCAGCCCTCAAAATACTCGAGCTTCTCCCACTGCCTGGCCTCGGCAGCTTCGGCCGCCAGCAGCGCATCGAGAAAGCGGTCGTATTCGGCGCGGTCCATGGGGCAATTGATGTAATCGGCCGTGCCCTTGTCCCAGCGCGCGGCAAAATACACCCGCTCCATGTCGATCGTCTCGGCATCGACGATGGGCGAGATGGAATCGTAGAAAGCCAGGTGGCCGGAACCGGTAATGCGCTCGATCTCGACGCTCAGCGCGTCAGAGGTCAAGGGGCCGGTGGCCACAATGGTGCACTTCGTGCTGTTCTCGTTTTGGTCAAGCGTGGTTACCTCTTCGCGGATGACGCGAATCGACGGCTGCGCGGCGATCGCCTCCTCAATCTTCCGCGAAAACTCCACCCGGTCCACGGCCAGCGCGTGACCTGCTGGCACGGCGCACTCATCGGCAAGACGCAAAAGGGCGGAAGCTCCCCGCCGCATCTCCTGTTTCAGCAGCCACGGCGCCGTGTTGGGCGACTCGCTCTTGAGGGAGTTTGAGCAAACAAGCTCGCCGAATTCGACGGTCTGATGAGCGGGCGTGAGCCGCGGCTTGCCATCGACGACGGCGCGCATCTCATAAAGGTCCACTTCGCAGCCCAGCCGCGCTGCGGTCAGCGCTGCCTCAGGGCCGGCCAGTCCGCCGCCGATCACGCGAATCCTCTTCATATTGTCCCCTGCCTGATTCGCCAATTCTTACCGGGCGCAAGCGCCATCTGCCCCAGCGCAGGCGGCAAGCCTGGCCAGCGCCTCGCCGCTGACGCGCACATTGCGCCACGCGTCAAGAAACTCGGCCCCCATGGCGCGGTAGAAGTCGATGGCCGGCGTATTCCAGTCGAGGACCTCCCATTGCAGCCGCGGGCAGCCTTTCTCCACGGCGATGGCCGCAACTTTCTCGAGCAGCGCCTTGCCAATTCCCAGCCCCCGAAACTCAGGCTCGACGAAGATATCTTCGAGATAAACTCCCGGTCGTCCCATCCAGGTGGAGTAGTTGAAAAAGTAAAGGGCAAAGCCCGCCGCGCGTCCGTTGTGCTCACCTATCAGGCAGGAATAGAACGGGTTAGGGCCAAAGCCATCGCGCAGCAGGCCGTCTTCGGTGGCTGTAACCGCATCCGGCTCGCGCTCGTAGGCGGCGAGGGCGCGAATAAAGGCCAGAATCCGCGGCACATCCTCGGGGGTCGCGGTGCGAATGGTGGTTGCCATAGGCTTATTCTAGAGCTTGTTCGCGGTTCCGGGATGGAATCAGCGCAGGAAGCACGAACCGGACCTGGGGGTGTGATACGGGCCACAACCGAATGTTCCGCGGCACAATAGCATGGGTAGGTTATGAGTGGGCCGGTTTCCAGCGCGGGATACCGGACGGCCGGAAGATCACTTTCTTGCGCGCGCACTTGTGTTGAGTAGTCAAATAGATTTAACTTGGGTGCTGCTGATCGGGACCGTCCGCTAAGCGGGTTGAGCGGCACGGCCACCGGCGAATGGATGCAGGCCGGAAGAACCAGATTTTTTTGAGCCCGTGAGCAGCGTTGCTTGCGGAGCTCTCAAGGAGAAGACGATGAAACGCACTTTTTCACTTAGGGTGGGCCTGCCTGCCGCCGCGGCGTTGCTGGCACTTGCCTTCCTGCCCGCGCTTGCGCAGGCGGCTGAATCTAAGCCGACGGGCAAGATCCACGGTCACCTCACCAATCCTGCCGGGGCCAGCGTCACTACCGGCACCGTCAGCCTTTCTCTCGATGGCGGCGTGACCGCGAAGTACACGTTTGAGGTCTCGGCATCGGGAGATTATGCGGGAGAAGCGCCACCGGACACCTACACCGTCTTCTACCGCGCGCCTGAAACTCCCAAGAACCAGGCAGTCGACTCCTTCCAGAATGTGAAGATCGTGGCTGGCCAGGACACCGTCCAGGACTTCGATATGTCCCGCAAGGAATTCATCGACAAGATGAGCCCGGAGCAGAAAAAGCAACTGGAAGAAATCAAGAAGCACAACGCCGCCGCCCTGAAGGCCAATGAGGTGATCAAGGGCCTCAACGCCGATATCAAGGCCGCCGCCCAGGACTTCCATGACGCCAATGCCACCCAGGCGCACCCGGCGGCGCTTCAGGCTTTGGGCGCATCGGCTTCGAAGGAGGATCTTGCCGCCAAGGAAGATGCAATCAAGACGGAGAAGTTCAGCGCGGTTGAAACCATGATGCTGAAGGATACGGCTGCCAAAGCGGACGCTTCCATTCTGTGGATGGATTTGGCGCAGGCCCAGGCCGGCCTGAAGAAATACGATCTGGCAGCGGCTAACTATCAGAAGGCCCTGGATGTGGAAGCGGCGGCGTCAAAAGCCAATCCCGAAGTGCAAGGCGCGGCCCACGCCGGCCTGGGCGAAATTTATGCCCGCACCGGCAAGATTCCTGAGGCCAATGCCGCCTACGACGCTGCCGCTAAAGTCTATCCGACAAATGCCGGTGTGTATTTCAAAAATGAAGCGGTCATCTTCTACCAAACCCAGAAACCCGATGCCCAGACTGCCCAGGCTGCCCAGGCTGCCGCTGCCGATGAGGCCATTAAGGCTGATCCGAATATGGCGCTGGCTTACTATCTCAAAGGCAACGGGCTCATCGCCAACACCACCATGGACGCCAAGACCCAGAAGCTGGTTGCGCCACCGGGCTGCATGGAAGCCTACCAGAAATATCTGGAGCTTGCTCCGGATGGTCCTTACGCCGCGGAGGTGAAGGGCATTCTCGACAGCTTCGGCCAGAAGATATCTTCCAGCTACAAGGCCGGCAAAAAGTAGT
>JBEKEQ010000176.1:0-7601 GCA_050013735.1 Occallatibacter sp.
CATCGTGCTGGAAGTGGGTGAAGTGGCCGGTACGGAATACCAGGTCGGCGATCAATTTAAGTTCAGCCAGTTGCTCAAGGGGCTCGCGCCGAATAAACCGCTGAAGAAGGTTGGCATTGCTGGCCGGCTGACCTTTCCCCAGGTCCTGTACAAACAGCTGCAGGAAAGTTTTCCAAATGCAGAGATCGTTGATGCTGAACCCACGCTGTTCGAGCTGAGGGTCGTCAAAAGCGAAGCCGAAATTGCCTGTGTTCGCCGTGCCTGCGAAATTCTGGATATCGCGCATTCGAATGTGGTGTCGAAGGTTCAACCCGGCTGGACGGAACTGGAGATCATGGCGGAAATTGTCCGCGACATCCTGCGAAACGGAGCCGAGGATACAGCCGTGTCGTGGCTCCCCATGATTCCCTCCGGCCCGGTGCATTCCAATTTATGCATGAACCGCAACTCCACGCGACAGGTGAAGGAGGGCGAGATCATTTGCCTGCAGTCTGGCGCCACTTACGAGGGATACAACGGCGCGCTGTGTTCGCCATTGGTCCTGGGCGCCATTCCTGAGGAGATACTTAGCGCGGTGCTCGCCGCCAACGACGCCATGGATGCGATTGTGGAGACGCTGAAGCCCGGAGCCACATCGGCAGCGGCGAACGAGGCGGGCCGTAAAGTGCTTGAAACGAGCGGGTACGCGAAATACAGTCCCTACGCAATGGTTCACAATATCGGCTGCCTTGAATGCGAATCGCCATGGATGCCGGATGATGGAGAGTTCCGGATTGTGGAAGGAATGACCGTTTGTGTCGATGTGTTCCTGTTTCAGCTGCCATGGGGCTCGTTCCGAATCGAAAATACTCTGGCAATCGAACCGGATGGCGCCGAGCTGCTCACCAAATTCAATCAGAGATATGTGCGCAAGCACTTTGCCTGAGCCCACAGGAATCAAAATTGAACCGTGACCTTTGATTGGTGTAACCGGGGGAAATTCCGTTGAAACCGCAGCAGGCCGTACATTGTTGCCTCTCTGTCCTGTTTCTTTTTTCCCCATTCGCGATGCCGGTGAAGGGGCACGCTTATCCCGGCGCGTCGACAGCGGCAGCCGGAGGCGAGACTCAAACGGTCATCGTCGCGAATACCTCGTCAGGCGAAAGTACGGCATTTGCCGTAGCTCAACTGCAGAAGTATCTCCAGCAGCTTTCCGGCGCAAAAATCGCGGTTGTCAGCGACAGTGATCCGTTGCTGTCCGCGAAGTCCTTGATCCTGGTCGGCGGTCCCGACCAGAACCGCCTGGTGAAGCAGGCTGTTGAGGACCGGCTCGTGGATTTCAGCGGATTGAAGCCGGACGGTTTTGTATTGAAAACAGCGAGCTTCAAAAACAGGGCTGTGACCATCGCCGGCGGCAACAACGACGCAGCCACCATGTACGCGGTCTTCGATTTGGTTGAACGCCTTGGGGTGACGTTCCGGCTCACCGGTGACATTGTGCCGGCCCAGCGAGAGGCGCTGCGGATGCCGGCGCTCGACGTGCGGCAGCAGCCCGCGATCGATCAGCGCGGATTCCTGATCGAGCTATCGCATCATCCGAGCGTCACCATGCTGTCGTATAAAGACTTTGCTGGAATGATCGATCAGATGGCCAAGATGAAGCTGAATTTCCTCGAGCTTTGGTGGTTCGCTTACAGCCCCTATCTTAGTTACTCCTATCACGGTGAAGATAAGTTAATCGGCGATCTCTCCAACCAGAACAGCGGCTACCTGAACAGCATCTATGCCGGCATCGGATCTCACACCACTGCCGACGTGACGATCGGCAAGCAATGGTTTCCCGGTCCCCGCCTTGCACCGCAGGAACTTCAGAATGTGGACACTCCGCAGCAGGCATTTACAGCCGCTCAAGATCTGCTGCGCAAGATCATTCAGCATGCGAACAGCCGTCATGTGAAGGTCTGGCTGGTCGATGAATTGGCCGCGGCCCCGCCAAATCTGGCGCGTTTCGGCGAGCGCATAGGCCCCACCCCGTTTGAAGGCGTGTACGGCACTTACATGCACCCCGAAGATCCGGTGAATCGCGAGATACAAACAGCCAAGCTGAAAGCGCTGATCGATATCTACCCCGGAGCGGAAGGCTATTTCCTCAATATTCCCGAAATCTACACCCCGTTAAACAATGCGCGGCATAGTGATTTTTTTGCCGGGCAGGAGCTGAAGTTCCAGGAATTGAGGCCGCTTATGCAGCCGTGGGCAGATCGCATGGCTGTCGGAAGGCCGGCCATGATCGATTCCGATATCGGGTTCTTCGACCTCTTCAAATACTTGCTCGCGGAGCGCGATAAGATGGCTCCGAACGCGAAGATTGGGATGATGGCCGTGGGCCGCGGATACGTGATGCCGTTGTTCGATAAGATGCTGCCCAAAGACGTTCCCTTTAGCGACTTCGATTCCGGCGGACTCTGCGGCTACGGAACGCCACAGGGCATGCCCATGAATTACTTCGGCGGCATGGGGCAGCGGGATAGGGTTTTCTCGCCTTATCTTGACAACGACTGTGACACGCTGGGGCTGCAATTCAACGTGGGTGTCTATACCGGCATTGACCGCATTTACTCCGATGGCATAGCGAACGGTCTCACCGGGGTTGCGCCATGGATGGTTCAGCCTCGCGGTACTGAAGCGAACAGCACGTTTCTTGCAGAGGCCGATTGGAATCCCAGCCTGACGCGGGAGCAGTTCTATCACGATTATGCTTCGCGGCTGTTTGGCGAAAAAGCGGAGCCCGACATGTACCGGGCATTTATAGACCTGGAAGACGATCAAAGTTATCTGACCAGGGAATTCCCCGGCTACGGGCGCGATGCGGAGCCAACCACCATGCCGTGTTGCGGAGTCATTCCAGAGATTCGACTCGCTTACGAGTTTTCCATGCAGGAAGATGCATTTGACGGCCCAAAGGGAAGGGAATGGACCGAGTTCATCACTGACTCACCTTCAGTGAACGTGACCTTCAAAGAATCCATAGCCATCCTCAACAAGGCGCTTGAAAGCATGCATGCGGCTGAACCGAAAGCCGCACCCTGCGGCAAAGAGGAGCTGAAATACCTGATCAGCCGCACTGAGGCATATCGCGATGACATGCAGGCCGAGATCACCGAGCGCAGAGCATTTCGCCTGTTCGACGATGCATTCCAATCAAGGCACGAACTGTCTCATAAAGACTTTATCGCCAAGCTGGAAGCCAGTCTTAAGCTCTTCGCAGAAGCCGAGGATCAAGCAAAAACCGCAACCGAAGAATATGCGCAGATCGTCGATTACCCATCTGACCTGGAGGCTCTTTATAACCTGAACGTGGCCGCGGTAACCGGCTACGATTTGATTCAGCAATGGATGCGGCAGGTGGTCAATTTCCACGAGGGCAAGCCCTATACCCGGCACGTGGACTTTGAAAAGTTATTTGGGGACCGCATAAAAACACAGCGATAACCTCAGAGCTGTCCCCTGGATTTGCCGGAGTGCTATCGCGTGCAGGCCGTCGCGAGACTACTTCGCAGTCACTCCACAATCGAAGCCGTCTCCGCTGCCGAGTTCGATGGCTTCAATGCATGGTAGAGAAACCCGGCAACGAACCAAACGCATCCGCAGAGAATGGCAGACCTGTCCAGCCCCATCATGATTGCAACACAAAAGACAGCCGCAATCGCGGGCAAAATCAGATCCAAAAGCGCGTGGCGCTTATGCCCCGGCACGCCAGCAAAGTAGAACTGGCGAATTGAGGCCAGATTCACCACGGCGAAGCCGATAAACGCGCCAAAGACGAGAACCTCAGACGCCAGTTGGTATGAGATGAAAAAGGAACCGGCAAGCCCGGCAATTCCCACCAAAACAATATTGAGCACCGGAGTCTGCGACTTCAGATGCAGTCGCGCAAAAATCGAGCGCGGTATGAGGTTGTCGCGCCCGAATCCAAACAGTAGCCGCGCGGCAGCGGTCAGGGCCGTCACTCCGCTTCCCGCCGTAGCCAGAACCAGAAAGAACGTAAAAACCTGAAACAGGATGTTTCCCCCAACACGTTGAACCACATCCATGAAGCAGGTTTCGATGTTTGCGACGGTCCTGTAATCGGGCCCCACGAGCTGGCCGAGATAAATGACAATTCCTGTAAACAGAGCAACCAGGATCACCAGGCCGACAGTCGCAATCAAAATATTGCGTCGCGGATTATGAACATCCTCAGCAAGAGTCGTGACGCTGTCAAATCCCAGATAATTCAAGGCTCCAAACGACGTACCCGCCGCGAGTGCTCCCCAACTGAAGGTGGTTCGATCGTACAAGGGCCGAGTCGACAGCAGCGACGTCCATCCACCCTGACGAATGAGATAGTGGAAGGCGAGTACGAAGAAAAGCAGGAACAAAATACTGGTTACGGCCAGAATGATGCGATTCACATGGGCCACGAACCGGATGCCGCAGAGATTGAAGACGATGATGGCCGCGGCAAAGACGACTGCCCATGCCGCATAAGGAAGGCCGGGCGCAATCCGCTGGGCAAGAAGCGAACAATAGATGATGCAGAACATTGGCATGGCGACGTAATCGAGCAACATTGCCCAGCCTGCAATCAGGCCCATGCGCGGATGCAACCCACGCGCAACGTAGGTATACGCCGAACCGGCTGAGGGATAAAGCGCAGCCATACGCCCATAACTGATTGCGGTGAGAATCATGGCGATCATGCCATTGAAGATGGAAAGGATCGCCTGGCCATGCGAGATGAATAAGGCCAAACCAAAGACGGTCACCGGAGCCGCGGGGCCCACCGTGGTCATTCCGTAGAAAATGAGATCCCAAAGTGACAAGACCCGTCGCAGCGCCGGAACGTCCTGTACCGGGGGTCCGGAAACTTCCGTCTGATTCAAATCCATAGGGACCTGTTGTTCCGAACCCGGCCTGCCCGATCATTTGTGCCAGCGAGATTGTTAGTGTAGCGCAGCGATTAAGGGCAAGCGCAAGCTAAAGATTCCACTTCAAATCTGAATCATCTTGAGCGGGCCAGGGCGAACCTGAAGCCACAGTAGGCGGGGCTTGCGGCGAAGTCCCGTCACAGATTCCCGACCATCAAGAAAGGTTGATGACCGGAAGCCACTTGGATGGATTAAGAGCTCCAATGTTTTCTGACAGAGCGGAAAAATAACCGCTCAAAGGGCGGCTGACTACCGGGGGGATGCACTCTCTGGTGGAACCTGGACGCGGAAATAATATCGAAACTGCGAAAATCTAAAAATCGTGAACGGCCGATGATAAGAAACTGGACAGCGTGGCGGAGAGAGGGGGATTCGAACCCCCGATAGAGCTTTTGACCCTATAACGGTTTAGCAAACCGCCGCCTTCAGCCGCTCGGCCATCTCTCCGGGTCCATCGCGATTATACCGGAACCCGCGTCCGAGGGGCGCCGTTAAGAAAAGTCGGAATGGGGCTGGGGTCATTTTCCCCTTTCTGTATGCCTCACCGGTTGGTACATTCGCTTGTAATGCTTTCTTCCCTCCATGCTGGCCGGCGAAAAGTCCGTTTTCTGCCGCTGGTCGCCGCCACCTACTTCATGGTCTCCGGCGGTCCGTATGGAATTGAAGACATCCTCGGCGGAGCAGGCTTCCTCAAGGCCATCCTTATCCTGCTTATCCTGCCGTTCCTGTGGTCTCTGCCCACCGCGCTCATGATCGGCGAACTGGCCAGCGCCATTCCTGCCGATGGCGGCTATTTCATTTGGGTGCGGCGCGCGCTGGGCCCGTTCTGGGGCTATCAGGAAAGTTGGCTCTCGCTCTCGGCCAGCATCTTTGACATGGCCCTCTATCCGGCCATATTCGTCCTTTACCTGGGCAAGTTTTCGCCCGCGCTCACTGCCGGTTGGTACGGCTACGGCTGGTCGCTGGCCGTGGTGGTGCTCTGTTGCGCCTGGAACCTGCGTGGCGCCCCCGCTGTGGGCGAGGACTCGGTGGGCCTTTTTGCCCTGCTGCTGGCCCCGTTCGCAGTCTTCGTAATTCTTGGCTTTTGGCATGGCTTCACGCTTCATCCGCAAGTGCAATGGGCTGTCACCGCTCCGGGGTCAGGCGCCGGGCCGGCCTTCTCGACAGCGCTGCTGGTGGCCATGTGGAATTACATGGGCTGGGACAATGCCTCAACCGTGGCGCAGGAGGTGGAGAATCCGCAGCGCAACTATCCCCGCGCCATGATTGCGTCCACCATCCTTGTTGCCGTCACCTACATTTTGCCTTTGGCGGCGATGGCATTCGCCGGTCTCTCAGCCGGCAGCTTCTCCACCGGCGACTGGACCACTGCGGCTGCGGCGCTTGGTGGCCCGCTGTTGGGGTGGGCCGTGGTTGCCGGCGGCATCCTGTCCGGCGCCGGCATGTTCAATGCTCTGGTCATGAGCTATTCGCGCCTGCCCATGGCCATGGCCGAGGAGGGTATGTTGCCGCGAGTTGTGGCCCTCCGCAACAGCCGCGACGTGCCGTGGGTCAGCGTGCTGCTCTGCGGGCTGGCCTGGGCCTTGGCGCTCAAGCTTCCCTTCGAGCGCCTCATCTCCATCGACCTGATTCTCTACGGATCGAGCCTTCTGCTCGAGTTTGTTGCGCTCGTGGTGCTGCGCATCCGCGAGCCTGATCTCGCGCGCCCCTTCAAGGCCGGCAATCTGGCCGTGGCCTGCCTGCTGGGCGTCGGCCCCGCCGCGCTCATCGGCTATGCCCTCTACGCCTCGCGCGATGAAAGATTATTCGGCGCCATCTCGGCCCTGTTGTTTGCCGCGGCGGTGGGCCTGCTCGGGCCACTGTTCTACTGGCTCACCGCTGTTCCCTTGCTGCGCCGTCGGCGGACTGCTGCCTCGGTTGCCGGCTAAGATGGCGCCCGGGATGGCCGCTGAGCCCTGGCCCGTCAAATTCGCCTGGAACTCGCTTTCCGCAGCGCAGCTTTCAATCGAGCCTCTTCAAGCGCTCTCTGCGGCCGGCAAGAAACGGTGCTTGATTTTCGTGGAAAGCAACCTCCGGCCAGGCAAAGCCATCAAACTAAAGCTCATTGATTCCCAATAGAGCTCCCCGCCGATTTTTAGGAGAATATGGTTGCGCACTCTCCTGAATCTATGTCATATTCCCGTTGGATTTACCGCCGCATTCCCCAGGCTCCCATTGAATCCGGTAAAGGCTAAAGACTCGCCTGTTTCATTGAGCCGAGATCCTCTTCGGCGGTGCTCCCTCACTTCCGCGCCAGCCCTCGGCTGGCCTCCGGAACCCGTCATCCCTGTCTCAAGGAGATCTCCAATGCAAACCATTGCTGCCTCTATCTCCCCGCTGAACTCATCGGCGCCAACCCGGAATCAACCCCAGCGGCAGCCCCGGTCTTCCCGCCGCAACCGCGTGCTTTTGTGCACGCTGCGCGCCTGCCTGCTTTTAGCGGCCTGCCTGCTTTCCACCCCGACATATGCGCAGAGCGGAGCAGCGGAACTCGCCCCCGAAGCAGGCTCGGCCGGGGTGCTGAGCGTGGTGCGCTGGAACGGCAGTCTGCCTGAAGCGGCCGGCCGGCCGGTCGAGATCCGCTTTTCTCTCTACCAGGATCAGGCCGGCGGG
>JBEKEQ010000177.1:0-9063 GCA_050013735.1 Occallatibacter sp.
CTGATGGCTTCAGCTTCCAGTATCTGCCGCCCCAGAATTTGCTCGATCACCGACCTTTGCGCCGGCGACAACGCCTCAGCCCTCACGATCATCGAAAACCCGCCCCCGGGTTCAGGCCAACTTTTCGAGAGATGCCGCCTAATACAATTGTAAGCCGGGGCGACTTGCCAAACAACATGCTGGATACTCCGCTCACTGTTTTGAGGCATGGGGACATTTCCTCAATGCCTCGCGGTTACCTCGTTTCGCTGTACAATCGCAACAGGAGTTCCACCGGCAGCACGCTGCCGGCGCCGTCCTGCACATCCAGTTTCCCTGGGGGAAAATTGACCGCAATCCGCGAAAAGACCGAGCCGCGCAAGCTGCCCATGATGCCTATCCGGGACATGGTGATCTTCCCTTACATGATGACGCCCTTTGTGGTGGGCCGCGAGTCCAGCGTCCGCGCACTGGAAGAAGCTCTCACCGGCGACCGAAGGATTTTTCTCGCCACCCAGCACGACGCCAGCGTGGACGAGCCCAAGGCCAAGGAGATTTATCAGGTCGGTTGCATCTGCAATATCGTTCAGAGCGTCAAGATGCCTGACGGCAACATCAAAGTGCTGGTTGAGGGCGTGGAGCGGGCCAAGTCCGCCGATGTGAATGACCGGGACGGTTTTTTTGTGGCCACGGTCCGTACCGGCAAAACGCAGTTTGAGATGACTCCGGCAGCCGAGCAGCTGATGGCGCGCGTGACCAGCCTCTTTGAGCAGTACGTGAAGCTGCAGCAGTCGCTGAACTACGAAACCATCATCGCGTCGGTGCGCATGGACGAGCCGGCCAAGCTGAGCGACATTATTGCTGCCAACCTGCAGCTGGGCATTGAAGAGAAGCAGGATCTGCTGGCCATCTTCGACCCCGCGGCGCGGCTGGCGCGCGTGGCCGACGTGCTCGATGTGGAGATTGAGAAGCTTGACCTCGATCGCAACATCCAGTCGCGCGTCAAGCGGCAAATGGAGCGGGCGCAAAAAGAGTATTACCTCAACGAGAAAATCAAGGCCATCCAAAAGGAACTGGGCCGCGGCGAGAAGAGCGAGTTTGACGAGCTGCGCAAGAAGATTGAGGCTGCGGGCATGCCCAAGGAAGTGCTCGACAAGGCCATCCAGGAGCTGAAGAAGCTCGAGGCCATGCCGCCCATGTCGGCCGAGTCCACCGTGAGCCGCAACTATATTGACTGGCTGCTCGCCGTGCCGTGGAAGAAGCGATCGAAAGAAACCCGCTCCATTGACCACGCGGAAAAAGTGCTCAACGCAGACCACTACGGCCTTGAAAAAATCAAGGAGCGCATTCTCGAGTTTCTCGCCGTGCGCCAGTTGGTCAAAAATCCCAAAGGCTCCATCCTTTGCTTCGCCGGGCCGCCGGGGGTGGGCAAAACATCGCTGGGCATGTCCATTGCCAAGGCTACCGGCCGCAAGTTTGTTCGGCTTTCACTGGGCGGGGTGCGCGACGAGGCTGAGATTCGCGGCCACCGGCGCACATATATAGGCGCGCTGCCGGGGCAGATCATCCAGCACATGAAGCGGGCGGGGACCAGGAATCCCGTCTTCCTGCTCGACGAAGTGGACAAGATGGCCTCGGACTTCCGCGGCGACCCGGCCTCCGCGCTGCTTGAGGTGCTTGACCCGGAGCAGAACACCACCTTCCAGGACCACTACCTTGACGTGGACTACGACCTGTCGCAGGTATTGTTTGTGGCCACGGCCAACGTGCTGCACACGGTTCCGGCGGCGCTGCAAGATCGCATGGAGGTGCTGCGGCTGCAAGGGTACACCGAGGCGGAAAAGCTGGAGATTGCCCGCCAGTACCTGGTCAAGAAACAGCGCGAGCAGACCGGCCTGAGCGAGAAGAACATCGTCTTCGCCGACGATGCGATTCTTGAGATCATCCGCTATTACACGCGCGAAGCCGGGGTGCGCAACCTTGAGCGGGAAATCGGCAATGTGTGCCGCAAGGTAGCTCGCCGCGTGGTCAAGGGCGGCAACAAGCACAAGGAAGAAGTGACCGCGGAAAATATTCACGAGTTTCTTGGCACGGCCAGGTTTCGCGACTCCGAAGTGCATGACAAGAGCGAAGTGGGCCTGGTTACCGGCTTGGCGTGGACCGAAGTGGGCGGCAGCATTTTGACCATCGAGGTGCAGGTGCTCGACGGCAAGGGCAAACTCACCATCACCGGCCAGCTAGGCGATGTGATGCAGGAGTCGGCGCAGGCCGCGCTCAGCTACATTCGCGGGCGCGCCCAGGCGCTGGGGCTCACGCGCGAGTTCTACCGCAACGTCGATCTCCATGTGCACGTGCCCGAGGGCGCAATTCCCAAAGACGGCCCCTCGGCAGGCATCACCATGGCCACGGCGCTGGCCAGCGCGCTGGCAAAGATTCCGGTGCGCCGCGACATCGCCATGACCGGCGAAATCACGCTGCGCGGCAAGGTTCTGGCCATCGGCGGATTAAAGGAGAAACTGTTGGCCGCGCTCCGGGCCGGCATCTTTGAAGTCATTCTGCCGCGCGCCAACGAGAAAGACATCGACGAGCTGCCCGACAACATCAAGAAAGCAGTCAAGCTGCACTTTGTCGATCAAATGGACGAAGTGCTTGCGCTGGCTCTTGAAAGCCCGCTGCAAGCCCTGCTTCCCGCCGAAACCGAAGTCCTGGCTGCCGTCCCGCCGGCGGAGATACCGGCTAATTTGCCCGCGCCGCAGTAAACGATTGTGGTATCCGAGGTCTCAAAATCAAGACTTTTTGCCCATCGCTGAAATCAGTTACGCGGGCGGTCCAGCCGTTGGACTCGCCTTAGAAACCTTTGGGGCAAAGATATGCGCAATCACAAAGAAGACCACTGTGAGGCGGATGGCTCCTGACCGGCCCTCTCTTTTCGGACCGGGTGCCCTGAAATCCGTTTTGCAGTCCCGCATGGGGCGCTGCCGCACCCAGAAAAATGTAAATAGGGGAATTTCACTAGGCTTGAAACCAAAGGACTTATGCTCTATTTACACTGCAGATAATTACCTTCCCCCGGCGCACAATTGGAATAGGAAGGACGAGCGCGGAAGCGCACAATCATTTCATAGCACCGTCCGTCACCGGGGGACACTGCAAGCGACCGTAACTTCTTTGTTACCAGGAATCTGCAAATAACCGGATTAGAATCGAGGATTTGCAAAAACAGGGGGTAGGGGTAGGGGGCGGCACAGGAAGGGCGGCGAACCGCGGCGCCCTCACCTCCGCATTTGCAGTCCAGCATGGGGCGCTGCCGCACCCAGAAGAAATGTAAATAGGGGAATTTCGCTAGGACTGAAACCAAAGGACTTATTCCCTATTTACACTGCAGATAATTACCCTCTTTAGGCGCACACTACCAACAGAGCGAAATTCCCGATCCCTCAAGAGAGCCGCGCCATGCGAACCGTCAGAAACATCACCGTAGCCGTCGAGTCCGAGCTCTACCGCCAGACGCGGAAGATCGCGGCAGAATACGACACCACCGTTACCGACATGGTAAGGTTCCTGCTCCTCACCCTGCCCGAAGCGGTAAAGGCCGCGCGCTACCCCGGCGGCCGTCCGCAATTTGGCTTGGCCGCCTACCGCCGTGATCTCGCCGCGGCCGGAGCCCAACCCATATCCGCGCCACCTGATCCGTCCGGCCCATCGCTTCCACCCACCCCCCACCCCGCAAAAAGCGAAATTCCGCCCTGTACGCCTGTAAACACCAATAACCAGATTCATAATCACCAACTTACAAAACAGAACCCGTCGCCCGTACAGGATAAGTATTTCAGTATTGCAGGACTTAAATCCATCATCTCAAAGGTCTTACATACCATTTTGTAAACGGTGAGTATCAACGCTGTATGCCAGTAAAACTCCCGCCTGAGCGCGCGGAAATCTAATAAAATCAATATCTAAGGCGGCTCAACGGAACATGCGCTATACGGCACAATTTCTGCTTTCGGCACTCGCGGCGGCGCAGTTTCCTGCTCCAGACGTGACGGAAATTGCGTTTCTGGGCCGCTCCAATGTGGGCAAATCGAGCCTGCTCAATGCTCTGGTGGGCGAAAAGGCGGCCAAGGTTTCACAAACGCCGGGGCGAACGCGGGCCATCAACTTTTTTGCGCTTCTTGACCAGAGCAACCGGCGCAAGCTGATGTTTGCCGACTTGCCGGGCTACGGCTACGCGAAAATCTCCAAATCCATCTCGGCCGGCTGGCCGGAGTTTATCGAGCCTTACCTGGCCATTCGCTCCACGCTCAAGCTGTGCGTGTGCCTGGTGGACTCCAATGTGCCGCCGCAGCAGAGCGACCGGCAACTGATTCGCTGGCTCCGCTCCCAGGGCCGCGAGTTTGTTGTGGCGGCAACCAAGATTGACCGGCTCAGCGGCAACCAGCGCACGCGCAACCTGATGGCTCTGAAAAAGGGGCTCGATGTGGAGGAGCTTCTGCCCGTTTCAGCCAAGACCGGTTATGGGATCAAGGAGCTTTGGGCGCGGATTGAAGCAGCCCGTGAGACTGAAGGAAGCGAGTCAGCGGGTTAACCAGTCAGCAGGTCAGCGGATGAGTGGCGGAACAAGGCTACGTTCCGATCGGCCCTCAGTGGTGAGGCGGATTTCGACAGGAACTCCGATTTCGCCCTGCTCCACCGCACGCCTGGTTCGCGCCATCAACTCGCTTGCAGCATTAGGTGAGCAGGAAAGCACTCTGACGCCCTGAGCCATGCGGCCCATGTAGCGCGGCGCGAGGCGTAGCCAGCGACGGGCGGGCGCGTCTTCAACCCGCATGCAATCCAGGGCGATTGCATCCAGCTTGGGCAGCCAGCGCGCGGGCTCGGCGGCGACGCTCCAGGCGGCCAATGTTCCGTCCTGGTTGGTTGGTGCGGGCTCAATTCGCCGGGCGCGCTTTTCGAGAGCGAGAGGAAAGCGCAGTCCGGCCACGAGCAGATCGGGCGCTACGCCGCGCTCGATCATCTCGCGCTCGACGTCTTCAGGCGACGCGGCAACGCAAACGGCGACGGGCTGGCGCTTGCGAATTTCGTTTTTAAGAATGCGCAGCGCTTCCGTGAGAGAGTTGACGAGGAAATCAGCCACTCCGTCGCGAACGGCCTGCTTTTGCGCGGCTGCATCGGCTGTGACGACGAGCGAAGCGGCGCCGGCGATGTTGGCGGCAACCACCAGCGCACGCGTTTCTTCATCGAGCTGGCTGGCGTAGAGCAACTGGCCGCCCAGGCTGGGCTCGGCGTCCGGCTCTGCCGCGCCTGCAACGGAAATCAGCGCGGCGTAGCAGCGTTCCACGCGGCAAGCGAATTCGAACGCAACCGACAGGCCGGGATCAAGCGCCATGGCAAGGTTTCCTGAACGGTATCTTCGGCGCTCCCGGGTTTATGGCGGAGAGTAGTCGCCTTGCATCTTTTCGCGCCAGTTTTCCTTGCGGACAAAAAAGACAAACTCGCCGGGCTTGGCGGTTTCAGTCATTTTGCTGCAGCCGTTGGGAGCCACGACGCCCGAAGTCAGTATCGTCGAAACATCGTACCAATGCGGAACGGGATTCTGCTTTTCCTTCGCGGAATCGCAATTGGCATAGGTGACCATGGCGCTGTCGTAGGTGGCCCGAATCAAAACCATGGTAGCGTTGGCGGGCAGGGTCAGCTTCGCCGCAGGGCTGTCTTCCGTGGTCTTCACCCAATCCGCATGCACGGTTTCCTCGCGATTGATGCGCACAAGAAAATTCGAAGCCGTAACCGGGCGCGCGGTCCTGGCATCGAGAATCCGGATGGTGATGACTTTCTCTTTTTGCGCGTGGATTGATAGCCCGGAAGCGGCGATAAAGACGACCAGCGGTAGAACACCATGGAGCCGGCGAAGAATCATTGCCTAACAGCTTACCACGTGTTGTAGGCGTCGCCCTCTGAGCTGGTTTCCTCTGAGCCGGAGTGGATGTCGTCAATACCGGGGTCGGTCTGGTCGAGCGAGTGAAGCGAGTCGCTGGTGTCGGTGACCCAGGTGTCTTTGGCGTGGGTCATGGGGTCTTCAGGAATAACCTTCAGATAGCCTTCCTGCACCAGGTCGTCGAGTGATTGCGGCGCCTTCGCCTTGTCCATGGTGTAGGAGTCGATGGCCGAGCGCAAGACGTGCAGGTCTTCGCGGAGCACGGCTTCCCTTGCGTGCCGGATGGCGCTGATATAGCTGGGCACGGCAATGAGCATGAGGATGCCGATGATGGTCATGACGATCATCAGTTCGAAGAGCGTAAAGCCCGCGTCTTTTCTATGCATCCTGCGCACTGCAACCTCTTGTCTGTGCCGCCCGCCTACCAGGTGGAATACTTGGTGCCGTCCAGGGCCGTTCCCGTGGACTTTGAATAAACGTCGAAAACGCTCTGGCCGCCGTAGGAATCGGAATCCGGATCGTCCTGCATCGAGCGCAATCCCCACTCAGCCTCCCCGGTCATGGGGTCGATGGGGATGCGGCGTAGAAACTTCACCTTCTTGGTCTGGATTTCCACGCCCTTGACCAGCGTATCCAGATCGGGCGGATAGCCCTGGCTGTCGACCTTCACCTGGAAGGCATTCTTATCTGCTGCATCCTTATAGTGATCGATGGCGTCGCGCATCTCCCACAGGTCGCGGCGCAACTCACGTTCCTTTTCGCGCTTGACCTGGAAGATGGTCAGCGGCACAGCAGCCGTAGCGAGGATGGAAAGAATGGCCACCGTCACAATCAACTCAATCAGCGTAAGGCCCCGTTCCCTGGCGCGAATGGTACGCGCCGGCCGGTTGCTGCTGATGGGCTGGTGTCTCATGGCCTTGAACCTCCCTGGCTTACTTCACTACGATGCTGACTCTTGAGCCGGAAGCCGGCACCACGTGCTGGGAACTATTTTTGGGCATCGGGTTGGCAATGGCAAGTGCGCTTTCTCCCGCAACCTTGGCCTGAAACGTGAGGACGCAGACTACGCCCGCTCCGCTCACACCGGCCGCTCCCTGGGGACGCGAGGCATTGATGACGATGGAGCCCGGCGGATCGTCGCGGTGAACCAGCGCCACGGCGTTGCCGTCTCTGTTCAGGAAATCTCCGGCGCCCACATTCACCAGCGAAAGCTTGGCGGGGTCATATTGGACCTGCATGGGAGCCGAAATAATATCTTTTCCGCCGGCCAGCACCACTGAAACCTTGAACGAGCTTCTCGCGGTGATGGGGCCCGGCGGCACGTTGAGCATGAGGTTCACGTTTCCGGGATTCATATCCCCAGGGCGCGGTGGACCGGGCAGATTGGGCGGACTGCTTGGACCATTTGCGCCGGGCGGAGGGGGCACCGGGGTGAACGTTACCGGCCCAGCAGGACTGGGCTTGGCGGGCGCAGCGGCGGGCAGACTGGGTGCGCCGGCCACGGCGACCTGGTTTTGCGGAATTGGCTGAGCAGGCTGATTGGGCACCACCGTGGTTGGAGCAGCCGAACTCTGTGGGGTGGGCGCGGGGGGTCGATTGGGGGCCGGCGCTGTTGGTATCGGGCCCTGCGGATTCGGAGGAGGCGGCCGATTAATTGTAATCACCGGAGTGGCGGGGCCGGGCGCAGTGCCGAAATTGGACTGGGCGTTGGACGGGAAGCGCACCGGCGACACGACAGGGGCCGAAATCGAATCTGAATTCGAGGCTGGGCCTCTGGGAGCAACGTGGCGCAGATCGACCGAGGTGCCTTGGCCGGTATCTACGGTGCGCAGGTTGGCCAGATCGAGCGATTGCGTGCGAACGATGTGCGGGACCAGCAGAAACACCAGTTCGGTGTCGTTGATAGTGTGGTCTTTGGAACCGAAGAGGTACCTGAGCAGCGGAATCGAACTCAGCCCGGGGATGCCAGACCAGCTCACCGTTTCCTGGTTTTCCTGAATACCGCCGAGGATGCTGGCCTCGCCCTCGCGCAGGCGAATGACCTGGTCCACAATATTCTGGGCGATGATGGGCTCGGTGACGCCGCTGATGTTCTGCTCGCTAGCCACCGAAGAGACCTCAATCTTGATCTTCAGCGTTATATCGTGGTCGAAATGGATGGTCGGAGTCATCTCCACTTTTACGCCGACGTCCTGGTATTGGAACTGTGTGTTGACCAGCGAACTGACCACCGCGGTAGCCGCGCCGGTCTGGTAAGAACCGGTGGCGACAGGAATTTTTTCACCTACCGTGAATGTCGCCTTCTGCGCGTCGGTGGAGCGGATGCGCGGATTATCTAAAATTTTGGTATTGGAGTCGGTGAGCAGCAGGTTGGCCGTGGCCGAACCAACAGTCACTGCAAAATCCGTCGCTTTGAGGTGGGCCAGGTCGTAGAGGGATGGCGATGTGCCGGTATCGGTGGATCCGGTGGTTCCAGTCGTGGAGGTCGTGGTGCTCGTGGTGGAGCTGCCGCTGGAGTTGGGGGGCTGCAGCGCAATGCCCACGCTGGTGGGCCATTGAATACCAATGGTTCTCTCCCAATTTTTGCTCACCTGCAGCACGGCAACGTCCACGACTACCTCGGCGCGTGCCTTGTCCAGGTCGTTGACCAGTTTTTGCGCCAGCAGCAGCTCATCGGGAGTGCCTCGCATGACGATGGCGTTCTGGCTGGCGACGCCGTAGACCTTGGCACCGGGCAGCACGTTGCGCAAGGCGGTCTGCACGTCGTTGAGGTCGTTCTGCTGCCAGGCGTTGGTCAAATAAAACGTCTCCACCGCTTGCTCATCCAGCTCGGTGCGCTTGGCGCGCGTGTTGGCCGCGACAAAGAGCGTGTTCTCAGTGACCGGGCGCCAGAAGGTGTTGGTCATGGTGCCGACGATGCGCAATGCGTCAGTGAGAGACACGTTGTTCAGGTCCACCTGGGTGCGCTTCGAGGTGTAGTCGGGATCAAAAAGAATGTTCACCCCGGCGGCCTTGCCAATGGCCAGATAGATGGTTTTGGCGTCTTCGGTCATGTGCAGGGTGAGCGGCTCGTTGGTCAGCGGCCTCAGCTCGACCGGTTCGCCGATGGAGTCGATTTCAGCCTGCTTGCCCGGCTCCTCGGGAAGGCTGGT
>JBEKEQ010000178.1:0-7519 GCA_050013735.1 Occallatibacter sp.
TCAGAGATCAGAGGTCAGAGATCAGGGGTCAGGGGGCAGAGATCGGGGGTCAGAGATCAGAGGTCAGAGATCAGAGGTCAGAGATCAGGAGTCAGGGGGCAGAGATCAGGGGTCAGAGATCAGAGATCAGGCTGCGGTAAGGCTCGGCTCCAATTCAAATTGGGCTGGGAGTGAGGCGGGGATGGGGCTTGCCTTTGGCTGCCCAGCGACAAGGGCGGGTTGCAGCCGGAAGGAGTTGTCTCCCGTGGGAATCATCGCCAGGGGAACAGGCGCCTGACGGGCCCTTCCGTGGAAATTTTTCGACTCAAGCCATGCGCCCAGCCGAGGATCGTGGATCTCGGGATGGTCGCGCCAGAAATCGGGCGTGAGGCGGCACACAATTTGCAAATGATCTAATTGCAGCTCGATGAGCGAGATGCGATTGGGAAAATAACGCCGGACGTTGTTGGCGCCCACGTGAAGTCCGATGACTGCCAGGCCCTTGCTTTGCGTTTTAACCACCATACATACCTGCTTTTCAGGGTTGGATGAGGACAGTGTAGGCAGGCGATGGCGGGATGGGCCGCCTTTCTTTCCAAAGTACGGCGAGGCGGGCTCCATTTTGGAACCCGCCATCAGGGGAGGGCGTATTTGGGAAAGCAGGGGAAACCGCCGCTTGCGAACTTTCGCGAACTCACCCGGTTCTCGATTTTAAGTTTCGGTCTAACAACTCAACAGATGCCAGCCGGCGGCGGGCGGTTGCACAATCGGCTTCTTTTAACAAAAGGGCGAAGGGGCGCGGATTTTTCAGGACCACTTGATGGGTGTCAGCTTTGCGGGTTAGCAAGAGAAGCGCGTTGATTTTGGACGTGGCGGGGAGGCTGGTTTGCGGGTGATTTTTTAATAATCCCTTTGGAATCTTCCTTCCAAATGGAGCCGCGCTACACTGACAATGTTCCAGGCTCAAGCGAACCAGGTCAGACGGCCGGCTACGGAATCGAACCGGCGGAGGAGTTGATGAAGAAAGTGAACCGGCGCAGTTTTGTTCTTGGCACGGCTGCCGCGGCTGCGCATGCCGGTGTTGCCGCCTCCCTGACCCGTGGTGTGAATCCCGGCTCGGATGCGCAGGATGCGCCCAGGACCGAGCGGCCAAAACCGAATATTGTGATCTACCTCTCCGATCAGTTCCGGTGGGACTTTGTGGGCGCGAATGGGTTAAACAGTTCAACGCGTACGCCAAACCTGGACGCGCTGGCAGCGGATGGAACGAATTTTACGCACGCCGTGACCAACCAGCCGGTGTGCGGGCCGTCGCGTTCTGTGATGCTGACCGGCCGGTATGCAACCAATACAGGGGTGTGGCACAACGGACTGGGGCTGAATGGGGAACTTCCCACGCTGGCCACGGAGTTGCGCAAGGCCGGTTACACGGCAAACTATATCGGCAAGTGGCACCTGGCTCCGGGAAGCGAAGCCCAGGGCGGCGGCATTGGACGGGTGAGCCGGGACGAGCGGGGAGGGTTTCTGGATTTTTGGGAGGGCTCGAATGTGCTGGAGCTGACGAGCCATCCCTATGAAGGAACGCTCTACGACAGCGACGGGAATGAGATCAACTTCAAAGATCGCTATCGCGTGGATTTTCTCACCGATCGAGCGGAGAGGTTTTTGCGGCGAAAACAGGAGAAGCCGTTTTTGCTGATGATTTCGCAACTGGAGCCTCACCAGCAGAACGACATGAATCGCATGGTCGGCCCCAAGGGATCGGCGGAGCGGTTTATCAATGCCCTGACGCCGCCGGACCTGCGCGTCTTTCCGGGCGACTGGCGCCAGCAACTGCCGGACTATTATGGGGCGTGCGAAAGCATCGACGCATCGGTGGGGCGAGTGAGGCAGATTCTCGAAGAGGAGAAACTTGCCGAGAACACAATTTTTGTATTCATGAGCGATCACGGCTGCCACTTCATGACGCGCAACCAGGAGTACAAACGCAGCGCGCATAACAGTTCGCTGCGCATTCCGCTGCTGATTCATGGGCCAGGGTTTGAGGGGGCGCGTCAGATTCAGGAGGTGGCCGGGGTGGTGCACCTGGCGCCCACGCTGCTGGATGCGGCGGGCGTGGCAGCGCCGGAGTCGATGCAGGGCAGGAGCCTTATGCCGCTGTTGCGCGACGCCGGGGCCCGGGAATCGTGGCCGAACAAGGAGTTGATCCAGATCAGCGAATCGATGACCGGGCGCGCCATTCATACAAGGGAATGGACCTATTGCGTGGCGGATTTGAGCGGCGGCACTTCAGCGCCCGCCAGCGCGAGCTACACCGAGTACCAGATGTACGATCAGCGAGCCGATCCGCAGGAGCTGGTGAATCTTGCGGGACGAAAAGAGTACCGGAAAGAGGCGGAAGAACTGCGCGAGGAGCTGAAGAAGATGATTGTTGCCTCGGGCGAAAAGGAGCCGGAGATTGTGCCGGCGAAGTTATACCCGTAGTTGCAATGGGCGAGAAGCGCACGCGATGGGTTTTCCTATAAAGGATGCGAATGACGAAGTTGAAGGCATTGGTTTTTGGCGGCTCAGGGCAAGTGGGAACGGAGTTACGCAAGACGCTGGCGGGCGTGGGCCAGATCGGCGAGATTGAATTTCAGAAGGTGGATTTCTCCCGGCCCGAATCGATTCGCGAGGCGGTGCGGGCCGTTGCGCCGGCGGTGATTGTGAACGCGGCTGCCTACACGGCGGTGGACAAAGCGGAGAGCGAACCGGAGCTGGCAATGGCCGTCAACGGGACGGCGCCGGGAGTGCTGGCCGAAGAAGCAAAGCGGCTGGGCAGCGTTCTGGTGCACTACTCGACAGATTACGTTTTTGACGGGACGAAACTGGGCGCATATGTTGAGACCGATGCGCCGCATCCGCTGAATGTTTACGGCAGGACAAAGCTGGCGGGCGATGAAGCCATCAAGGCGGTGGACGGGGATTTTTTGATTTTGCGGACCAGCTGGGTTTATGGGGCGCGCGGGAGCAACTTCCTGCTGACGATGTTGCGGCTGGCCAGGGAACGCGAGGAGCTGCGGATTGTGGACGACCAGATTGGAGCGCCGACCAGCAGCGGCTCCATTGCCCAGGCGACTGCCGAGGTATTGGCGCGAGTGCTTCCGCCCGCGGGAGCGGGACTTGGAAGACGCAGCGGCATTTACAACCTGACCTGCGCGGGAGAGACTACGTGGTTTGGATTTGCGAAGGCCATTCTCAGCGCACAGGCGAAGAGGTCAGGGATTGCGGCGCCGAGGCTGGTTCCGATCAAGACCAGCGAGTTTCCACGACCGGCCACGCGCCCGGCTAACTCGCGGTTATCGGGCCAGCGGCTGGAGGAAACATTTGGGGTAGTCATGCCCGATTGGACAGACGCGCTCAGCCGGGTTTTGGAATCATTGAATGAAGAAGCATCGAGAGCGAAAGGCGGCACTTGAGTCTGATATCCAAAGGTATAACTACTCTGCACTCTGGTTGACAAGATATGCGACCTCTCTTAGATTAAAGAGACGTAATTCGCTGACGATGCATACCAAATCAAACAGAACCGCTTGTTGTTGTCTCTGACCTAGCCAGCGCCCGCTGGCCCGCGCGGTTTTGTTTTTTTCCCAAGCAGACTTGACCTTGAGCAGTTCCCAGCACGGGAGCCTCGTGTTCGCTTCTGCCTAAGTTCCCAATCCATCCAGTCTTCAAAATTCAAGGAGAATCCAAAGTGCAAAAAGCTCTTTATGCTTTCGTGTCTGCGTCTCTGCGCCGGTTGCCGCTATCGGTCTCTGCTGTGCTTCTTCTGATTGGCCTAACGGCAAGTCTTCCCTTAGCCGCGCAAGACGATATCACCACGCAAAACGGAGCGTCAGGATACAACGGCGCATTCCTCACCGGGCCGGCCTCGAACCCGCTGAGCTTCCTCAACGGCGCGGCCTTTCGCACCACCGGCAACGCTGCGCCCTACGATTTTCACGACTTTGCGCCGGCGACTTATCTCGATTCAAAGCTGCCCCATTGGATCGATGTGCAGGCCGAGGAGCGGTTCCGCTATGAGGCGTATGACAATTCAAGCTTCAAAGCGAAGGTCGACGACTCCTACCTGTTAAACCGCTTCCGGTTCCAGGTGGATGTGCATACGGCCAGTTGGTTGCGGGTTACGGCGCAGGTGCAGGACGCCCGCGCGGGCCACCAAAACCCGCCGATCGGGCCGCCGAACACGGTTCGCTGGGATCTGAAGCTGGCGTATGCGGAGGTTGGGGACCCGGAGAAGCACTGGTTCAGCCTGCGCGTGGGCCGGCAGCTCATCAACTACAACAACACCATCATCGCCAACTCAGAGTGGCGCAACCAGGGCCGCTCTTACGATGCGGCGGTGGTGAACCTGAACGCGAAGCGCGAGCACCTGGGGCTGTTTGCCGCCTCAGCAGTGGTTCCGCAGGCCTATGGCGTGAGCCCGCATCAGGAAGGCAATAATATTTACGGAGCTTACGGGCGCATTGACGGCCTGGCGGGGCCGCACTCGAGCCTTGAGCCGTTTTTCCTGTGGCGCGTGCAGCCGGCAGAGGTGGTGGAAGCGGCCGTCGCCAAGAGTACCGGCAAGGAAGACGAGAAGGTGATCGGCTTGCGCCTCAAGGCACAGGACCAGAAGGCGTTCGATTACGGGGGCGAGCTGATTTACGAAGGCGGCAAAGTGGGGCCGCAAAGCATCGATGCCTGGGCGTCACAGGCAGGCGCGGCATACCAGTTGCTGAATGCGGCGTCGAAGCCGCGCGTTTTTGCCCAGTTTGACTACGCCTCGGGCAACGGCAATCCGGCGCAGAACGCAACGCACTCGACTTTCGACACGATCTACCCCACGGCTCACGACCGGCTTGGAATCGCCGACCTGTTTGGCGCGCAGAACATTGAGGCAGTGCGGGCCGGCGCCACGGTTGAGCCGCACCGGCGGCTCACTTTCACCGTGCAGGGGCTCGACTTTTGGGCGGCTTCAGCGCTGGACTCGATCTACAACACCTCGGGTGGAGCGATTGTGAGCAATAAGACCGACCATGGGCGTCATGTGGGCGCGGAACTGGATAGCTACTCCTGGTATGAGCTCAATCGGCACTTCAACGTAGGCGGCGGGGTTGGCTACTTCGGCGGCGGCCAGTTTCTGACAAACGTGACCAGCAGCCACTCCTACACGTACTACTACTTCGCGCTGAACTTCAAAGACAACGGAAAGAGGTAGGAAGCGGCGTACCTGATGCTTCGCTCAATCGTGCCTTGAAAGCAGAATGGGCAGCTCGCGACGGCGAGCTGCCCATTTTGCTGGTGCGGAACGGAAAGTTCCGGGTTAGGGGAGGTAGTAGCGGAGGGAGGTCCAGAACATGTTGTCGATGCCCTTGGCCCCGATGCCGCCCGCGCCTGACCAGCCCTCGCGGACCGCGTAGCCGTACTGGAAGCCCTGGCGGAAGCGGCCATGATCGCCCTTGTAGAAGTCATACCACCAGCCGCCGGTGATTTCCTGCACGTCGCGGGTTTGCGCACCGCAGGAACCGCCGGGGTAGTAGCCCGTGGAGCTGCCGTTGTAGCCGGGGGCTGCCAGGGTAAGGCAGGCTGAGTTGGAAAGCAGCTTGGAACCGTAACCTACAGCTGCCGCCTTGGGAGCTGCCCAGGTACCACCCCAGGCGCCGTTGTCGATTGCCGCTGTGCTTCCATTTTCTTCAAGATCGGCGACGGTCTGGCAACCCGAAAGCCCGGCAGTGATGAAGCAGGGAGTGGGCGCTGCCAGCGTGGTTGCGGTGGGTGTAGCGAAGTCTGCGCGTCCCGCGTAGTCGCCGCCGTAGTTGAGGTAGAGAGTGAAGCGCGGAGTTGGCGCGGCTTCGAGGGTAAAGAGGCCGGAGAGGTTGTGGATGGGGGCAAGCGCGCCGTTGGCGTCTGCGGTGACATCAGCCAGAGTGGAGTCGCCGTAACGGCCCACGCCAGGACCATAAAGGGCCTTGGCGCCGAAGGTGAGCTTGTCGTGGGGCAGCAGCGGAACGCGCAAGTCACCGCCTATGCCGCCAACGGCGATGCTATTGGCAACACCCACCGGCGTGCCGGGCAGCTTGGGAGCGGCCAGCACTGTGGAGCCTGCTGTCTGGCTGGCAAGAACGTCGACGTTTCCACCGTAGAGGTTGCTGTTGGTGGTTTCGCCGGGATAAATGGTTTCATGAGCAAAACCGCCAATGCCGAAGATCTCATAGTGGCCCCAGCCGGGATCGAATGCCGCCTTGAAGATGACGTCCGGCGCCTTGTTGAAGGAGATGTTGGTGACGTTGGCACAGGAATTGACGGTCTTGTAGACGGGAGTGAGGATGTTAACAATGTCGCCATCATCGTCAACGGTTTGCGTGTTGCCGTAATTGACGATAGAGGTTGCCGGCGAGCAAGCACTGATGGTTGCGTTGTAGGCGCCGCCATTTTGTCCCGCGCTGCCGAGGACGGCATAGGGCTCGTTTCCGGCCAATGAAGCGGTGTAGAGGAGTTGCGGATTCTCGACCGAGAAGCCGAAGGCCGCTTTGTCAAAGGTCTTGGTGACGCGGAAGCCGTACTGACGCGCCCAGATGAAGCCGGTGACGTAGTTCGGGTCTATTGTCTGCGGCGTCAGGATGTCGCTGGAGAGGTTTGAAAGGCCCTTTTTGTCTTCGGTCGCCAGAGACCACATCTGGCCGCCGCTGAAAGCCCAGTGACTGTTGGTTTCAGCCTGCGCCCAGATGACGCGCTGGCGCAGGACGTAGCTGTTGGACTGGTTGGCGTTGGAGCTGGTGCCTGTGCCCAGCCAGTCAGCCTCGTAATAGCCGCGCAGGGTGCCCCAGCTCGGCTTGCCCTCAATCATCAAGCTGAGACGCGACTGGCGTGCGCTGCCATAAAATTCGCTGAGCTGATAGGCATCCGCCTGTTCGTACGGAATCGAGCTGAAGGCGGTGGGAATGTCACCGCCGGTGGCCTTGGAGCGCCAAACTGTTTCACCTGCCGCATAGCCTCCGGGAGTAAGGGTGACACCCTTGTAGTGGAGAACGTTGGGGCTGGTGATTTCTTTCTTGATCTTGGCCGTTTCGTCAGAGACCGTGTTAGCCAGCGAAAGCTGATTGCCCTTGAGGTCGGTGACGGTGGTTTGCAACGTCGAGACGGCTGAGGTGTTTTCGGTGACCGCCTGTTGCGAGGCTGAGGCCGCTGCGTTGGCGCGGTCGGCTGCGGCTTGCGCATCGGCAGCCGCCTGCTGCGCCTGTTTCAGTTGAGCGTCCTTGTTGGCCAGGTCGGATTTGAGGCCGTTGATCTGGTTTTCCAGGTCCTCGCGCAGCGACTTGATTTGCTCTTCGACCGTGGGGCCGGCAGGTGCTTTGGCTTTTTTGTGTACGGTCTTCTTGGCCGGCGGGGTTGCATCTTGCGCATTGGAGTACGAAGCAACGAGACTAACTGCCAGAATTGCCGCGGCAACGGTTGTGAGTCTGAATCTCATGTGGCGTCTCTTTTTCCTCTCAAATTGTGTTTGATCGTGGCGGCGCCC
>JBEKEQ010000179.1:0-7510 GCA_050013735.1 Occallatibacter sp.
GACACGGTTCCGCGCGAGTTCTACAAGGAGCGCGACGTCGTGATCGAGGAACGGCGGATGCGCACCGACTCCAACCCCGAGGGGCGGCTCTTCGAACAGTTTGTGGCCACCGCCTACGTGGCCCACAACTATGGACGCAGCAACATTGGCTGGCCCAGCGAGGTGAGCCAGATTACGGCCACCGAGGCCATGGCATTCCACAAGAAGTATTACGTGGGCTCGAATATTGTGGTGGCCGTGGTGGGCGATGTGAAAGCAAGTGAAGCGATGCCCATGCTGGAGAAATACTTCAGCCGGGTTCCAGGCGGGCCCAAGCCGGAAGAGATGACCACCGTGGAGCCGAAGCAGTTTGCGGAGAAGACGGTGGTGATTCGCGATCCCAGCCAGCCCCTCTACGTGGAGGGATATCATCGCCCGGACTATCGCGATCCCGACGATGCGGTTTACGACGCTATCAGCGACATTCTCTCCAACGGCCGCGTTTCGCGGCTCTATCGCAGCCTGGTGCGCGACCAGCAGATTGCCGCTGCGGCTGAGGGCGCGAGTCCCTACCCCGGCGGCAAGTATCCGAGCCTTTTCTTTCTGATTGCGGCGCCGCTGCCGGGGCACACGCCGCAGGAGATGCGCGACGCCATTCATAAGGAGATTGACAAGCTGAAAACCGCTGACGTGACCGACGATGAGCTGGCGATGTACAAAACCCGCACCCGCGCCGACCTGCTGCGCGGCCTTGCCGACAACCAGGGGCTGGCAAACGACCTGGCGGAGTACCAGACCCGTTTTGGGGATTGGCGGGAGCTCTTCAAGCAATTGGACCGGGTAGACAAGGTGACCAAAGCCGATATCCGCCGCGTGGCCAACCAATTATTTGTGGCGAGCAACCGCACCGAGGCCTGGATTGAAACGGCTCCAGCAGCCCCAGCCGCGAAAGATGGAGGTGCGCAATGAGGGGGCTGGCGGCGAGCTGTTTTTCTCGAGTGATCGTGATCGGCGCATTCATGTGCGCCGCGCTTGCCCCGGTTGCGCTCAACGCGCAGCAAGAGAAGCCGTGGGAAAAGATTCCCATACCCAGGCTGCACGAATTTAAACCGCAGCAGCCTAAACGCATTGAGCTCAAAAATGGCATCGTTCTGTTTCTGCAAGAGGATCACGAGCTTCCGTTCGTCTCCGGGTCAGTGGTGATTCCGGGCGGCTCGCGTGACGAGGATCCGGCCAAGGCCGGGCTGGTGGGCATCTACGGACAGGCGTGGCGCACGAGCGGCACAGCCAAAATGGGCGGCGACGCTCTGGACGACCTGCTAGAAGCGAAGGCAGCGCACATTGAGACCGGGGGCGACGAGGACTCGACCGCGGTGGAGTGGGACTCGCTCAAGGGCGATGCCGACCAGGTGTTTGCGCTGGCAATGGACCTGCTATTGCATCCCAAATTCAGTGCGGAGAAATTGCAGTTGGCGCAGCAGCAGGAAGCCACGAGTATTGTGCGCCGCAACGACGACGAGGAAGCAATTGCAGGACGCGAAGCGGCCAAGCTGGTGTACGGAGCCAATAGTCCCTATACACGGCAGCCGGAGCTGGCCACCATCGGCGCGGTGACCGTGGCCGATCTTGAGGCGTGGCACGAGCGTACCATTGGCGGAAGACTGATTGTCGGCGTCAGCGGAGACTTCGACCCTGTGGCCATGGAGGCAAAGCTGCGCATGGCGTTTGAAGGGCTGCCCCCGACGAAGGCGCTGCCTGCCCGCCACGACACATTTGCCGGACCCAAGCCGGGGGTTTACTTCATCAACAAGGAAGATGTGAACCAATCGGACGTGCAAATCGTGGGACTGGGCACGGACCGGCACAATCCCGACGTTCCAACGCTGGCGGTGATGAACGAAATTTTGGGCGGCGGGTTTGCCAGCCGCTTGTTCCAAAAGGTGCGCACGGAGCTGGGCCTGGCCTATTCGGTGGAAGGCGGCATCAGCTTTGCCTATGACCATCCGGCTACCTTTAATGTCTCAGTGCTCACCAAGAGCGCCAGCACCGTGGACGCAACCAAAGCCGCGCTGGGCGAGATTGCGGGGCTGACAACGCGGCCCTTTACGCAGGTGGAAGTGGACCGGGCCAAGGACAACATCCTGAACTCGTTCCTGTTTCGCTACGACACCAGGGATAAGGTGCTCAACGAGCGGGTGCTGCTGGAGTTCTACGGCTATCCGGCCGATTATCTTGAGGCTTACAAAGCCAGCCTGGAAAAAGTGACCCTGGCCGATGTGACCGCGGTAGCCAAGAAGTACATTCACCCGGAGACGTTAGCCGTGCTGGTAGTGGGCAACGGGCCGGAGATCAAACCCGGTCTGGACGAGCTGAACCTGGGGCCGGTGCAAGCGATTGACATTACGATACCGATGCCGGGGAAAAAAGCGGGCGACCCAGAAGCGGCGGAGAGGAAACAGTGAGCCAGGAAGGGAAAGGCAAGACGATGGAGGGCTCGAAGCTGGCCGTGGTCATCATGGCCGCCGGCAAGGGGACACGGTTGAAATCGCGCCGGCCCAAGGTGCTGCACGAGATTGGCGGCAAGCCACTGCTGGCCCACGTGATTGCCGCAGCGAGTCAGATTGCGGCTCCCGGCGACATTTATGCCGTCGTGGGCCATCAGGCTGAGCGTGTGAAAGACGCCGTGGCTGCCACTGGCATTCGCTTTGTTGAGCAGGCAGAGCAGCGCGGCACGGGACACGCAATCCAGTGCGCGCGGGAGGCTATTGCCGGCTACGAGCATGTTTTGGTGCTTTCCGGCGACGTGCCGCTCATCGGGGCGGAAACGATTCGTGAGCTTTGGCAATTTCACCTGGATGAAAAAGCCGCGATGACAATTTTGGCGGCCGTTCCTGGCGATCCGAGCGGTTATGGACGTGTTCTGCGCGGCGGGCCGCCGGGGTCGAAAGAGTGGGTTGAGGTGAAAGCTATCGTCGAACAGAAGTCGATGACGCCCGAGCAAAAAAACATTTGGGAAATCAACTCTGGCATTTACGCCTTCCGCACCGCGCCGTTGCTGAAAGAACTTGGCAAGCTCACCGTCAACAACGCTCACGGAGAACTTTACCTCACCGATACAGCTGGGCTATTGCGCACTGCCGGGGAGCGTGTGGTTGCGCTTGAGGCAGGCAATGTGGCCGAGGTGCGGGGCGCGAATACCATTGCCGAGTTGGTGGCTCTGGACGCGACTCTCCGCGCCAGGGCCGCGACACGCTTGATGGCCGACGGCGTCACCATTTTCCGGCCTGAGACCTGCGTCATCGACGCCGACGTGGAAGTGGGGTCCGACACGGTGATCGAGCCGTTTGTGCAACTGCTGGGCCGCACACGCATTGGGTCCGATTGTCTGATCCGCTCGTACGCGGTGGTAGAAAACTGCACGCTGGGCAATTCTGTGCTGATTCGCCAGAACTGCGTGCTGGCCGAGAGCTCAGTGGCGGATGGAGCCAAGATCGGCCCCTTCGCGCATTTGCGGCCAGGATCGGAAATCGGCGAAGGCGCTCACGTGGGCAACTTTGTTGAAACCAAGAAGGCCAAGTTGGGGAAAGGCGCCAAAGCCAATCACCTGACTTACCTGGGCGATGCAGAGGTGGGCGAGGGAAGCAATATCGGCGCCGGGGTGATTACCTGCAATTATGACGGCATCAACAAGCACCAGACGCACATCGGCAAGGGCGTGTTTGTGGGCAGCGATTCCACGCTTGTGGCGCCGATCAGCGTTGAAGATGGAGCTTACATTGGCGCAGGCTCCTGCATTACCAGGGACGTGCCGGCAGGATCGCTGGCCGTCAGCCGGGCTCGGCAGATTACCAGGGAAGGCTGGGTTGCCGCGCGGCGCGCCCGGACAGCAGCGAAGGAGTAGACCGGAGGCTTGTCAACGGTTGTTGCTGACTCAGTTTCCCCCGGCCCGGCGACTCCATATAATGATTAAAGGTTTCCCGCGGAAGTGATAGCCTCTCGAAAGTATCAAAATAACCAGCCGGGCTGGCTATCGAATTCCGGGCCATAAGATTCTTTTGCGGTGCTTTGACTGCATCGGATTAAACGCTTTCTTCATCTGGTTAATATGCGGGAAGTGGGTACATCGTTATAGGTATGGGCGGCTGTTTTGAGACTGGTTAAGATTCATTCGGGGGAACGAAGAGCGGTATGAATGCGTATCTGTAGGAGTGGTTTGAGGCGCGCAGTTTTGCAACCGACCTGTTCAACGCGCCTACTGATCCGGCTTGTTCCCGGCAAACGGAGCATAGGGTAACGATTGCATTTGCACAGCACAACTTCGCCGCTGTCTCACGACGGCCGAAGATCGATGGAGAACCTGGCTTGGAAGCGAACCTGGCAGGACATGGACTACCTGACTCCGCGTTGAATCCGCGCCAGCAAAGCGACGCGCATGCGGAGAAACGGGTGCGCAGGACGGCGCGAATTTTGATTGTGGACGACGAGGCGCACGTTCGCTCCATGATGGGTTCCACGCTGGAACGCATTGGCTACGATGTGCAGTTGGCCGCCAGCGGCCACGAAGCGATGGAGTTGCTGGAACGAAACGCATTTGACCTGGTGTTAACCGACATTGTGATGCAGGATGGCAACGGCATCACCCTGCTGGAATCGATACACGGACAGCAGCCGCAGCTTCCGGTTGTGATGGTGACGGCGATTCACGACATCAGCGTGGCCATCGACGCCATGCGCCGCGGCGCTTACGACTATCTGCTTAAACCCTTCGAGCGCGAACACCTGGTGAGCACCGTGCGGCGCGCCCTGGACCATCGCGAGGTGCTGCAGGAGAACCACAACTACCAGCAGAACCTGGAACAGGTGGTGAGGGCCCGAACTGAAATGCTGCGCCAGGCCATGGAAAACCTGGAGCACTCCTACGATGTGACGCTGGAGGCGCTGGGCGACGCCCTGGACCTGAAGGACTCAGAGACCGAGGGACACTCAAAGCGAGTAACCGCTTACACCATAGCGCTGGCCCGGGCCATGGGCATAACCCCTGCGGAGATCAAAATTATCGCGCGCGGCGCTTTTCTGCACGACATTGGCAAAATGGCGATTCCAGACGAAATCCTGCGCAAGGCGGGCAAGCTGACGCCGGAGGAGCAGGAGATTATGCGCGAGCATTGCACGCGCGGCTACCACATGTTGCGCAAGATTCCATTTCTGGCCAGCGCCGCGGAGATTGTCAATTCCCACCAGGAGCATTTCGACGGCCGCGGCTATCCGAACGGGCTGCGTGGAGGCGAGATTCCCATAGGCTCCCGCATCTTTGCGGTCGCAGACACCCTGGACGCCATCACCAGCGACCGACCCTACCGGAAGGCCAGCAGCTTTGACGCGGCGCGCGAAGAGATTCTGCGATGTTCTGGAACGCAGTTCGATCCTGGCGTCGTGGAGATCTTTCTGAAGATCCCCAACGAGCTGTGGCATGAGTTGCGTTCGGAGATCACCGGCCAAAACAGGCGATTCTCAACCTTTGACATTCCGCACGTCCCCAACCCGCCCACAAAGTGAGGTTACCGGCTCCCGCCGAGTCCCGGAGCAGAATCCAGCATCTGTACCAAGTGGAGGCGCAAACCTAGCTTCCCTGGAGCCGACATGTCCGTTCTTTCCCATGCAGAGATTGCATCGCACCTGAAGAGCCGCCCCAACTGGGTTGTCGAGGGGGGGGAATTGGTGCGAACCTTCAAGTTCGAGACCTTTCCTGAAGCCATCGCCTTTGTGAACAAGGTAGCCGAGATAGCCGAAGAGGCCAACCATCACCCGGATATCGATATTCGCTACAACAAGGTTCGGTTAGCCCTCGTCTCTCACGACGCAGGAGGACTAACCAGCAATGACTTCGCCCTGGCAGCAGGTGCGGATCGCGTGGCCTGACGGCCGCTGCAATGCGTATCCCGAGTAGGTTTGCCGAAAGATTCTAAAATGTGGATTTCTTGGATCTGCGGCCATGTGGGGATTTTTTCTCGCATTGCAGTACACGGGGAGACTACTGGGTTCCTTTGGGTTCGCCCAGGTTGATGCGGCAATCCCCGGGTCCGGGCCAGAAGAGATGTGCCATTTTCCCGGGGCGGAATCAAATAAGCTGAATCTAATTAATGGGTTGACTTCGGCCAGTCAACTCGCCACCGGGGCGGCTCAAGGGTCCAAGTCAGCCCGAAATGGGCGGTTTAGATGCGGAAGAAGCCAAACGCGATAGCCTGCCGTCGAGAAAAATAAATTTCAATTTTTGTATTTGCATTGAGCCCAATCTATGCTATGGTGTATATATTCCAGTGATCGAGGCGACACCAAATGTCGCTTCTGAGCTGGAAGTAAGTTGCGTCACTGGCCTCCCGGCACGAACAGCTAGACCGTTCGTGCCGTCTTTTTTTGTCTGGCTGGCAACGCCGCTTTCGTAGACCCCACCTAGAATTTGAAATCCGCGGTTCCGCTTACCGGCTGTTCCCTGCCCTTCCAGACAAACACGCCAGTCAACCCTGGAGGCAAGACCACGTGGGCATGAAGGCCTTCTCCTGAGCGATCGAGCCAGACCTCGATGGGGCCGAGGGGATGAGGCATCCGCGCATGGACGTGCTGGAGCGTACCCAGCGAGGGCTCGATGCGGGCAGTCTTGAAGCCGGGTGAGCCAGGCTCGATGCCCGCGATGGTGGACAGAAACTCATAGGCCGGGCTGGCGGCCCAGGGATGGCAATCGGAGCGTGAGTGCTGTGGAAACTCGGCCAGGGTCGTCATTCCGTCGCGGATCATGTCATTCCAGGGTCCAAGGGTCTGCACGAATCGGTCGCCCAACCCCGTCTTTTTAAGAGCGCGCCCGAGCTCAAAGCGGAAAAACATGAATCGCGCCGGACCGGGCTTCACATTCGGATCGGCGAGCATCCGCTCCAACAGCTCGCGCTGCGCATCGCGCGGGACCGCATCGGAAAGCACGGCCAGCGCGTTCACTTCCTGGGTTGCGCCCAGCTTGGGCGTATCCCGCACAAAGCCGCTCTGCGTATCGAAGTGCGAGGCGTAGGTTTCGCGGTTGATCTTCTCGGCCAGCTCCCGGTAGTGCGCCGCTTGATCGTTCTGGCCGAAGTGCTCGAAGAGTTCAGCACTCTCTTTGAGCGTGAGCGCAAAAACGAACCTGTCGGTGATCGGAACTGGGCTTCGCGAGTAAGTAACGGGCTGGTCCTCGGGCGTCGTCTTCATCTGTTGCTGCCACCAGCCGAGAACGCCGCCGATGCCGGGTAGAAACCGGCGCGTGAATTCGTCGTCGCCGCGATAAATCCAATAATCGTGAACCATGGAGGCCCAATAGAGGGAATAGGACGCCGTGAACTGTTCGAGGTAGGCCGGATACCGAGCCTGAGTGAGGCCAAATGGGACGCGCGAGTTGTCGAAGTCTTCAATGGCCAGCCGTACCAACCGGTCGTCGCCGGTGAGGTTGAGCCAGGTGAGCGCCTGCTGTTTAGTGTCGGCCACGTATTGCATCCGCTCCCAGGCGATG
>JBEKEQ010000180.1:0-7336 GCA_050013735.1 Occallatibacter sp.
TGGGAGGCTCATTCAAGTGTATCCATTCCGGACTCGAAGAGGACGAGAAGTGCCGCTTATTCACACATTCCCGTTGCCCGGTTGCGGACAGCCTATTGACTTCCCGGAACGAACATCCTCTACTGACGGGGGCGTCCGATTGCACCGGGGAAGTGATTGATTCCAGACCAAGGAGTGTCGAAAATCGGTGACTCGATCAAGTAAATTGCGCGGCTGCGACTCTTGCACATTCTTTTTCTGCGTGCTGCTGTGCGTTGCTCCGGCCGCCGCGCAAATGGACCCTCCCCCGCTCGCTCACATCTTCTTTATCAATTGCTCGTCCCAGCAGCCCGGAGACGGCTCCAGCGCACATCCGTGGAATAGTCTTCCCGATGCCCAGGCTCACCCGTTTGTCCCCGGCGACCGCATCGCCCTGGCGCGCGGCACGGTCTGCCACGGCAGCTTTTCTCCTCAGGGCTCGGGCATTGAGACAGGCCCCATTCGCCTCACTGCCGACGGACAAGGCGCGCGTCCGCGCATTGTTGCCGCCCCAGGTGCCCCCCAGGTGCTGCGTCTCTTCAACCAGCAGTATTGGCAGATCGACTCGCTCGACCTATCCGGCGCCGGCAAGTATGGCATCTTTGTCAGCGGCGACAAGGGCACGCTCCGCCACATTTACCTCAAGAACCTGGCCGTCCACGATCTCCGGGGCGGCACTATCAAGAACAAGGACAATGGCCTGGTTGTGGTCGGCCCCAGCAGCCGCGACGTGGTCTTCAACGACATCTTGGTGGATGGCGTAGTTGCTGCCCACACCGACCAGTGGGCCGGCATCCTCATCGGCGGCGGCGGCTACCCATATGCCGCCGATGCGCCGCTCAACAGCCACGTCACCATTCGCAACTCCAGCGTGCAAGACGTCTACGGCGACGGCATCGTTCTCTTCCGCGACTCCGACGGCCTTATCGAGACCAGCACCGCATGGGAAACCGGAATGCAGCCCACCGAATCCGTCGGTACCCCCAACGCCATCTGGACCTGGACCTGCAACAATTGCATCGTGCGCGATAACGAAGCCTTTCTTACTGACAGCCCCGGCGTGGACGGCGGCGCCTTCGACATCGACTACGGCAACACCCGCAACACACTCGAACGCAACTACGCCCACGACACCCAGGGCTACTGCCTTGCGGTCTTTGGCTCCGGCTCTGCCACCACCGACAGTCTGGTGCGCGAAAACCTGTGCATCGCAAACGGCTTGAGCCCGCGGCTCGCAGTCCGCCAGGGCGCCGTCTACATGACCACATGGAATGGCGGCGTCATCCGCGGTCTGCGCATCGAACGCAACACCATCCTCTTCGACCCGCCAGTCTCCACGGCGTCCGCCATCATGGATGACGCGGCCGCCGGCAGCTCTTCGGCCACATTCACCGGCAACCACATTGAATCCGCCGCGCCGCTCTTTTATCGAGCCGTAGCGGGGTTCGCGCCCTCGGTAAACGTCTACTCATACACCGGCCCCGGCCAGCCGGCCTTTACCCTCGGCGACCGGCACGAGGTTTTGCTCTCTAATCTTCAGCAGGCAGGCATCGAAAAGGGCTCAACGCTCGGCCAGGAATCAGCCCCCTCGCAGCCTGCATCCTCGCTGCGCCTCGAGGCCTCCATCGATTTCGCCCTCGACACCGATGGTTTGCTCGCGCCGGCTCCGCGAGCCCAACTGATGGTCCTGCGCAGCCTGGCTGCGCAATACGGTCCACCCGCTCTCACCGTAACCGTCCATCTGCGAAGCCCAGAGAACTCTTCCGCTAAAGAAGCGGCCGAGCAGGCCAACGCTTTGCTCGATCTGGACGCCCCATCCATTCATTTTGTCCGCGACGGCAAAGACTCCGCTACAATCAGCCTGCTCGGCGCCGATGGCCATCTGATTCAAAGCTGGACCGGCTTCCAGAACGCTGCAACCCTGGGAGGAACGGTCCGCAAGCTGCTCGGCGCTCCACATTTTGCATCCATGCGATCCACATCGCCCACAGAAGGAAAGCCATGATCCAACATTCGACTCGCCTACGCAATCTCAGGGTTTTCGCCTTGTTGGCCGCCTGCGCGGCCCTTGCACTGGCTGCCCACGCACAACCCGAGCCGCCTCTGCCTGCGCTCCAGGCGCCCATCTCGGTCTACAACAACTGGTCCTCGTACGATGAGCTCTCTGACAATGTTCAACTCACTGAACCGCTGGCCATGCGCGAATTGGACGAGCTCATCCGGCTGAAAAAAGCGGGCGTGCGTTTTGACTACTACGTGATGGACGCCTTCTGGTTCTCGAAGGATGGCGGTTATCGCACCTGGCGCACCCTCAGCTGGCCCAACGGCCCTGACGCGTGGATCGCCAAGTGCCAGGCCAACGGAATACTTCCCGGCCTGTGGGTCGGCACCAATGCCACCTTCATCATTCACCCTATGCCCGCCTGGAAAGACTCACTCAATAAAGGCGGCGGGGCAATGGCGCTTGCCGAGGGCGGCTTTCTGCCCGACTTCATCGATACGCTGCAATATTGGTACGACCGCGGCATTCGTATGTTTAAATTCGACTTTGCAAGCATGACGGCCGCCACTCCCTCCATGGCGGCCAAGCTGACCAAGGCGGAAATCAAAGAACGCAATGTCACTGCCTTTCGCGAAGCCCTCGTCGCATTCCGGCAAAAGAACCCCGAGGTGGTATTCGTCGCCTATAACGGCTTCGGCGGCGACCAGGGCATCACCACGAGCCGCATGCCCTTTAAGGATCCCACCGACCTGCGCTGGCTTGAGGCCTTCCAGGCTCAATACTCAGGCGATCCCAAACCCTCTGACGTGCCCGAAACCAGCTTCTGGCGATCCATGGACATTTACAGCGACCATCAGGTGCGGCGCTACGAGCAGGCGGGCCTTCCCCTCGAACGCATTGATAACTCCGGTTTTATGGTCGGCAAAACGGGCACCATTTTTAATCGGAGCCTGCACGCATGGAAGGGCGCTTACCTGCTCATGATGGCGCGCGGCGGCTGGGTCAACACCATCTACGGAAACCTTGAGCTGATTCAAGGCCAGGACGCACAGTGGATGGCGCGCGCGCAATCACTCTTCTTTGAGCTCCAGGGACGCGGACGCATTCACAGCTTCGGCGGCATCCCCGGCTACAGTCAGCCCTACGGCTTCGGTGGCGTCACCACCCGCGGCGCTGCTTATGTCGTCATGAACCCGGCGCAATCCATGGCCACGCTTACTCTGCCCAAGCTTGATCCCAGCCAGTTGCCTCTTGGAACCGGCAGGGTGCAGTTTCGCGATGCTGGATTCATTCCCCAGCTCAACCGAAACAAAATCACTCTCGGCCCCGGCCAAATGGCCATGGTCGGTTATGGCGCTTATGCCGCGCCCGCTTACAACTTCGGCGTTCAAGACGACGTCGTGATCCCCACTTCCATTGAGCCTATTGACGCGGATTTTCGCTCCACCGCTCCCGGCTCCATCGAGGCCGCCATTCAATCGCCCGCCAAGGGATCCGTGCGCATCATCATGCGCCAAAGCTCACCGGACGGCACAACCTTCCGCACCCATGGCGGTTCCCCTCCTGACGGAGAAAACATGGCCAAGGTCTTCACCATCCAGGCTTCGCAGGATGGCCGCGATCTGCCCGTCACCGTCGATTACAACAAGATCGTGTGGAGCGGGCTCTCCTGGGCCGCAGGCGAAATCAAAGCCTCTGACTTTGATCCAGCCAAGCCGATAACCATCCGCATTCACTCCGCGGAAAAGGATCCCGTCAAGCTGGAAGGAGCAGTCTACCGGGTTGTGTATTGATGGAAGACAGAAATGGAGAGCCGGAGCTTTTGCCCCACAAATGCTCCGGCTCCCATCCATCGAGCGCGCCGGGGTCTTCAGCAACAGGTTTCTGTCGCTGGGGTAGATGCTCGATGGGTGGGAGGCCACAAATGCTCCGTGCTCCATCCATCGAGCGTTTTTGCTCGATGGGCGGGAGACCAAAAAGGCCAACCATCGGCCAACCGGGGCTTTCCACCTTCTCTTCTGTTTCTTGTCAAATATGGAATCCTTCCACCGCAGTTCCGGCTTCAGGATTCACCAGGCTCGTGCTATCGCGCCGGCGGCGCAGCCCCGCGCAGCAGCCGGTTCATCGGCTCCGAATACCATCGCGCAACCGCCGCGCCAAGCGGCGCACACAGCGCCAGCTCCGCGGCAATCCAAACCAGCGGCGATCCGCGCTGCACTCTCACGTACAGCGCCGTCACCCACACCACCACAAACTCATGCGTCAGATACACCTCATAGCTATGGCGGCCGAACCACCGAACCGGCACGCTCCATGCCCTGCCCTTGCGCCCGCGCAGCACCGTCGCCATGATCACCAGGCAAGCCCCCAGCGAAATCACCGTCTCTTCCAGCCCGCTGTGGCTCAGCAGTCGCACCCCAATCCACCCCGGCATCAGGACGATCGGCAGCATCAACAAAGCACCGCCAATCAGCATCACCCATAACGATCGAGCGTTCGGCTCAATACGGCCCGCGCGTTGCAACCGATCAATCAGAAGCGCCGTCAGGCATCCCAGAGCAATGCCGCTCATGCCGCCCAGATACGAGTGGTTTCGCCAGGTTGGGTTTGTCGTCCATACCGTGCGCGCAAAGGGGCCCATCACCGCAAAGCACAGCAGCAGGCCGGCCAGCAGCAGCATTCCACGCCTCCATCGCAGCAGGAGGACGCACGCCAGCGGAAAGAACAGATAAAACATCTCTTCAATCGAAAGCGACCACAAAACATCCCAGTTGGCCGGCAGATATCCATGCGCGGCCTCCAGCCAGTTCACATGAAAGGTGAGCGCGGCAATAAGCGCTCTCGGCAGCGTCGCGCACGTGCTCGGAATCCTAAAGCCATTCGCGTGGACAATATGCAGCAAGCTGAGTACCGCCAGCAGCAAAAGCAGCAGCGGCGCTATCCGCGCAAAGCGGATGCGGTAAAACACTGCCGCGCGCATTTTGGCAAGCGAGCCGAAGCGGCGAATCGAAGTCAGCGTGATCAGAAACCCTGAAACCGCAAAAAACACCGTCACGCCATCGCCGTTCCCAAAGAGAATTGGAAACAGCCAGTGAGGAACCAGGTTTTCAATCGAAATCGAGTTATTGTAAAGCAGCCGAAGCTGGCCGTGGAGCAGCACCACCGCAATAATGGAATAACCCCTCAAAACGTCGATCCCATCAAAGCGCAACGTCGCCGGCGGCTCAACAAATTCACTCATTCACTCGTTCACCCGTTCACTTCTTCACTAATTCACTCATTCACTTCATCACTTATTCACTTCTTCACTTCTCCACTAATTCACTTATTCACTTCTCCGCTAATTCACTTCTTCACTAATTCACTCAACAACACTCAACCCCAACGCACGCACATCGGCAGCATCCGCCACCACTTTGCCATCCCTGTGAGTCACCAGGCCAAAGTTCCCGCTCCAATCCCACATCGCCCAGCCAATGCCCTGTTTCTCCAGTGCCCTCCGCACATCCTCAAGATAGCGCGCCCGCGAATCCGCTGGCACTGTATCTCTGAAGGCCCCAAATTCACTGCATATCACGGGTACATGCCGTTCACGGCCCCAAGCTGCGGCAAAAGCAAGCCGCTCGCCAATTGTAGTTCGATTCCAGCCTTCCGCACCGTAAAGGTAAAGCTTATATCGCGCAACATCGTTCGGAATTGTTTTGAGAATCACCGCAAGCGATTTTGGCGAAGCAGGATAGGGAATATGTTTGTAATACAGTAACTCCGGCGTCCCCCACCCAGCCCCCTGATGAGTAAAAGGCTTGGGCTCGTAGAAATGAAAGGTATAAATGACATTTGGGTCGGCCAATGCTTTCGTAGCAAGCAGATCGTCCAGGTCATCGTAGTGAGCCCCTGACACCAGTATGGTGTGCCGCGTATCAATCTGCCGAATGGCCTTGACTACCAGACTCTCTATCCCCATCCACCTGGACCTGTCTCGTATCTCCGGCTCGTTCAGTAATTCAAAGAAAAAACGATCCGGATCGCGGCCCGCAAAGTGTTTCGCTAAAACCTGCCACAAAACAATAAATTGCCTGGTTCCCTCATGAGTCGCCATGTGCTTCTTGTACTCATCGGTTGGGAAGACAACAAAATCAATGGCCAGCCCGGCGCCCTCAATCATGTCCAGCGCATCGTCAACGCGCTTCCACTGTTCATCATGATCTGCGGTGAGAAGACCGCCCTGAGCCAGAATCGCCGGGTCAAACGGAAACCGGACGTACTGAATGCCCATGGCATGCATAACTTTAAAATCCGCGGCAGTCATGTAGGTGGAAGTGTGCCTCGGTGAGTATTCGCTCCAACCGCCGAACCAGCAAGATGTGTTGACGCCGCGAGTCAGTGTTGCGGCTCTCCGAAACGCGGTTTCCCGGCCCTCAGTCGGGCGCTGCAATCCTGGCTGCGCGAAGCCTGAACAGGCCTGCCCTGTTGCCCAGAAAACAAATGTGCAAACAAGGGCCGCCGTGCGCATCAGCCATCCCTTCATAGCCAGGCCTCATCCTCGATCCTCGGCAACATACCCCCCGTACTCATCGTCCCCGATTCCACTCTGTCGTTCCTCATCAGTGTGATTCTACAGATCGCAATACGTGTGAACAACGCTTGCGGCAAACGGCATTTCATATCTACTTGCGGTTTCGCAATCCTGCCCGGAGCCAGCGCGCGAGTCGGCTAAGTTTAGTCCCCAATCCGGGTGCGGTTGATTGCGGCGCGAGCGAGCCGACATAAGCGTCGAGATAAGCCGTCACGTCCGTGCACAGCGACCCTCCAAAGCGCGGGTTGATCTCAAACAGTACCGGTCGCCCGTTCACAACCTTGTAGTCGAAGCAGGCCGTGCCTTCGAATTCGATCCGAGCCAGGATTTCTGAGAAAATATCCAGATACAGGCAGCCCCGCATGAACTTCGAATCTACAGGCGTCTCCTGCACTCCATTCACCACTCCGGCAGCCGCCATTTTATGAACAAAGGTAGATACATAGCGAATCGGTCCGCCGACGCGCAAAAAATGCGTCGCAAACTCCACTTCTCCCGGCACAAACTCCTGCGCAAACCACTCGGGATCCTTCAGATCGAGGCCGCTCTCGTCCTCCGGCCCCTTCACAATGTGGCAATGCATGCCAAACCAGCCGCGGCGTTTCTTCCATACATAGGGATAAGGCGCACCTGCAGATCGAAGCGGCGGAACAAGCTCCCCAAAGCCCTCGGCGGTTAAAAACTGGGCTAGCGTGAGCTTGTCGTCGCAGAGGGACACGGTCTCGAAAGAAGGATAAAAA
>JBEKEQ010000181.1:0-7178 GCA_050013735.1 Occallatibacter sp.
CTACGGGGCTTGTCAGCCGGTCCCGCAGGTCCCGTCCAAGAAGCACAAACGAGTTAATCGATCGAAGTGCCATTAGGGTCAAACCCGCTTTTGGAAGTTGGACGATAGCTCTTTAGGCTGTGTAAGTTGCGCTGCACTGAAGGGAAATCGTCAACCTGAGAATAACTGACCCCGGCGGGAATCTCGAAAAAAGTTTGACGTCGCTTGAATTGGCTGCTGGGGAGGTCCGTTCAAACCCTGCCAATACGTTCTTTTGATCGCTTGCGGCGTAGCTGCCGATTCTGCGCCCAAAGCCGCATAGATCTGAACGAAACATCACCGTCCGTCTCCATCACCGCCTCGGACTGGCACTACCACGAGCTTAAGAACAGACGCTCCGGGTCGGCCGGGCCACCGACGTTCCAGTGTAGGAACGTCGGCAGAACCGCCGTCCGCTTTCGATGCATACAGGCGAAAGCCGTCACCGTTCGCTCCAAACTGAGTTTTTCCTCTTTGATAAAGTGCGCCTCCATCTTTGCGAAGCTATCGTCGGAACGATGCCGGCCGCTCCGGTAGAAATCAGCAAAGTCTTCCAGCTGGCTCTCCTGCCAGTGAAATCCTGTTCCGCACAGCGCAAGAATCAAAATAGTGTCCTTCCGACCTTTGAGGCCACCCTCTTTGATTTTCTCTTCTAGTTCGAGCGTGTATTCCAACATCCGCCCGCGACCCGCTAACCACCCATGCCAAATTTCGCCGCCCATCCAGTCTTTAGACAACCCGATAATGTGATTGTTCGGGAAGCGCTCTTCTTCTCTGGCCTTTTCAAATTGGTCCCATCGGTCCTTCGGCTCCGGCATGATCGTTTTGACATCGACGAACGTGGTCAGGCCCTCGGACGACTGGCCGCAAAAATCGATTGATTTTGCGCAGGCTGTCAGCGGAGGTTCATAAGCGACCGACGAAAATCGCGGTGTCGTGTTCAACAGCAACGCGCGCGCAATGCACAACTCGTTGTGCGCTTCGTCTACGGACCTTAGCGGTGAGCCCGTCAGTGCATGATCGACGGCCTCGTTAAACCGTCGCAAAAGTCTCTGCCCATCGCGGAAACGGCCCGTTTCCGTCGCAAAAATCTCCCCGAAAATTCTTGCGACTTTCGTGCGGTAATTCTCGACCTGCTCGATTTCGTCCGGTTTCATGATTGCAGCGGGCACTACCATCAGACGGCCCTTTACCATGGTATGACGACATGCTGCCAGATATGCAATCCGAGGTCATGGGCATCCTGCGTGAGGCCAAGCGCCTGGCGCAGCAATATCACCGAGCAACCGGCAAGCCCCTCGGCATCACAGGCGAAGTGGCCGAATATGAGGCTGCGCGCCTTCTGGGCCTGCGATTGACGGTCGCCCGTCAGGCCGGTTACGACGCCATCGAGGAACGCGACGGCAGGAAGCACCGCCTGCAGATCAAGGGGCGCTGCATCCTGCCCAATTGCAAGCCAGGACAGCGGATGGGATCGATTGATATAGAGAAGGAATTCGACAGCGTGCTTCTCGTCCTGCTTGATGAGAATTTCGATGCGACGGGCATTTACGAGGCCGACCGCAGCGCCGTGCTTGCCGCCCTCGCCGTTCCGGGCTCGAAAGCCAGGAATGAGCGCGGCGCACTTCCTATAACGAAATTCAAGGCAATCGGCCGATTACGCTGGCAACGCTAACTGAGATCGTCGCTTGCAGGCAAGCCCCCGAGAATCAATCGCTTATGCCACAGACTCAATCAGGGGCGCTCTAAAGGGGATTGAAAGCAAATTCGGATGGTTGCGGGGGCTGGATTTGAACCAGCGACCTTTGGGTTATGAGCCCAACGAGCTACCGGGCTGCTCCACCCCGCATTTACAGTTTATCAACTGGGCGGATAAGGGTCAATGGCTTCCGACTCGCCCGGCTGTCGCCGCAGGCAGCCTGCATGATCCGGTAGACTGCTGAAAACGCATCAGGGAACACCAGCGAGGGAGCCGCAAAATGTCCCAACTTTACGTTGCTGTGCCGGCCGCCAATGTCGTGGTGCGGCCGGCGATTGCCCGCGCCACAAAAATCCAGGAGACCCATTGACCTTTTCCAAACGCTTTCACGAAATTCGCACCGGGTTTGAGCGGCCGTTTTGGGTTGCCAACATCAGCGAGCTCTTCGAGCGGCTATCGTACTACGCGGCGTTTGCCTCGCTGCCCCGGTATCTGCACGAGAGCTTGAACTTCGGCGTTGAGCGGGCCAGCAGTTTGGCGGGATTGTTTGGCGGATTGGTGTGGTTTCTGGCGGCTTTTGGCGGAGCGGTTGCGGACCGCATGGGCTTTCGCCGGGCGCTGTCGCTGGCCTACCTGATTCTGGCCATCTCCTACTTTCTGCTGGGCTCGATCGGTTCGCCATGGCTGGCCCCGGTTCGCGATGCGATGCCCCTGGTGGTGCTGGTGACAGTGATCCTGATGCTTCCGGCGCTGGGCATCGCGCTGGTGAAGCCTTCCGTGGTGGGGACCACAGCTCGGGCTTCCAAGGAAAATGTGCGGTCGATTGGCTATTCGATCTACTACACCCTGGTGAACATCGGCGGGGCTTTGGGGCCCCTTCTCGCCGGATGGGTGCACCAGCATCTCAGCGTGGAGAAAGTCTTTGGCATGGCGGCTTTGAGCGTCTTTGCCATGTTCTTCGCCGTGCTGCTTTTATTCAAGGAGCCGCGCCGCAGCGGCGAGGCGCAGACCGAGAGCCTCGGCCAGGTCGCAAAGAACTTTCTAACCGTCGCGTCGAACTGGCGCTTCATGCTGTTCTTGATTATTTTCTCGGGATATTACATCGCCTTTTGGCAGGAATTCATCATCCTTCCGCTCTATATCCATGACTATGTGAACGTAAACAGCAACACCGAGGCGCTGCTCAGTTGGGACCCGCTGACGGTGATCGCGCTGCAGATGGCGGTGAGCATTCTCACGCAGAAAATGCCGGCGTTTCGCGGCATCACGCTGGGCACGCTCATCTCGGGCCTGGCCTGGCTGCTTCTGGTTTTGCATCCCAGCGTCGCCATGGCAGTGGCAACGCTGATCGTGGTGGCGATTGGCGAGATTACCCAGCAGCCGCGCTACTACGAGTACATTTCGCGCCTGGCGCCCTCAGGGCAACAGGGAACCTATATGGGCTTTGCGTTCCTGCCCATTGGGATCGGGTCGCTGGTGGGGGGATGGTTTGGCGGGTTGCTGATTCATCACTTCGGCGAGGTGCTGCATCAGCCGGGACTCATCTGGTGGGCGGTATCTGGAGTGGGCGTGGCGACGGCCGGATTGCTCTGGGTGTATGACCGCCTGGTGCGCCGCGACGCCGCGGAAGCGACGCAAGGGACCGCCTGAAATTGCCGCCTTTGTGCGGCCGTCAAAAATCACGCAGATCCGTTCTTCCGCTATCTTCTTGCGTCGCCGCGGCACGCTCTAGGTGTTGGCTCGCTGCGCCACCAGCATTGACTCAAGGATCTGATCCGAAACCTCCTTCACCGCCGAGGGAGAATGCGCCAGAAACAGCGTGTTGGTTTTGTCGCTCTCGCCGATGGACTTTAACGTGTCAAAATACTGAGTCACCAGCACCAACTGCATGACGTCTCGCGACGACGCCCCGTCCACCACCTTTTGGAACTGCTCAATTGAGACTTGCAACCCTTCGATAATGGCCTTGCGTTGATTGGCGATTCCCTGCCCCTGCAGTGCTTTGCTCTCTGCTTCGGCTTCGGCCTTTTTTACTACGAGGATCTTCTCCGCTTCGCCCCTGGCGTTGGCCGCAACCTGCTCGCGCTGGGCGGCGTTGATGTCGTTCATTGCCGACTTTACTTTGGCGTCGGGGACAATATCGGTGACCAGCACATTCACAATCTCGTAGCCGAAGGTGGCCATGTCCGCATCCAGTTCCTGCTTCACCGCGGAAGCGATGGAGGATTGCGAGGCAAAGACTTCATCCAGTGTCATACCGGGCACGTGGCCCAGAATGACTTGCTCCACATACGACTGAATCTGCGCCACCGGGTCAGACAGCTTGTAAAACGCGTCATAGACCTTTTCCGGGCGAACCCGGTTCTGCACTGAGATGGGAATGGTGACGAAGACGTTGTCTTTGGTTTTGGTCTCCATGGTCAGCGTAATCTGGTTCACCCGCAGGCTCACCATTCCGGCCACCGAATCGAAGTAGGGCGTCTTCCAGTTCAATCCCGGCTCGGCCACGCGAAGAAACTTGCCGAAGCGCGTGATCACGGCCACTTGAGCGGTGTTTACGGTGAAGAAGCTCCCCAGGATCAGGGAAAATAGGATAATGGCTGCGACCGCCAACAGAACGATGAGCACGACGTCCATTTGAGTCCTCCGTAACCCGCCGCGGCGGGCAACGGACGATTATACAGGAGCGCCGGAACAGGCAGGTGAAAGCAAGCAGAATGACCGCAGCTTTAGCTGCGGGCCGATTACGCTTTCTAAAAGGGCCGGGGCTTCAGTGTGTGCGTGAGAACTCGAATTTTATACAACGCATTGTGCGGAATCGAAACGGTAAACACAACGCGTTGCGCAAATCGCTAGTTCTCACGCAGACACTTCAGCCCCTGAGGGACGCTTTTCCGGAGGGAGGCGGCGGTTTCAACCGCCGCACAAACCCGTCAAAAAACAATTGAATCATTCGCCTGCGCGGCGAAGCCGCGCACAGCCCCGGTCCCAGGCCAGCTTGAAGGACGAGCCGCCTTGTATCAGGGCGCGACTTTACTCGCGCCGCAACAAGCCCCAAAAACGAGCGTGGGCTTCAGCCCCTGAGGGACGTACTTCCGGAGGGAAGCGGCGGATTCATCCCCCGCACAAACCCGTCCAAAAACAATTGAATCATTCGCCTGCGCGGCGAAGCCGCGCACAATTCCGGTCCCAGGCCAGCTTGAAGGACGAGCCGCCTTGTATCAGGGCGCGACTTTACTCGCGCCGCAACAAGCCCCAAAAACGAGCGTGGGCTTCAGCCCCTGCGGGACGTACTTCCGGAGGGAAGCGGCGGATTGATCCCCGCCCAAACCCATCCAAAAACAATTGAATCATCCGCCTACGCGGCGAAGCCGCGCACAATTCCCCAGCGCCAGCCGATCGCTTCCGATAAACCGACATTTCGGGAGTAATGGACCTCGACGAGTGAGTTGGCGATTTGGCTCTCGTTGGCCGCAATGATGCCTGTTCGCCACATCCGAACGCGCGCTCTCCTCAGAGTGAAATAATAGAAAGCGCAAAACGGGGGTACATTTCCATGGGGGCAAGGTTGCTTTTCGCCGGGCGCGATGACATCTACGATTTCGTAGCGCAGCAAAGCGAGAGACTGAAGCACGCTTACGAAGCGCTGCCTGATGAGACGGCGCTCGATGAACAATTTGTTGTCGATTTCAAGAAAACGTTCATGCTTGACGTTCCAAGGCTCAAGCTGGACGAATGGACATCCGAGCAGCAGCAGGTCACACCGCAATCGATCGAGATCGTGGCGTATATCCCATTCGACGGCGACCCGTCCGCGTTTGATATTCGCCCATCAGCGATGAAGTCAACAGTTGCCCGAGGCGAAATTGTCGATCATGAAGTTCTGATTAGGCTCCGGCCGATGACGTCTCAAATCGACGTCGCCGCGTATGTAAAGCGGGAAGTTGGCGAGATACAGTGGAGACTCGAAAGCCTGCGCGGCTCGATGGAACACATGTCTCAACAACTGGAGATAACGCTGCGGGCCTGTATGCAGCGGCGAAAGCGATCGATTGAGAACCGGATCCAGATTTCCGAAAATATCGGTATTCCGCGAAGGAAGCATCCAGTCAAGCCAGCCGCGACGTCGGTTCCGCGGTCAGAGGATGCGTCATCGACGCCAGAGGTGCGCACAACTGCCCAGCTAACCTGGGAAACCGAACAGATGGACAACGTGGAGACATCAGCTCCGAAAGAAGGAGAACCCACGACAACGAGCATTCCTGATCAGCCGTCTGGTACCGAAAACCCGGCAGCAGAGCTCCATAAATTGGCACCAACACTGGCGGATTTGAGGAAATTACCACCGGAGCAGAAGGATCGCCTCCTCTTGGCTCAGCTTGCAAAAATGAGTAGGCATAACGAGAGCATCCTCAACAAGCACAACCTCACACTTTCCGGTGACCCCTACGGCATGGCGCGGCTCTATTCCGAATCGGAACGAAGGGAGGTAGTAGAGCATCTCCTGGCAGCTCCTTGGACGCGTCTAGTAAACAATGGCTACCTAGCCGATTTCAGTGGTCATGGCTTTTATAAAGTGACGATCGAAGGGCATGAATATTTGAAGCACGAAGCGTCTCACCATGTGACACCGTTACCTTCGAATATTCCTGCAACGTTGCCGGCACGAATTGAGGGCACTCCGCGGGTGTTTCTTTCTTATTCATGGGAGGGAGAAGACCACGAGGCGTGGGTTAAGGCCTTGGCGGAACGGCTACAGAAAGATGGTATTCAGGTTATCTTTGACCGCTGGTATTTGAAATTGGGCCAAGACAAGCTGCACTTCATGGAAAGTGCAGTCGCGGACAGCGACTATGTGGCAATAATCTGTACAGAAGAATACGCAAATCGAGCCAATCAGCGTGAAGGCGGTGTTGGCTGGGAGTCGATGATTATCACGAGCGAAGTTGCTGAACACATGCATACGGATAAATTCATCCCTATTCTTCGAAAGGGTACGTTCAAGACTTCACTCCCTCGCTATTTGAAGACACGTATGGGCGTGAACCTCATGGGTGATCCTTACGACGAGCAGGCATACGAGGAGTTGCTTCGTAAGTTCCACGGGGAGCCCATCGCACCGCCGCCAATTGGGACTAAGCCAGACTTTTCGAAAAAGACGGCACTAAAACCCAAAACCCCGCCACAGGCGCCTGGTCAGGCTTCGGCCACACAAGGATCAACAAAGAAGATTGAGATTCTCTGGAATCAGCCGGGTGGCGCCACAGCGGCACTTCCACCATTCACGGTTAATCCCAAAGACCCTCAAAAAGACGACGAAGAATTGCAGATTGCAAAGGCTAAGAACTTATCCGTAAATAGAAGTGGTCTGTCTCCAGCAGATCAAGGCCGCAGCGAGGAATAGCAGAGCTAGGTAGCTGGCTTCGGTCTTCTCGAAGCTGACCAGTAGTTTGCGGAAGCG
>JBEKEQ010000182.1:0-7172 GCA_050013735.1 Occallatibacter sp.
GGCGTTCCAGTTGCCGAGCCCAAAGTGGCCGCGGTCAGGGTCACGTTGGAAGCGGTTCCAGTGCCGGTGTTTTTCACCGTGATGGTCGCGGTGTAGCCGCCGGTGTGCGATCCACCAATCACCGCCGTGGTGGTGATGATCACCGTCGGCGATTGGACAATGGACAGCGTGCCGTTGACGAACGAGAACGTGTAGTTGGCCGCCGACAGCGTGCCCAGCGCGGCAACGATTGGATAGGTGCCGGCGGGGCTGGAGTTGGTCGCCGTCGTGGTCAACGATGGCGCTCCGCTCAAGACTCCCGTGCCGTCTCCGTTTACGAAGCCGCTGTAACTGGCGGTGAAGGCGGGAATCGCCGCACCGAGAGTGATGTTGGCGTTGTTGGCGGTTACCGTCAGAGGTGCCTTGTTGACGGTGATGCTCTGCTGCACCTGAGGAGCTGAGCAATATGAGCTGTTGCCATATTGGTTGGCGTTGATCACGATGGTGCCCGCACCGGTGATGGTGAGAGTGCTGCCGTTGATCGATCCGGGGCCGGAAGCCACGGTATAGCCGACCGGAAGGGTGGAGCTGGCGGTTGCGGTGAGGGTGACTGAAGACTGGCCGTAGGTGTAGGGTCCCAAAACCTGCGTCCAACTGATGGTTTGTGAAGAAATGCCCCATGCGCTGGCACACACCAAGCTAGCCGCGTTGGGGCTGCCGAGTCCTGTAGCCAGGTCATAGCCGGGCGCTGCGCCGTATGTCGGCTGGTAGGATGCCGACGCGGTTGCTACGCTGGTGTTGGCTACCGCGAGTGCGCCGGAGCCCACGCCAGTTAGCGTGATCGGAGTCTCAGGTTGGTAGCCCGCGCCAGCGGCCGTTATTGAGATGGCGTTGACGTAGTTTGGTCCCTGGCCTTTGGTGGTGTTGGTGAGCTCGAAGAGTGAGGCGTCGAACAAGGCGGCCGTTCCGAGGTCAGTGATGAAGTTGCCTGCCGCGCCCGCGGTCCTGGCCGTAATCGTCACCGTGGCTCTCGAACTGGCTGCCGTTGCAAGTGTGCATCCGCTTCCTATCGATGTCACCAATCCCGACGCCAAAAGCGTCGTGGTGGCTCCGCTGAGGGTGTAGGGCCCGCAAGTCGTAGTCCCGGCGGGGTTGGTCAGGGTGACGGTGTCTCCGGCTGCATAGGCGCTTTCCATTACAAGCGACCAGACGGCATTGGTAGATGAGCTGTTGACCGTCGCCGTGCAAGTGGCCTGAGTGCCGCCCGCATAAAGGGTGGCTCCTCCCGGCGTCTTGTAAGGTGAATTGTTGGTCGGACCCGCTATGGTGCAAGTGGGGGCACTCGTGTACCCGCTGCCTCCCCAGAGTACAGTTGCGGCGGTTACAGTGTCTGTGCTGTCCACACCGTAAGTGCCGCTTGGCTTATAGCAATGGGCCTTTTCGATGTTGCCATTATCCTCGCAAGCCAGGTCGATGTCGCCTTGGGTGATGTCGTTAAAGGCGCAGGCGCCCGGGTTGCCGTTGCTGGAGTTGCACGAGGCGCCGAGGAAGGTTCCACCTGCCGTTCCGTACTGGCTTTGCGCAATCTTGTAATAGACAGGATTGGGGTTGCCCCACGTTTCGCCTGTCTTTTGATTCACCAATGCCTGGATGGCGGCCATGGTGGGAGAGGCAACCGAAGTTCCGCCAAACCCTGCCCAGCTGCTGGGAGCGCCTGAGCAGGACGCTGCCCCACCCGAGGTCTGGCTCGGGTCGGACCAGCAGACTACCTCGTAGTGCCCCCAAACTCCGTTGGCGGCAAACATCGAAACGTCGGGTATATCGCGTACTCCGTCAGAGGGCACTCCATAAACTGCAACACCCCCAGGGAGCGACGCACCCGACTGCCATGAAGGCTTGGGATACCCCTGGCACTCTGGGTCGCTTATGAGGTAATCGAGTACATCTACACCTCCGGCTCCTATTGCGCAATTGCTCGCGCCTCCGCTGCCGGCGCCGGTGCTCAAGTATGTGCTGGAGGTGTCCCAGGAGCTGTTGTCGCAAGTTCCGCCGGTACCATACGTGGTGAAGCTGCCGGTCAGGACGTCGGAGATCAAAGTCATGGCGCAGGCGTCGTTCCAGGGAATCTCTGGAATATAGCTCAGGGCAGAGCCGTAGCCCGAAGTGTTCGTCGCACTCCAATATGTGCTCTGGGGGACGGACTCTTCCTTGGCCATATAAGTGTCTTCGAAATCGGTCCCGCCCACGGTTACGTTGAAGGGCGTTTCGCCCCATCCTGTAACGCCCAGACTGGTAATGTCGTACTCGCTGCCCGCGTTAAATTCATTGGAGCAACTGGATGGACCTTCATCGCCGGCGGAAACGAAAACCGAATAGCCCTCGGCAGCCGCCTGCTGGTAGGTGTTGTAGAAGGCGGCATTTCCGCCCTGGCCGTTCGCCGCTTCGCAAACGCCATAGCTGACGCTTACCACCCCTGCCCCGGTTGCGGCGGGGTCGGTGGCATTGATCAGGTTTTGCAGGGCGATCTGGCCGCCAAAGGTGACGGTGCCTGACGGGCAGGAAATCAGCCTGATGTTGGCGCCGGGTGCGATGCCGGCAGCTACTTCCACGTCAATGGCCGCTTCGCCGTCGTCCGCGTTAGCGCCGGGATCGGTGCAGCCGCCGGGATGCAGCTGCGCATACGTCCCACCGTAGCCGGTCAAGCCGAAAGTGGATACGTAGGTGTTCCAGTCGCTGGCGCCGGCGCTGTCAGTGCCGTAGGTGTCGGTGTCTTCGACGAGGTAGATGGTCTGCCCCGTCCCCGTGATGCCGGCGGCGTAGAGAGGATTCAAGTTGTAAATAGCCTGATTATCCTGGGGCGTGACAAAGTAGCACTCCGTACCTGGTTCGGTCGGGAAGCTGGTATCGGCGCAGCCGGCGACTGTATATTTCCTGGCTGACTCGTGCATGGCCTTGGGCTTGACGTCGTTCAGAGAGGCAATGCCCTTGACCACCGTCGCCAGCGCCTCAGGAATCCGCGGGTTGCTGACGTTGGCAATGTGCGGCTCGCCCCTGAATTCAAAGTTGTGGATCGGAGTGTGGAAGGCCTCGCGAAGCTGACCCGCCGAGCCGGAGAAGTCGATCATCATCCGGTTGGCGTAAACCTGGTTGACGCGAAAGCCGTGAGACTCAAGCCAGCCGGTGACCTTGTCGATATCTTCCTGGGCCACGCCGAACCGCTCTCCATATTCCTGGGCGGTAAGCCAATGGTGGAAGTTGGGCGAGGACTTGTCGGTCTGTTCTTCCATCAGTTTGTTGAGTTCCGCTTCCTGCTCGGCAGAGCGCTGGAGCACCAACTGCATGTGATCGAGGTCAAGGCTGTCGTCGACTGGGCCACGATCGGTCCTGGCGTTGACCAGTGGAATTACATGGCGGGCGAGCGTTACAAGATGGGTTTCGTCAATACCGTGGGTGATGCGCGGAGCCACATGCTCCTGCGCCATGACGACCGAGACGTCAACGTACGCCAAGGCAATTAGCCCGGCCAGACAGCGGTGAAACATTGAAATCGTCAATTTGGCACTCCTTGAATAGGCTGAAGGACCCTGTTAGGTGGACTTACTGGGGCTGGTTGGAAGGCGGTGAATCGAGTCGAGCTCCCAGCGCAATTTTCGGCGGGGAAGTTTGCGTCCGAGCTCAGGAAGCTTTAGCCAAGCCTCTCTTGAAAGAGTTTTCCTGCACCAGATTTAGCAATTTGACCGCCAAACCGATCAAGCTCAAAATCAGTCGCTTAGTTTGAACGCCACATGAATCATGTGCAATATCTTGCGCAATCATGTGAGCAATAGGGACATTAATTACCAACTGGGGCGTAAGGAAATTTATGTCAAACGGCAAGGATTTGGGGTGGAAGAGACGCTCCACGCATCCCACACAAAACGCAACGGCACCCGAGGTTTCAGGGGCGCCGCTGGGGTTTGAGCCGGATGGCCGACTTTAGCCGGAAGAGGAATCAATAAGGGGTTCGGCGCTCTCTAGTCAGAATCAAAGATGCCGCGCCAGAAATTCCGGGTCAGCCTGGCGGTCTGAGGAGCCTGTCGCGGCGACAGCGCCACAGCCGCACATTCTGATTGAAGCGCATGACCGCTCTTACGCGGAATCTGCTGAAGCGGAGTGGTGATGGGCGGAGGCTAACGCGCTTTCGCGGCGGGTGTGCTTGTTCAGGTACATATCCGTGTCGGCGGCGGTGAACAGCTTCTCTTTGGTGGTTCCATCTTCGGGGTAAATGGCGATGCCCACGCTTGCAGAACCCTGCAGCACATAGCCCTCAACAGCGACAGGCTCGTTGAACGAGCTGGCCAGTCGCAGGGCGATCTCTTCAACTCCCTCACGCGTATGCCCGGCCATAACCAGCGCCACGAATTCGTCGCCGCCGAGGCGCGCCAGCATATCGCCGCCGCGAAGCTGGCGCTTCATGCGTTGCGACACCTGCTGCAGATACAGGTCCCCGACGTGGTGTCCGTAGAGATCGTTCACCCGCTTGAACTCATCGAGGTCAATGTAGATAAGCCCGAAGATGCCTGCGGTCTCGCGCGCCTCGTCGATGAGCGCATCGAGGTGTTTGTTGAGAGCGAAGCGGTTGTGAATGTCGGTGAGCAGGTCGTGCTCAGAGCGGTGGCGCAGATCGGAGTAGAGGCGCCGGGTTTCAATGGCCAGAGTGGCGAGGGCGGCTGCCATGAAGAGCGTTTGAGCCTCGTCTTCCTGGGGTTTGGCGGCCGGATCGAGTGCCGCATAGATGGTTCCCAGCGGCGGTCCGGATCGGGCTGCAATCTGCTCCTGCGCTATGCGGAAAGGAGTGGGATTGGGTGGATAGTTTCCGAGCCTTGCTCCGTCGGCGATTTGGCACCAACAGGGAGCGCCACGCAGTTTGAAGGCGACCAATTCCGTGATCTGCTCAATGATTTCAGCCAGGGGCCGCGATCCATTGATGTCCTCGAGAATGCGGCTGCGCCTGTGCTCAATGTAGCCGAGAGCAGCAGTTTGCGAACGCATTCTGCGTTCCACGGCCCAACTTCTAACGCCAACCAGGACCACTGCCGCCAGAAGCAGGCCGACCAGGATATTGCTCTTGCCAAAATAGGCAACCGCAGCCTGCAACGCGACGGGCAACTCCAGCACGGCTTCGGCTTTAGCTTGGCTATGGACAGCGTTGAAGGAGTTGGGGACGCCCGGCTCGACAGCCCGGCAAGGAACAGCGAACGCAGCTGCGACAACAACCGCGAGAATCAATGACGGCAATGCGCAGGCTGGAATGGAACCCGCACGGCGCAGCCTGGTTCCCGAGCTGTCGTCCATGCTTTGATTCCTCCAGACCTGATTTTGGCGGCGCCCCTTTGCAAGGGTGGACGGGTCAACCGCGCGGAACCTGAGCCGCATTGTTTCAGTGGGTCTCATCATACTATTTTGCAACTCGATCAATCCAGAACGAAACGCGGCAGTTACCAGATGAAGCACTCCAGATAGGTAGCAAACGGCGGGTCCCGACTTAAGAACGCTTATACTACCTGCAATTCGTTCACGAGTGGGAAAGGATGTCTTTTTGAAAGGTAGTGGCTCACCGGTGAAGGACGGTTAGGGCCGCATATCCGCTGAAGCATTGCGCAATGACTCTGGGGGAGCCATGAAGGACTGGGCCAATGAGACAACGGGGACCGGGACCGACCAAGCCGCGCAAGCGGTCGAGAGCCGTTGGCCCCAGGCGTGGCCTGTCCTTGCGGGTTTGACGCTGATACTGGCTGTAACAGCTGTTGTGGCGCGTCTCACAGCCGGAGCTCGATTCGATGCCTTGCTGGTTGTTGCTGCCGGAACCCCTGCCGCGGTGCTTGCGCTTCGGCTACTTGTTCGTGATTCCACGGTTTCTGAACTCATCGCCGCGCCCGCAGACGATCGGTTGAAAGATATGTTTGAATCAGCCGGTCCAGGGGTGGTGGCCATCAGCATCGACGGCCAGCTGACCTACGTAAATCCCTCGGCTGAGCGCATGTTGGGCTACCATGCAGCTGAATTGGTGCAGCAATGGATCACGACTGAACTTCTGGCTCCCGGTGAGGGCGTGAGGCTGGTGGCGGAGATTGAAAAGCTCTGCGGCGTCAAGAGAGCGCCGGAGTCGACTCCCGCGGCCCGGATGGTGGCCTATCTGAATTGCGTGCGAATGCTGCCCGCCAGCCGGATTCCCAGCTTCAACACCCAGGTGCGCCGGAAGGACGGGGTTCTGATCCCGGTGACACTTCACATTTCGGGCCTGCGCGACAGCACGGGAACGATCAGTGGGCTGGTGGCCATTGCGGTGGACCAGGCTACGGAGGTTCGCCAGGCCCAAACGCTGCGCGAGTCGCGGGACCGGTATCGCGACCTGTTTGAAAACTTCAGCGAGATGATTGCCACGCTCAGTCCGGCAGGCAGGTTTTTGTATGCGAACGCGGCGTGGAAGGGGTGCTTCGAGCTGGACAATTCGACGCTGCTGGCGCTGGACTCATTTGAAGATCTTTTCGTATTCGAGGGCCGCAGCGAGGCGGCCGCGCTACTGCGCCGCACGCTGGACGGCGAGGTGCTGGACCGCGCCCCGCTGCGCCACCGCACACCCGCCGGCCGCGTTCTGGACTTGGAATTAAGCCTCAGCCTGCGGCAGAAGGATGGCAATCCGCTGGCGATACGATGCCTGTTGCGCGACGTGACCCAGCAGAAACAGCGCGAGCGCCGACTAGCCCTGGAACTGGCTGTCAGCCGGATCGTGGCTGAAAGGACCTCGCCGGAAGTAGCAGTCAAACGCATTTTGGAAGCGGTGTGCGTCTCGCAGGAGTGGGACGCGGCGGTGCATTGGCTTGTGGATGCGGAAGACAAGCGGCTTGAATTTTCCACGGCCTGGTATGCTCCGGGCCGATGCCGGGAGACCTTTATTGAAGAGAGCCGTGGACACACGCTGGAACGAGGAGCAGCCTTGCCGGGACGAGCCTGGAGGGACAATGCGCCGGTTTGGATCAGCGATCTGGCGTCTCAACCCGTAACCCAGCGCACACTCGCCGCGCTTGGGGCGGGCATGGTATCGGGCTGCGCTGTTCCCGTTCGGGTGGGCAATTCAGTGCTGGCCGTTCTGGAGTTCTATTGCCACTTCTGCCTGCGTGAAAACCGCGAGGCCATGGCGGCTATCGAGACCG
>JBEKEQ010000183.1:0-7087 GCA_050013735.1 Occallatibacter sp.
ACAGCGGGTTCTCCTTCTCTTATTCATTCAAAGGCGCGGCCGACGGCAAGGAATATCCCATCACCGGCAGCACCAGCGTCTACTCCTATACCCAGGAGCCCGGCGTGGTGCACGAAACCCAAAAAGACAGCGACGGCACCATCACTAAAGGCGACTTCACAGTGAGCGCAAAAGGCAAGTTGGGAATCTGGAATTACACCATCACCAATCCCGATGGGACAGTGGTCACACAAAAGCTGGTCTTCGACCACATTGCCTAGCCGTGGATCCACTCCCGCTCCCCGCGCTCAATGGCACCGGCTCGCAAAACCATGAAACCCATGTCCAGCGCTTCTCTCGCCAACCTGCCAACTCGCCGCCCCGCGCAGCGGTGGCCAACTCGCCGCACTGTTTACAAAACGCGCCGCGTCAGTCCCAGTGGGACGGTTCCTCATAGGGCAAAATCCGAATCTCTTTTCTTATGAGCGAACCACCTGCGTCTCAAGCCAGCCCGCCATCTCCGCATGGCCCCGTTCGCGCGCAAAGTCAGCCGGAGTCTTGCCCTGGTCGCTCTTCTGGCCGGCATCGGCTCCATGCGCAACAAGCAGTTCTGCCAAATCGCGCCTGTTGGCTACGGCTGCGGAAAAAATCGCCGTAAATCCACCCGCCTGTGCGGCGTTGGCATCGGCGCCTTGCGCCAGCAGCAGTTCGATTGTTTCCGCGTTCCGTCCCAGCGCCAGCGCCGCATGCAGCGGCTGGTTCTGCTGCGCGTTCCGGCTCACCGCGTCCACCCGCGCGCCGCATTCAAGCAGCGCGGCCACAGCGACCGGCGTTCCAAACGCCGCCGCCAGATGCAGCGGTGTCCACCCGTCGCCGGAGTATGCATGAACCGCTTCCGGCTCTGCTTCAAGAATCTCTCGCAGCCGAGACTCATCGCCGGTGGCTGCCGCTTCAAAAATGTCCAGCGCAATGTCTTCAGCTTTGAGCCGCGCACGCAGAAAATCCCGCACCGGCCCCTGTCCGCAATAGACGGCCCACAGCAGCGCTGACACATCCTGACTGTCGCGCCAACGGGCCAGCGCCGGCTCAGCCGCAACCGCCGCTTCAACTTCGGCTGTCTGTCCCCTCTGGATCGATTTGAGAAGTTCTGCGCTCATGAATGCAGAATACTTCTTTTTCAGAGGAGCCGAGCGGCCTGAATCGAAAGCGTCGATAGTCCTGCGAAGTCTCGCTGTGCAGGTCCAAGTCCGAAAGGCTCCGCCTCAATTCCCCCGCAAATAGAAAATGCTCCGGAAGACTCGCAGGTTTCGCGAAGCTCCCGAAGCATCTTAAATCGACAAGGTATGGGCTTCAATAGCCCCGGACATTTACTTGATTCAATTACCCGCGTCGGCTCAGCTTCCGCCGCGCCATCCCGGCCACGCCAAGGATTCCGGTGCCGAAAAGGAGCAGGCTGCCGGGTTCGGGAGAGGCATAGGTCACCTGAACGTCGAATCCTGAACTCGCGGCGGGCGTGGATGCGCTGCTTACGGTATTCAGATCGACTGCATTGTCGCCATAAGCACCAGAGTAAGGCACTGCGCCCGGCTTTTGCCCAACAAAGGTTATTTCCATGTCCACCGTGCAGGTGCCGCCGTTTTTAGCCAGCACTTCGTCAACGCTGCATGTCCCGCCGGGAATGACGGTCACCGAGGTGACCACATCATGCGCGTTCCCTGAGTCAAATGAGGTGCTGCCGCTGAACGAGTCGAGCGTGATTGCGCTACCGCTGTTGTTGGTCACCGTCCATCCGTCGAGGATTGCAGACCCGGACTCGCTTAAAACCACAAGCGGCGGGTTAATGTCCGACGGGAATGATACCGTCAAACGGTTCGCAGACGCGGGCAAAGCTGCCAGAATGAATGCGGCAGAGGTCATTGCGGTCACAACGAGACTACGCTTGAGGCAGGTCCTCATCGAAAAAACTCCTGGAAAGTTCGGATTCGCCAATCATACATTCCCCGCGCCAACCGGCACAAATGAATATTCGTGGGATTGCTGTGACTCTTTAGTATCTGATTCGTGATTCTTTAGTAACCAGGAATAGGTACCCTAACCCGCCCCGGATGTCACCCTAGTGATGCTGCACGCTGTAGGGCCCTGGCAGTATGGGCTCGGCTGGCTTATCGGTCTTGTCCGCCGGCGCAGCCTTTGAAGCGATGTCCGTCCGCTTCGAATAAATCCGGAAAGGCACGTCCAGGTTAACCATCACCGCCACCGGCTTGCCGTCTTTGATGGCCGGCTCAAATTTGGCTTTTTGAATGGCCTCCACGGCGCTCTCGTCAAGCCCAAAGCCAATGGGCCGGCTCACGGCAACCTCGCCAACCTTACCGTCGGGCTCGACCACAACGTGATATTGCGCCATGCCGGCCACGCCGTTTGACTGCGCAAATTCGTTCGACTCCGGCTCGACGGTCGATAGCAGCCGCGCCCTTTTGTCCACCATACTTTGCCGAAGCACAGTGGGATCAGTCGGCCGGTAATCGCTCTTGGCCGCAACCGCCTCGTAGTAAAGCTTCCAGTAGCCGGGCATCGAGGCCATCAGCCGGTCGTCGAACCCCTGCGCGAAAATCTTGTCCAGCGCATCCTTCAGCATCTGCGTTTGGTGTGCCGGAGAAATCGTTCTGGTCACGCTCGCAGGGTCGGCCGGTCTTTCGGCCGCTGGAGCTGCGGCAATCTCCGCCTTCACCTGGTCAGCCTCGCTGGGTTCCTTCGCCTCGCCGGCCGCCTGGGCCGTTGTCGCAGCCGGAGTTGCCGGCGCAGCTGCCTCGGCCGGTACTGGCTGAGCGGCAGTTTCTGCATCGCCCGACTGAGCCGGTGAAGCAGCTGGTGTTGCTGGCCCTGCCGCTGGCGCGCCCGCGGCTTGATCAGGCGCCGCCGCGCTCCCCGGCTGCGCGGCTGTTCCATTAGCCGCCGTCTGCCCGGTCGGCGCGGCAGCCGTTGCCGCGGGTTTTGCCCCAATCGGAGTTGCCGGTTTGGCCGCCGTCTTGGCCTTGGCCTTGTTGTTCTCCTTGGCTTTTTTCGGCGTCACCACCAATTCACGATCGATGGTGATCTTGAGAACCTTCTTCTTCGGCGTAATTTTTACCCGGTCTACCGCCTTGGTGGGGTCCTCGTACGCCAGAGCGCCCAGGAAGTGCAATCCATACCGCGCTCCCTCCAGCTCGATCTTGTGCTTTGTAATATGGACCTTTTCAATTTCCACTCCGCTCAGCGTGTACGACCCCTGCGGCGAGTGACCAATCAGCCCGCCATGCTCGTTGAAGCTGAGGGAATTATCCAGGTAGCCGCCGCGCAGGTAGAGCGCCTTCCCCACCAGCATCTCTTTCAGTTCCGCTTCTGTGATGCCGGGCTCAGGAGCCTCGGCCTTCGCGGGAGTCTTCGAAACCTGTGACGACGCCGGCGAAACGCCCGGCGCAGCTGCCGCCCCAGGTACTTGACCCACTGGCGCTGCTGTCGGCTGGCTGTCCGACGCAGGCGCGGCTGGCGCAGCAGCGGCTGCAGGGGCTTGCCCCGCGGGTGTCGACTGGCCCGGCGTCGGCGGCGGAGTCTCAGGCGTTGCTGCCGGCTGGCCTTGCGCCGCAGGCGGAGGAGCCGGTTGCACGGGTGGCTGTTGCTGTCCCGCATCGGGCGCTGACGCCTGCGCAGGACTCTGACTCGGAGCGGGCGCTGCCGCCGGAGGTTGTGCAGGTGTCGTCTGCTGAGCCGCATCCGGAGCGGGTGTCTGCGCCGGGCTTGACGCGGGAGCCTGCTGCGTCTGCCTCGGCGTCTGCTCTGCCGCGGTCAAACTCAACCCCAACGCTGCGCAAAGTGCAACCGCGGCGGCCCTCACCGCAGCCTTCGAGCGCCAACTCCGCCTGAAACAGACCATAGACCCGGGCATAGATACCTTTGTCCGCCACTCTATCAGGATTTCGTTCCCGCAATGCAAAAGAATCTTGACCGGCCGTTCCAACGCCATTTTCCGCCCTGTCAGTCCCGATTCGGAACCCGCCTGAGCCTCCAAAGAATCCGCCGAAACAACCCCAGAATCCTCCGCGTCTCCTGCTTCGTCGGGCCCAGCCGCCGCAGCATCAAGCGCAGGTCGTGCCCGTTTGCCTCCCGCATCAACGCCGGCGAATATCCCGCGGCCGTCATCGTCTCCTCCACCACCCCAGCCAGCCGGTCCAGCTCCCCTGAAGCCGCCGGGTGCCCCATCTTGTCATCCTGAGCCAGCGGGGCGAGTCGAAAGGCTGCCCTGAGCCTGTCGAAGGGAACCTGTGGTTCGCAGTCTTGGCCGATGGGTGGGGTACCACGATCCTCGACAGCCGCGGCGTTCAACCGATCCACCATTCCCCGCGCTCCCAGTTCATACAGGCACACCGCCACCGCTTGACCCAGGTTCATCGAAGGCTGCGCCGCATCCGTAGGAATCTCCACCAATAAATGGCAATGCGACAAATCCTCCCGCGTCAGCCCGTGCTTCTCCGGCCCAAACACCACGGCCACGCGCCCGCCGCGCTCCAGCTCCCGCCGCACCATCGGCCCCAACGCCGGCAGCGAAACCACCCTCTGCTCCGGCTTGCGAAAGGTCAGCGTTCCCGTGCCCGCTACCAGAGTGCACTCAGCCACAGCCTCGGCCAGGGACTCCGTACTCTTTGCGTTTTGCAGTAGATCGTCGGCGCCGACGGCCGCCGACCGCGCCTCGCGCCAGGTGGGCGCAAAGGGCGCCACAACTGTCAGCCGCGTAAACCCGAAGTTCGCCATCGCCCGAGCCGCCGCCCCAATATTCAGCGGATTGCGTGGCCGCACCAGCACCACATCCACGCGCTCGCGTTGGTCTCCACTCAGCAAGAAATGATTGTAGTGCGACCGCGCGGCTCTCGGCGCAAACGAACTGGCCGCGCCGCGGGTGAGCTAATCAGGAAGATTTCTTTGACGGCGACAACACAACCGCGGCTTCGTTTGTCAGCACCCTGAAAACGAATGTCTCCTGAAGATACAGTTGCACCGCGGAATCGGTATGGCTCAAATAGCCGATCGAGACGTCCTGCCCGATGTTCAGCTCAAAGTCCTCGCCCCGCGTGGTCACAACAAATGCGCCTTCAATCGCGGGCGCCCAAATCAGGTTGCCGTCCACAATGCGCTTCACGTGCTCCAGCACCGGATATCCGTGATCGCGGGTTTCAGCCAGTGCTGTATATTCGTCCGCTCCCAGCAAAACCGAGTAAGGTCCGTTCACCCCCACCAGCCGCAACTGGCTCAGCGCGTGCGCAACGGCGTCGGGATAATCTCGCACATCCGCGGGCAGCGTCTCAATGGGATTGCTGCTGCTCTCCCTGATGCCCTGAATATCCGCCTTACGGTATCCGTTAAAGATGGCGCGGTCTTCCGCAAAGGCAAGTTTCTTCGCTGCGTCCTTTGCAGCTTGCCAGTCAGCGTCTTCTGAGCCGCGCTCCACATCGTCAATCGTCTGCCGCGACAGTTCAAACGGAACCCGCAGCTCCACCAGCGGTTTCACTTCGCGCTGGCGCGCCACAATGCCATCAGCGGGAGCGGCGATCGTCTTCAGGTGTCCGGTTCCAACTCCGGGCAGCGCAACTCCTCCCGGCGCAGGAACGTCCACGACACGGCGCCCGGCAAGATACCGCTTCAGCGTTCTCGTTGTCTCTTCTTCAATCTGCGCCCATGCCGCATCTGAAATGGGCGCCAGTTCCCGATGGAGGTTATTCATCCGTCTCTCCCTTCAATGACCCAATTTTTAATGATGTGTCGCGCCCGCCTGTGGTTTCAAGTGAAGGCGCCGGTTCAGGCTGCTCGTTTTGAACTTCGCCCGCATCTGGCGCTCCGGCAGCCACGTTGTCCATGAATGTCGCCGACGGCACGAAGAACAAACTGCCCGTCGCCGGCCGGCTGAAGTCAAGCAGCCGGTCGTAGTTTCCGGCAGGCTTGCCGATGAACATGTTCTCAAGCATCGTCTCGGTGATCCGCGGCGTTCGGCTATAGCCGATAAAATAGGTTCCAAATTCGCCGTGACCCGGTCGCCCGAAGGGCATGTTATCCCGCAAAATCTGCAGCTGGCGCCCATTCTCCTCAATATTGGTCAACGCGTTGTGCGCGAAAGTTGGCTTTTCCGCATCGCTCAATTCCACGTCTGAAAGCTTGTGCCGGCCAATGATGCGTTCCTGCGTTTCAACCGGCAGTGCATTCCACGCCGTCAGGTCGTGCAGGTACTTCTGCACAATCACGTAGCTGCCGCCCGCAAAAGCCGGGTCTTCGCCGCCCACAACCGCTGCCTCGCGCGCCGCATCTCCTCGCGGATTCTCGGTTCCGTCCACAAAGCCCAGCACATCGCGGTCATCGAAATAGCGAAAGCCGTGCACCTCGTCGGCAACAGTCACTACATCCCCGATGCTCGCCATAATTTGGGTAGCCAATTCGAAGCACAGGTCCATGCGTTTGGCACGAATATGAAACAAAATGTCTCCCGCAGTGGAGACGGCATGCCGTGCCCCGCTGCGAATCTCCTTGAACGGGTGCAGTTCTGCCGGGCGAGGTGCTCCAAACAGCCTGTCCCAGGCCTCCGACCCAAATCCCGCGATGCATGTAAGGCCTGCCTCCACATCGCGAAACTCCACCGCGCGAATCAACCCCGACAGGCCGGCACAAAAGGCGCGCAGGCGTGCGTTTGCGTCCTCATCCTGGTTGATAGACAGGATCAGAAAAATCGCCGACCGCGTAAGCGGGCCGGCCACAGGCTGCGGTAGAACCACCTCGTTAAGTTCGCCGGGAACGTCCATGGTTTCAATCTCAACTCTTTGCGTACTTCCACCTGAGTATCACATTTTCGCACGGATCGCACCCCGCCGAACACCCGTTCCCGAAGACCGGTTTTGCCCATCGCCGGTTAGCTTCCGAGCCCAAGCGCATGAACACTCAGTCCTAGCTCCGGCAATGCCCGAGTCTTACTTCTTCGCCAGAGCTTTTTTGGCGCTCGGCCTGAAATCTTTGCGCCAAAACGGCCTCCCTCGCTTCACCGTGAGCACCACGGTGCTGAAGGCCTGAACTCCCTCAAGCGGGTTCCGGGCAA
>JBEKEQ010000184.1:0-7067 GCA_050013735.1 Occallatibacter sp.
CCTCGATAACCAGGAAAACTATCTGGACTGCACGCCGACCATCGACTTCGGCGCCTACGGCAACAACAACGTGTTGCCCTACACCATCAATTACGACCTCGATGTGCAATGGCAGCCGCGCAACGATCTGGCCATCGACCTCGGTTACGCCGGCAATCGCGGCCGCCATTCGGTCATCCCCATCCCGTTCAACGAGCCGGGAATCGCAACCCCGGAAAACCCCATCTGGGGCGAAACCTCCAGCTATGGCTGGCAGGTGCTCAACCAGAACAACACGTATATCGACAGCTACGACACGGCCGATTTCAACTCCATCGCCGTTGAGCCATGGAATACCGCCAGCGGCGGCAATATCGACTTTCGGGTGCCCTACGTCGGCTACAGCTTCAATTCCGCGCTCTTTAAAACGGTAGGTAACTCCGCCTATGACGCACTTCAGGCGCATCTTGAGAAGCGCCTTTCCCATCACATTCAGGGAGGCGTCAGCTACACCTGGAGTCACTCGCTCGACGAGCAGAGCGACGTGGGCATCTTCTTTACCGGCGACAACCCCAATAAGCTCCGCGATTCCTGGGCCTCATCGGATTTTGACCGCACCAATGTTTTCACCGCCAACTTCCAGGCCGCGGTTCCCGACTTCGCCAAGCCCCATTCCGTGCTCTCTTACGTGGCCAACGGCTGGAGCGCGACCGGGCTTGCCATTTTGCAGAGCGGCCAGCCTTATTCGCTCTATGAGTACTACGGCGCGTCGGGCAGCCTCTATGTCGGCAACTATCCCAATCTCATGAACCCGGTTCTGCCCATCAAGGACCCCGCCAATCCAAAGTCTGCCTTTACCGGCAACAAGGGCTCCCTCCGCGGTCCCGGCGGCAGCTACATTCCCACCATCGATCCCACCCAGATTGCCATTAACCATCTCTCCCCCGGCGAAAAAGGAATTCCGGTCTCGACGGGAAACGATCCCCAGGACATTTTTGAAACCGACTTTGCCCCCAGCGACCAGCGCAACCTGTTCCGCCAGGCCGCGCAGAGGCGACTGGACGTCTCCGTTCGCAAGAACTTCCATCTAACCGAGAAGATCGCCCTGGTCTACGCCTTCAATGTGTTCAACCTCTTCAACACCACCAGCCTCGACATTCCTCAGAACCAGACCCAGATTGCGCAAAGTGACGCCTGCGCCAACTCCGCCGTGCCGGTCAACGGCTATTACAACCAGTGCCCGCAAAACGGCGGCTACATCAACTACGGCCAGATCGTATCCGCCAACAACCCTGGCTCCCAGCAGTCCGCGTTGGCCAACGAGTACGTGCTGCCGGTGGTCAACGGGTCGGGGAAAGGGATCTCTGTTCCGACAAACCTCGTCAACGGTCAGGGCAACTGCACAACCTATGGCTATGCTTCCTCGGCTGGTTGCCCCAACAACGGCGCAACCTTCGGCTCCGTCACAGGAGCCATCGGCGGCTCGCGCGCCATCACCATGGGCATCCACATCACGTACTGACCGCGCCGCCCAGGCTCGATCCGCCATCCGGGGTCCCTTTGCGGACCCCGGTTGCATCCGCCGCCAACCAGCTCCGCGCTCATAACTCATCATCCATCGCGCTATACTCCAACCATCTCCATAGGTGCGTCCTTCCTTTCGAATTGGCAAACTCCATCTTTTAGGGAATCCACCCGCGATCGCCTCATCCAGGGGTCCTTTTCACGGAGAAACGGCTATTGACGAACATATCCCGGCGCTGGTTCTACGCTGTTTGGCTGGTCCTTATCGGCGGCTTTGTAATCGCGCACGCTCTGAACCTCCGCGCCGATTTTCCCAACCATTCTCCATGGATTGCCGACGGCGCCCGGTTCACCGATGAGGGTTGGTACAGCAACGCCGCCATTCGCGCGCATCTCTTCGGCCATTGGTATCTGCCAGGTGACTTTAACCCCGCGCCGGCGGCTCCGGTGTGGCCGTTTCTTGAGTGGCTGCTCTTCTTTCTTACCGGGGTCACTGTCCAGGCCGCGCGCGGGCTGGCCGTCGCTTTTTTCTTTGCCAATCTGCTGCTGAGTTATCTACTGCTGCGGGCCAGGGGACCGCGCTGGATGGCTCTTTTTGCGCTGACTCTGCTGGTCGTCAATCCCTTTCTCTATTCCTTCAGCCGCCTGGCTATTCTGGAACCGCTGCTCACCGCGCTTACGCTGGCGGCATTGAATCTGGCTGTCCGCTTGCCCCAGATGCGCCGCCCGGTATGGGCCTCAGCCTTCATCGGCCTGCTCTTCACCCTCATGATGCTTACCAAGCCCACCGCCATCTTTCTGCTTCCGGCGCTTGCGTGCGCCATGCTGCTCAGCTTGCGGCAAAGCATCAAGCAAGCTTTCCGTTGCCTCTCGGCTGCCGGCGCCGTCTCCGTCGTCACCTTCGGTCTATGGATGGCGGTGGTCGCTGCCTCGGGCTTCATGCCCGATTACCTGTACCTCTTTACCGTCAACCACTACGACAAGCCACCAGAGTTCTATTGGCCGTTGCTCGGCTTCTGGTGGTCGTTCCATGGCGCCTTGTGGATCGACAACACCCTCATTCCACTTGCCGGCCTGGTGGCGGCGGGGGCTGCTGTCGCACCGTTTGTCAGGCGGGCTCCTGCCGGCCCTATCCGCTGGAGCCGCAGCCTGCTGCTGGACCCCGTCTTTGCAGCTTCGGCGCTGGCCGTTTCAGGATTCATCCTCTTCATGACCATTCAGAACCATCCTCAGCCCCGCTACTATGCCCCGGTGGCGTTTTTCAGCTTCTTTATCGTGGCCCAGGGAGTTCACGCGCTGCTCCGCCAAACGGCCACCGAGGGCGAGAGCCGGATACCCAAAGCTCCGCTTCGATTGCTTGGCTGCGGCGTTATTGTGCTTGCATCGGTCGCAGCGGGCATCGATGCCGCCCGGACCCTCCAATACGCCGCCCATCCCGAATACACGTTTGTGAATGCTGTCGGGCGGCTAACGGAGTACATTGATGTCCACCCCAACGGCAAGCGGCTCCTGGTTTCGATCAGCGGCGACGAGATCACCCTGGTCACCGGTATCCCCACCCTGTGCGACGACTTTGGCACCCCCAGCCGGTCATTCCCCGACTTGGCAGCCAAGCTCGCCTATTACCAGCCCGGCTGGTACGCAGGCTGGAACAACCTGGACAAGGACACCCTCGAAGACATTCATATCCATTTCTCCCTGGAGCAGGTAGCCAGCTTCCCCGCCTTTGACGACCCCAAACGTAACCTCCTTGTACTCTTCAAGTTGCACCCGCTTCCAGACGGAGAGATCCGCGATCCGGGCGACCAAAACCTGCAAGTGCCCCTGCCCGGCGACAAGATCGGCGTTCCCATTTTCTAGCCTGATCAACGCTCTCGTCGTCGCTCGCATCTAACGAAATCAGGCGCACAACAGGGTTCATGAAAGTAGCTCCGGCGCGGCCAGCCTTCGAGCCGGTGCTCCGCGATCTTCCGGCCCAAAGCGGCACATTCAGCATCGGGGCCGCTTCCGGAATTCGCTTTCGGGACCCTGTGACTGCAATCACTCGACAGCCTTGGATACGGATGATAGCCTTCGTTTGGATTTTCCCCAGTGTTCAGTGGGGTCGCGTATTTCCGGAGCCGCTCGACTTGGGGCTCCAAACCTTAGTTCGGGAGGACTTGTGACAGGACAGTATGGGGTGTACTTTTCTCTGGGCTTGAGCATGTTTTCGCTTCTGGCGGCATTCATGTTTGGCCGCCAGGTGGTTGGTTCCGGCATCGGAACGTCTGACATGCAGAAAGTTGCCAACGCCATCAAGCAAGGCGCCGAGGCCTTTCTGAAGCGGTACAAAACCGCGGCGGCCTGCTTGGGCCTGCTGCTTCCCACATTTGCATACGCGCAGCCGGAACACACAGGCGGAGGCGAGGCCAATCTGGTTCTGCCGGATTTGTCGACCGTGAGCTTCTTCGGCATCAACGGCCATGCCCTGCTAATGATCGGATTGCTGTTCTGCGTCGGTGGCCTGTTGTTCGGGCTGGTGATCTATACGCAGTTGAAGAACTCGCCCGTCCATCGCACCATGCTCGAAGTCTCCGAACTGATCTACGAAACCTGCAAAACCTATTTGATCACTCAGGGCAAGTTCATTATGCTGCTCTGGGTTTTCATCGCGGTGATCATCTCGCTGTATTTCGGCGTCCTCGCTCCGGTCCCAGGAAAATCCATCGCCGTTACCTTGCCCATCATTCTGCTGTTTTCGCTCGTGGGCATCGCCGGCAGCTACGGGGTGGCGTGGTTCGGAATCCGCGTCAACACATTTGCCAACTCACGGACGGCATTTGCCGGATTGCGCGGCAAGCCGTATCCCATCATGGCGATTCCGCTGAAGGCCGGCATGAGCATCGGCATGCTGCTGATATCAGTTGAACTGCTCATTATGCTGTTCATCCTTCTATTTATCCCGCGCGATTATGCGGGCCCATGCTTTATCGGCTTCGCCATCGGCGAAAGCCTTGGCGCCGCTGCCCTGCGTATTGCCGGCGGCATCTTCACCAAGATCGCCGACATTGGCGCCGACCTGATGAAGATCGTCTTCAAGATCAAGGAAGACGATGCGCGCAACCCGGGAGTCATCGCAGACTGCACCGGCGACAACGCGGGCGACTCGGTCGGCCCAAGCGCCGACGGCTTTGAAACCTACGGCGTCACCGGCGTTGCCCTCATCACCTTTATCCTGCTGGCGGTCAAGGATCCCACCATCCAGGCGCAACTGCTGGTGTGGATCTTCGTCATGCGCGTAGGAATGCTGCTCTCAAGCGCAGGCGCGTACTTCCTCAATACCGCCATCGCCAGCGCGAAGTATAAAGACTCCGACGAAATGGACTTCGAGACGCCGCTTACATCGCTCGTTTGGATCACGTCCGTCGTCTCCATCGTCCTCACCTACATCGTTTCGTATCTCATGCTCCCCACCCTCGGCGACGGAACGCTATGGTGGAAGCTGGCTTCAATCATCTCGTGCGGCACCCTGGCGGGCGCGCTCATACCGGAGTTGGTCAAGGTCTTCACGTCAACCAAATCCACCCACGTCAAGGAAGTCGTCAAGTCGGCGCAGGAAGGCGGAGCTTCCCTGGGCATCTTGTCGGGATTTGTAGCCGGCAATTTCTCGGCCTACTGGCTGGGACTGAGCATGGTCGCCCTCATGGGACTCGGCTATTACTTCAGTATGGGAATACCCGATTCGCAGAATAATCCCGCTGGAATGATGCTGGCCCCTGCCGTCTTCGCATTTGGTCTTGTCGCCTTTGGCTTCCTTGGTATGGGCCCGGTCACCATAGCCGTGGATTCCTACGGGCCGGTCACCGACAATGCTCAATCCGTCTACGAGTTGTCCCTCATTGAAGATGTTCCTAACATCGAAGCCGAGTTGAAGACGGACTTCGGCATCACCCCGAAGTTCGAACGCGCAAAATATCTGCTCGAAGCCAACGATGGCGCCGGCAACACATTCAAGGCTACGGCAAAGCCAGTGCTGATCGGTACCGCCGTGGTGGGCGCAACTACCATGACGTTTTCAATCATCATGGCTCTGACCCACGGACTGACAACCGACGTGTATAAACTCTCGCTCCTGCACGCGCCATTCATGCTCGGCTTGATTTGCGGCGGCGCGGTCATCTTCTGGTTCGCAGGCGCTTCAACGCAGGCCGTCTCCACCGGCGCTTACCGTGCCGTCGAGTTCATCAAGGCCAACATTCACCTCGAGGGCGCGGAGAAGGCATCGGTCACCGACAGCAAGAAGGTGGTCGAGATCTGCACAAAGTACGCGCAGAAGGGAATGTTCAACATTTTCCTCGCCGTCTTCTTCTCGACTCTGGCCTTTGCGTTCATCGAGCCGTTCTTGTTCATCGGCTACCTGTTCTCCATTGCGATCTTCGGCCTGTACGAGGCCATCTTCATGGCCAATGCCGGCGGCGCATGGGACAATGCAAAGAAAATCGTCGAGGTCGACATGCACCAGAAGGGAACGCCTTTGCACGACGCAACCGTGATCGGAGACACCGTCGGCGATCCGTTCAAAGACACCTCGTCGGTGGCCATGAACCCGATCATCAAGTTCACCACTCTGTTCGGGTTGCTCGCTGTCGAGCTTGCCGTGACGCTCAGCTCCAACAACCCAATGCTCACACACATACTGGCTGTCGCATTCTTCCTGGTGTCGGTGTTCTTTGTGCACAAATCGTTCTATGGAATGAGAATCGACTCCAGGCAAGCCAACTGATTTCTGCCTTCTGAATCAACAAAAACGCCGCCTGGAAACGGGCGGCATTTTTGTTGAGGAATGGAATCAAGCGCACCGGTCAAGCTGCCTACTCGTCGTAGTGCAGCAGGCTGAACACGTCGTACTCCTTGAACCGCTCGCGGCCTTTCAGGAAGTCCAGTTCCACGGCAAAGGCCAGCCCGGCAATCTCCCCGCCCAGCTGCTTCACGAGCTTTATCGTGGCTTCCATGGTGCCGCCGGTGGCCAGCAAGTCGTCCACCAGCACTACCCGTTGGCCCGGTTGGATGGCGTCCAGGTGGATTTCCAGCGCATCGGAGCCGTACTCCAGGTCATAGGTCACGCGGGCTACGGGAGCCGGCAATTTGCGCGGCTTGCGCACCGGCACAAATCCGGCATTGAGGCGGTAGGCCAGCGCCGGCCCAAAGATGAATCCCCTAGCCTCTATGCCCAGCACCAGGTCGATCTTGCGCGCAATGTAGTGAGCGGCCAGGGCATCAATCAGCTGCGCAAAGCCGGTCTTGTCCTTCAGCAGCGTCGTAATGTCGTAAAACAGTATCCCCGGCTTGGGAAAATCGGGCACCGTGCGCACCAGCGCCTTCAAAGATTCCACGTCGATGGGCTTGGCGGTACTGATTGCGCTTGTCTCTTCGGGCATGCGTAGGTTCCTCGATTAACACTCTGATTCTGATTGGAGGCTTTCGTTCAGATTATAGAAGAGCGGGGAACAGGGAGCAGGGAACAATGGCTAGTGGGTAGTAAACAGAACCCCGAGATCAGACAGCAAGGACGCAGTTCTAATCTA
>JBEKEQ010000185.1:0-7050 GCA_050013735.1 Occallatibacter sp.
GAGTTGAGTATAGCAGCATTTGGCTGATGCACTAAAGCTAAAGATTCCGCGGGACATTCAAGTTGGTCCCTCGCTGGTTTCCCAGGCCCAGCCTGCGGGATGTTGCAGAACAGATCGTTGGACTCTAATCGTCGTCATCCTTCGCCGTCTTCTTCCTGCGCTCTGTCAGCATCGAGGGCACCGACGCGTCGCCCATCGCGTCCTTCCACAAAATCACATTCAGCTTCTGCGCGTCGGCGTGGTCGGCGTGACGAAAGTCCATCTTCATGCTCTCCTTCGCGCCCGCGGCCGTTTTGGCATTGGCCTTGTAGATCAGCCCGTTATCGCGGTTGGAGTAATCCGCGTCGTACGGCGCCTGATCACCAGGACCGGTGAACAAGCTGGAAATCAGCGAGCAGAAAGCATCGTTGTTGTTCATGGGCGGTAGCCCCAGCAGCGTCTCGATGGTGCGCACCACGCTTACCGTCGAGTAAAAACGGCTGTCGACAACGGTCGCGCCGCCAGCCCCATGCGGAGCATACTTGCTGACCACTAAAGCCAGGCTGCGGTGCGCATCCACGTGGTCGCCGCCGTCTTGCGCGTCGTCTTCGAGAATGAAGAACGCCGTATCGTCCCAGTAGGGCGAGTGCGAAACGGCCTCAACCGCGCGCCCAACGGCCAAATCGTTATCGGCCACCGAAGACTTCGGCGTCGGGCCGCCGGGCCGGGTCCCCGCGGTGTGATCGTTGCCCAGCCGCAGCAGAATGAAATTCGGCATGGAGTCCTTGCCCTGCTCTTTGTCCGCAATCCAGCCCTTCAAATGCCGCAGGAAAACCTCAACCCGCACCTGGTCGGGAACAGCGAGGTTGAAGTCCGGCGCCTCTTTGGCAAAGTGGCCCGCCAGCTCCGGCTTGGTAGCCACATTGGCGGCGATCAGCGGAATGGGCCAGGGCCACTTGTTTACGCCGCCGCCCCACTCCGCCGGCAGCGCCTCGCCCGGCGCAACCGCCTTGTGCGCGCAGTCGCGGCCTTCCAGCAGCGGACCCATTTGCGGGTCGGCCACGCGCGCTTCGTTGCAAAACGTGGTCGAGATGAACTCGCCAAAGTGGTAATAGCTCTTGCCATGCGCCGCTAAATTGCCCCACAGGTAGCCGCTGGCCGGCTCGTTCACATCGGGAATCTTCTGCAGCAGCGGATAGCCGTCGGCGACCACGCCGTCGTAGTCATAGGTTCTTTGGCTACCGCGATAGTTCTGCTGCCAGGTCTTTTCAAGATAATCGGTGCCAATGGCCGCGGTTGACCATACGTGCCCGTCGCCCGAAACCTCGCCGGAGTCGAAGAAGTTATCGAGCACCCCGAATTCGAGCGCCAGTTTATGTTCGTTGGGCGTAATGGCCTGGCCGTATATGGTCAGGCGCGGGTCGCCGTTGCCCACCAGCTTTCCATCTTTCTTAAGGTCGCCGAGAATCTGATCGTAGGTGCGGTTTTCCTTGATGATGTAAACGACATGCTTGATCCGGCTTTGCTCGCCGCCGGCAAAAGCAATCTTCTCCGCGGCGGCCTTCATCCGGTTCGATTCCAGCACCACCAGCGTCGACTCAGGCAGGTTTTTCTCCACCTCGCCTGCGTCGAGCGTGGCCAAAGAACCGTAAAGCAGGTTCCCAATATAGGTTGTCGGTCTTTGGGACCTGCTTGATTTCGACTCCTCCGTTTGCCGCTGGGGAAAATTGTTGGGCCCGGTTCCCTTCCCCTTTGCGGTTGCCACATATAACCTTCCGCCGGAAGCCGAAGAGATAAACGCCATCGACATGGGCATCCATTCCGTAGGTACAAATCCGATGGGTTCGACCATTCCCAGCCTGGCCGCTTTCGGCGTCAGCTTTCCCGTATCGATCACCGCGACCGCATCGCTCGCCGAGTCGGCCACATAGAGGCGGCTGCCGTCGGCATTCACCGCCAGCGCCTCCGGCTCCGCGCCAAAGTAGCTCTGCGCAGGCAGACGCGTATCAAAGTAACCTTTCACGGAGAACTGACCGGCGGCGACATTCACCGCCGCAACGGCATCGCGGTTGGCCAGCGCCACGTATAGGATCTTTCCTTCGGGCGAGAACTCGATCGCGCAGGGGTGCGTTCCGGGGGCAATCGCGCTGCGCGGCTTCAGGAGCGCAAGCTTCCGCCCCACAAGCCCCCTGGCCAAATCAAGTTCCACAATCTCCGAGGCATTCCACAGCGCGACAAAAGCTCTCTCGCCGTCCTTGGAGATGGCCAGCGCGACGGGGTAAGTGGCCGGCACCGCGTCGCTTTCAGAAAGATCGAAGCGTTTTTCGATTGATCCGCTGGAAGCATCGAGCAGCAGAACATCGTCTGACAGATTATCGGCCACCAGCAGCTTCTCCGCTGCCCCCGCACCCGTTACAGCGATGGCTGCCGGAAACGGCACTCCCTGACTGCCCTCAGCCTCGCCGATGAGCCGCGTCTTTCTTCCTGGAGCCAGCGGCTGAAGCGGCAAATGAATAAACCGCTCCGGCGCGATTTTGCCTGACGTGAAGCTGTACACCACAACGCCGCTGCCGGTTTTGTCTGCTCCGTCGCCAACCGGATCGGACGTGGAACCCATGCTCGCATACACGTGTTTCCCGTCGCGGCTGAAGGCCAGTCCCGAGTAAAGCGTCTGCTTGGCCGTACGCTCCAGCGTCCGTGAATCGGGAAAATCCTGCACCACCCCGGTCTGCGTGTCCAGCACAGCCAGCGACTGCTCATAGCGCGACTCGAAGGTGCCGTAACCCGCATTCACCGTGACCACATAGCGCTTGTCCGGCGAAACAGCCATCGAGATCGGCAAACTGTTTAACCGCTGCGGATGCCCCGGGATCTCGCCGATCAACTGTTTGCTGGTGGGAAGATCGATCGTTTGCGCCGCAAGAACCCCCGCGGTCAAAGCCAGAACCAAATTTGCAGCCGACGATGCAAGCTTCATTCTCATGGCAAGACTTTAGCAAAGGTCACCCCACTTCCGCCTTTGAGAAACGTTACTCGTTCCGGCCCCGGCGTCCACTGCACTACACTCATTCACTGAATCGTTAATTCGAACGCGTTATCCGCAGCTGCGCCTGCAATAATCAATGTATGCGCACGTTGCTAACCGCGGAGAAGCTTTGGAACGGAACCGCCTTGCTGGACCGTCCCGTGGTCTCAATTGAAGATGGAGTGATCGATTCCATTTCCACACGCTCGGCCGGCGAGTTACCTTCTCACGCTCAAGTTTTCGACTACCCCGGTGCGATCCTCGCCCCGGCCTTTCTTGACGTCCACACGCACGGCGCGGCCGGACACGACGTGATGGAAGCCACGCCTGAAGCTCTCAGCATCATCGGCCGTTTCATCGCCGCGCACGGTACGGCCAAATATCTGGCCACAACGGTCACCGCGTCTGTGGATTCAACTCTGCGCGCGCTTTCAGGCCTGGCAAAACTGATGGCGCGGCCGCCGGCAGAGGGTGAAGCTCAACCCATCGGGATTCATCTGGAAGGACCGTTTCTCTCGCACCTCAAACGCGGCGTCCACCCGTCGGAATATCTGCTCGCGCCCGACGTGGCCCTCTTCGACCGGTTTTTCGAAGCCGCCGAAGGGCGCATCCGGTTACTGACACTGGCCCCCGAGCTGCCCGGCGCGGTTGAACTGGCAACCCATGCCACGGCGCGAGGCGTGCGTGTCTCCATCGGCCACTCCAATGCCACTGCCGCCGAGACCCTCGCAACCATTGCCGCCGGGGCCGTCAGCGCAACCCACACATTCAATGCCATGCGCGTGCTCGACCATCACGAGCCGGGGATTCTGGGCACGGTTCTCACCGACGATTCTCTCTTTGCCGAGATCATCTGCGACGGCATTCACAACTCGCCCGAGATGGTGAAGATTTGGTGGCGCTGCAAGGGGCCAAAGCGCGCCATACTCGTTACGGATGCGATGAGCGCCACCGGCATGCCCGACGGTCCCTATCGATTGGGAGGGATGACCATCCAGGTAGCCAATGGAGTGGCTTCGGCCGGCGACGCGCTGGCCGGCAGCCTGCTCACGCTCGACCGCGCCCTGACCAATTTCATTCGCTTCACCGCCGCGCCCCTTGAGCACGGATTGCGTCTGCTGAGCGCGAACCCGGCCCGCATGACCGGGCTTGACGATCAGGCCGGCTCGGTGACCCCAGGCCAACCCGCCAACCTGGTTGCGGTAGACGCAACGGGCAAGCTGATCGCGTCTATTCTGAATGGCCAGCCCGTCGGAGCCTATCCGGGCGCCGCCTTGCCGGTGCGTTAATCCGCAGCCAGCCTCTTGGCCCGCCACAATGCGCCTTCCAGCGACACAACAGTCTCTCGCCCAACAGGCATGCCGGGAGCCGCGGCATGCAGGCCGGCAAAAAACGCCTCGCGCACCAATTTCATCTTTTCGATGACCCCGCCCGTCCAGGCTACGGGAACTTCTTCGGCAATTTGATGCTTGCGGCGTAGCTTGTCGCGCACCAGCAAGACGAATGCAACCAGGTCGGTAGACGCCTGCTTTAAAACGTCGAGAGCCACCGGATCGCCTGCCTCGGCCAGCTCATTGATGGCCGGAGCCAGGGCGGCAAAATCCGGCCCCGGCGTGCTGTCGCCCAGGTTTACCAGGTCGTCGAGGCTCGGCGTGCCCCAAATTTCACCAACTTTTTTGAGAACCTGCGTCGGCTGTTCGCGGTCGTGCGCGTGGAGCGCGCGGCGCACGCTGTTTACGCCGATCCAGTAGCCGGAGCCTTCGTCGCCCAGGCGCGAACTCCAGCCGCCGGCGCTCTCCCGGCTGCCGTCAGGCGCGCGGCCAATGGTGTTGGAGCCGGTTCCGGCGATCTGCAATATTCCCGGCCCTCCGTGGAAAGCCGCGTCGAGGGCGATCACTTCGTCGCCCACCACGTCAATGCGCTCGGCGTGAAAGTCTTTCAGGACCGCGGTGATCCACTCCACCGTGCCCGGCAGGCTGCAACTCGCTACTCCGCACGAGGCCGCGTTTACGCCCGTCACACCGGCCCGCGAATAGACGTCATGGAGCAGCGCACGCAAATTGTGCTCGGCAGCTTCGGCGCCCACGCGCAGCCGCTTGATGGAACCGCTTTCTCCATGCGCCAAAAGCTCTTCGCCGCGAACGATCGAGGCGCGGGTGCGAGTGCCTCCGCCGTCAATTCCCAGAATTACGTGCATCTTTCTTGCTCCTTTATTGTTCTGCTTCCGCGCCGCCGTCGCGCAGCGTCCCGGCCAGCACGTTCAGGCTGCCATCGGTGCGCGGCGGAATAAGGCCGAGCATGTGGGCCAGCCACGAGTACAGGTTCACGTTTTCAAACGGCGCAACGGTTTTGCCGGCAACAATGTCAGGCCCGGCGGCAAAAAAGCTGGCCTTCATCTCAGGCACTTTGTGGGGATCGAACCCGTGCATCCCGATGCTGGGCGGCCGATCTTCTACTCCGGCAGGCGGCCCATGGGCGCGGATGGCGTAAGGCCCCGTGGCCACCACCACCGGGTCGCCCGTGCGCGGATTCTGGCTGTAGTTGAGGCCGGCGGGAAGGTCTTTGCGGCGGTAGACCACAAACTGCGATGACGCCTTCTTCAGCTGGTTATAGACCCGCTCGCGATCCGCTACGGTCTTCCCATAAAGCAGCGGCCCGTCGGTTTCAAAGCCCGTCAGGTCGGCAAACTGGTCGAGTGTGATCCATCCGCCCTGCGACTTGATCATGCCGTGGTCGCTCACCACCACCAGATCGATGGGCAGGCCGGTGGAGTCGAGCACTTTTTTCAGCTTGCCCACCATGGCGTCCATCTTGAGCGCGGCGGCTTTGGTTTCAGGCGCATCGGGGCCGTATTCGTGGCCTTCATGGTCGGGCTCGGAGTAGTAAATGGTGATCAAATGCGGACGCTCTGCGGCGGGCAGCTTGAGCAGCGCCACGGCATTGTCAATGCGGGCCTGCTGAACGGCGTCAGTGGCCTGGGTTTTGGAGTCGAACTGCGCATACCAGGTGGGACGGAAGCCGGCGATCTCCGCCTCGGAGCCGGGCCAGAAGAGGCACGCGGTGCGCATGCCCTGGCCCTCCGCCAGGCTCCACAAGGGAGTGCCTTTGTACCAGGAGCCGTCGGTGACGGCGGCGGCGTTGGCAATGGCGTAGCGGGCGTCGCGGACGGGGTCGTAGAAGCCGTTGGCCACTAGCCCGTGATGCTCAGGATAGAGGCCGGTGACGATGGTGAAGTGGTTGGGAAAAGTGAGCGAGGGATAAGCGGGGAACATGCCTTCAGGCGCCCACGCGCCCTGCCTGCCGAGCGCCAGCAGATGGGCTGCGCCATAGCGCTTGGCGTAGTCATAGCGAAATCCGTCGAGCGAGACGAGGACGACATAATGTTTGCTCTGCGCCTTGACGGAGTTGGGGCCATGGTCGACATGAAGGACGGGCAGCGCCGGGTTTTGTCCGGGGAAGGCTACCGGCTGCTGAGCGGGCAGCGCCAGCCCGAAGGCCAAGGCGATTGCTGTAAGAGCCGACCGGCTCCGGGCGCGAAAACGCATGAATTTCCCTCCGGATAAGAGTAGCAGCGGACGGTGGACAGTGTGCGGTGGACAGTTGTCAGTCGTCAGTTCTCAGTTCTCAGCGGTCAAGCCGCAGGCTCGCCGTGCCGAAAGTCAACGGACCAGAGGGGGTCCAGCAATCCGCTTTGTATCAGGGCACGACCTCGGTCGTGCCGATAAGAGCGAGAAAAACGATGGGTTTTAACCCCTGAGGGATGGCTTTTATTCCAAACTGATCCACGGCCGAGATCAAAGTTCACGCCGCAGGCTCACCGTGGCGAGGACCTTGGGCGGCGGAGGGAGCAGGGGCATTCATGCCTCTATCAATGTCAGTAACAACGTGGTCTTTCGGCCCGGGCCTTCCCCGCGTCACGGGCTATGCCCCATGTATGACAGCGTCTATCCCTGTCAACACTTTTTTGACAGAGGCTCCCGGTGGTGGTCGGGGCGGTGTCAAGGGCGCCGTACTTTGGCGTTCATCTTGACCCTTGACACCGTCCC
>JBEKEQ010000186.1:0-6963 GCA_050013735.1 Occallatibacter sp.
GCTTCTCCAACACTCCGCTCACAGTCCAAGGCATGCATCTCTTCTACACGCCTTCGCAAACGGACCAACCTGTAAAGTATCCGCCCGGTTCGTTCTGTAAAGTATCCGCCCGGTTCGTACCCGCATTTTCGGCACGGCTGAAGCCATGCCCTTTCAAAGCCAAGAGACTTTCGCAGCCAGCTCAACTTTTTCCCAAGGTGTTCAGGTCCGCCAGCCCTTCCGGCAGCGCCATCTCTACGCGCTTGGCGGCGAGGTCAATGCCGCGCAGGTAGCTTTTTGCGAAGGGGATGAGGATTTCCTCGCCGGAGTTGGGGCCGCGCACGACGAGCATTGCTACGGGGCCGGCGGTGCGGTCTACCTCTTCGATTGTGCCGACGGTTGTTGGCGTCTCTCCGGCAACGTCGATCAGGGCGCAGCCGATGAGGTCGGCGATGTAGACTTCGTCGTCGGCAAGGGCCGCGCGCTCGGCGCGAGGAATGGCGACGATGAGGCCGGCGAGGGTTTCGGCGGCGGAGATAGAGTCGATTCCGGCAAAGTGGAGGACGATGCCGCCTTTATGCGGCCAGTGGGCGATGAGCCCGGCTTCGCGCGGGGCTGCGGCCGCCGAACCCTCCGCGAGCAGCCAGAGACGGCGGCGCTCGGCAAATTTTTCAGGGAAATCGGTGAGCAGGTCGGCGAAGACTTCGCCTTTGCGGCCCTGGGGGCGGCGAATGCGCGCCAGCCAGGCCCATTGAGAGGGCTGATCAGTTTGCTCAGGTCCAGTGATTAGTTTCCTCCTGAGCTTGCGTTCCATCCATATCCGTCTACCGCGGCGGAGAGGTGAAATGGATGGGGCGCCATTTAGATTCGTGGTTTCCCACCCATTTCGCAAAGAGGCGCGAAATGGACGGGGCACGGACAGTTGAATGGGTGGCAGCGGCCTCTATTCGTCTTCTTCCAGGATGTCGAGCGTGTAGCGGTGATGGAGCTTCATGCTGACGGCGCCCAGAATGGTGCGGACCGAGCGGGCGGTGCGCCCTTGCTTGCCGATGACTTTGCCCACGTCCTGCGGCGCGACGCGAAGCTTGAAGACGGTGCTTTCTTCGCGGTCGACGGATTCGACTTCGACGGCTTCCGGCTCGTCGACCAATGCCTGGGCGATCTCCCTGACCAGTTCGGCCACTGAGATTGGTGCGGCCATATCATGTTGGGTCATGCTTGTGCCCCCATACGGATGGATCCCTGAATTAGCGACCCAGATTTCGCAATTTGGATCTGTGCGCGCATGGTATCAGCACATACCCGTGGCCGTCAGCAAGTGTATGCACGCCAGGACGGTTACGGGCGCTTTTCGCGCCCGGCTGGGGGAGCGGGGGAGAATCAGGCCTCGACGGGGGCCTCGACCGCAGGCTCTGCCGGGGCTTCGACCGCGGCTGCCACGGGGGCCTCGACTTTGGCTGCTACAGGAGCCGGAACCGGCTCAGCGGGTGCGGCCTGGGCCGGATTTTTGGTCACCAGCTTTTCTACCGTGGGCGAGAACTGCGCGCCCTTGCTGCGCCAGTAGGCGATGCGCTCGTGCTTGAGGTCGACGGTGGCCGGGTTGGTGCGGGGGTTATAGGTGCCGACCACCTCGATGGAACGGCCATTGCGGGCGCGGTCCTTCTCAATGACCACGATGCGGTAGTAGGGCTGCTTGCGGGCGCCAAAACGCGCCAAACGAATCATCACCACGGCGATACGGTTCCTTTCACAATCCAGTGCTCTGTTGAGGGCTATGGGGGCTTTTCCGGCCGGCGGCGGCATTACCGAAGCGCGCAGGGCCAAATAAACGGCCAGGCGTGTGCGCCCGGCCACACAATACTCAACATCTAAGTATCGCTGAAAAAGGGGTTGGGGGCAAGTTTTTGAGGGAGGAGCGCTTGGCGGGATTCAAAGCAACACGAGAAAAGAGTATCTGACAAATGCAAAGGCTCCGGGTTATCAATCCGGAGCCTTTGCGCATTTGGGTACCCAGTTTCCTGGATGCCGCCTGCGAAACTATGTACATTTTAGCGCGTCGACGGATGGCTCATTGCTGCTCGACGGCTGGAAACAGGAACCGCAGCATCGGCCGGACGCGGAGCGCCCAACTGGCTTCGTCGTGCGTTCCGCCGGGGACTTTTTCAAAATGCAGCGTTTCGCCGGGACGCCAGCCGTTGGCTTTGAGGCGGCGGTTGAGGGTTTCCACGTCGTGCAGGGTGCGGCGGCCTTCGTGGTCGCCCACATCGAGCCACAGGCGGGGGCGGTCCCAGATTTCCGGGGCGCGCTCGTTGAGGTAGCCGAGGATGCTCTTGCGGTTCCACCAGACGCTGGGCGAGAGCGCGGCCAGCTTGCCAAACCAGGTGGCGTAGCGCAGGCCCAGGTAGAGCGACGCCAGGCCGCCGAGCGAAGAGCCGCCCAGGCCGGTGGATTCACGATCGGTGCGCACGCGGTACTGGCCGGCGACGAAGGGCAACAGCTCCTGGGTGAGCATGAGGCCGTATTCGTTTGCTTCGCCGCCGCCCATTTGGGCATTCGGCTCGGGAGTGTACTCGGCCAGACGCCGGTCGCCGGTGTTGTAAATGCCGACGATGACCAGCGGCTCGACTTCGCCGGCGCGGATGGCTTCATCGGCATGTTCGCGCACCTGCCAGGTTCTGCCGGGGATAAATGAGGTTCGGGGATCGAAAAGATTTTGTCCGTCCTGGAGATAGAGCACGGGATAAGTGCGGCGGGGATGGTGGTCATAGCCGGGCGGGACGTAGACAATAATGTCGCGCCGGTCAGGCAGGTAATGGCTTGAGAATGCGCGGTGAAGACGGAGCCGGGGATGCAATGTGGGCTCGCCCGGCGTGAGCAGGCCTTTCGGGCCAAGCGGGCCTGATTGCGAATTCTGAAACTGCGATTCCAAAGGCTCGATTTCCAGTTTCAATGCCTGCGTTCCTTCTGAGCTTTCGGCCGCTGCGCCTGAGCGCCGAAAAAGAGCGACCCAGGCTGTTACAGTATCAAGAAATTGGCGGTTCTCCAAAAGGCAGTGGACAGTGAGCAGCGAACAGTGGACAGTTTGCAGTGAACAGTGATTGGGGCGCGTATGGTTCGTGAGTATCACAAGTGGTATTCCGGCCGGCTGGGCAGAGACATGGAGTTGCTGGTCTTTGGCCATGCGGGGCTGCCGGTGATGGTGTTTCCCACTTCAGGGGGAAGATTCTTCGAGTTTGAGGATCGCGGAATGATTGGCGCGCTGGCGGGCAAGATCGACGCCGGAGAGGTGCAGGTGTACTGCGTGGACTCGGTGGACATGGAGAGCTGGTATAACCGCTCCGTGCCGCCGCGCTGGCGCATCGCCCGCCACGCGCAGTATGACGACTACCTGATCCACGAGGTGGTTCCGCTGGTCCGTCTGAAGAATCACGATCCGCACCTGGTGGCGCTGGGATGCAGCTTTGGCGGCTATCACGCGGCAAACATCGCGCTGCGCCATCCGGATGTTTTTACAGGGATGCTGTCGATGTCCGGCGCCTTCGATATTGCCAATTTTCTGGGCGGCTACTACGACCAGGATTGCTACTACAACCTGCCCACCCACTACTTGCCCAATTTGAGCGACCCGTGGTTTTTCGAGCGTTATCGCCGTAACACCTACGTGCTGGCAACGGGTTGGGACGATCAATGCCTGGGGCAGAACCAGAATCTCGACCAGATCATGAGCGCAAAGGGGATTCCGCACAAGCTCTATGTGTGGGACTCCTATAACTCGCACGACTGGCCGACATGGGAGCGGATGGTGCGGGAGTATCTGTGAAGGGACTGGGGACCAGGGATCAGAGATCAGAGATCAGGGATCAGAGATCAGGGAACAGGGATCAGGGATCAGAGATCAGAGATCAGAGGTCAGGGATCAGAGATCAGGGAACAGGGGCTTTGAATTCATAGGAGGGCGTGGTTATGAGCGAGACAAATCCCTACGAGCGCTATCTGGATGGACGGCCGCTCGATGCAATTCTGGCCGCGACGCCTGAGGCGCTTGGCTATGCGATCCAAACCCTGGGCCCGGAAAGGGCAGCAATTCAGCCCTCGCCGGGCAAATGGAGCGCGGCGGAAATTGTCAGCCACCTCGCCGATTGCGAGGTTGTTTTCGCGTTTCGCCTGCGGCAGACGCTGGCCGAGGATGGGCCGACCATTCAGCCCTTCGACCAGGACAAGTGGGCTGCGACGTACTCCGGCATTCCGGCGGACGAAGCGCTGAGGGTATTTTCCGCGCTGCGGGGATGGAACTTGCGCCTGATCGGCGGGGCACTGCCGGCGGCCGCGGCGAGACCGGTGACCCACCCCGAGCGGGGAACGATGACGTTTCAGACTCTTGTGGAGACCATGGCCGGCCACGACCTGAACCACCTGGGGCAGATACAGAAATTGCTAGCCGCGCCCTCCGCGGCGTGAACAGGCCTCTTCTGTGGTTCTGGCCCTGCCTGCCCATGCCGGGAAGACGCGACCGGCGGTCCAGCCAATAGGCCGGCCCGCTGACAAGGTTGGATGCGCTTGTGGCGCGGCTGGGTGTCGCTCTGAAGTTTTTCGGTTACAAGTTTGCTCGCTGTCCGGTAAAATCCCGGCATGAAGGGCAACCCGAAGGTCATTGAGCAACTGAATCGTGCGCTTCGCGAGGAGCTCACCGCCATCAACCAGTACTTCGTTCACGCTGAGATGTGCGAGAACTGGGGATACGACCGGCTTTCCAAATACATCAAGAAGCAGTCCATCGGCGAAATGAAGCACGCCGAGTCGCTGATGGAGCGCATTCTGTTTCTCGATGGCACGCCGAGCATGGAACCGCTGGCCCTGTCGATTGGCGGCAACGTCAAGAACATGATCGCGGCCGATTTGAAACTCGAAATTGAGGCCGTGGCCATGTACAACGAGGCGGTCCGGATTGCAACGGAAGAGAAAGACAACGGCTCACGCGATCTTTTTGTCACCCTGCTCAAGGATGAGGAAGAGCACGTGGACTGGCTGGAAGCCCAGATGCACCAGATTGGCGAACTCGGATACGAGCGCTATCTGACCATGCAGATGAGCGAAGAGGAATAGCTTCGGCAGTCCCTGACTGTTAACCGAAACGGACAAGGCGCCGATTCCTCAGGCAAATGCCGCGCCCCTTCACTCGGCTTCTGTGCGAGCCGTTTTAAACCGTTCCTGCAATGCCATCCCGACCAATGTTGAGATCAGGATGGCGGGATACAGTTGCCCTATCAGCGCTTCGGCGATGGCCAGCGACCGCGCCACTCGATGAACTGGATATGCGTCACCATAGGAAACGGTGGTGAGGGTTTCAAAACTGAAATAGATCAAATGAGACGGTTCGCCCGTTGAAGACCCCGCGGCGACGGCCTGTTGGAAGTGGATTGCGTCTGGTACCACTTCCAGCAGCAGCTTATAGGCGAAGGCCCAGGTTACGCCGATCAGCAAGTAGGCAGCAACGCCGCCCATGACGCGATGCACATTCACCCGGCCGGGATGAAATGTCTGCTTGAGCGTCATGACCACGAGTATGGCCGTGCAAACTACCTTGAGCGCCGAATCCAATCCCCTGGCGTGGAACGCAGGGTTGAATTCGACCATCAGGTCCATCGTGAATTCCAGAGCGGTGAGCGCGAGAATGAACGCGGTCAAAATTCGACTTTGAACGAGGGCGATTGCGCCTGAGAGGAGCATGAGCGCGAAAGTGAGATCGACCGCAATCCGCCCCGGTCGCGAAAGGCCAAACATGGGAACGAAGACGGTGATCATCACCAGAAATGCCAGGAAGACACTCAGCAGTTGATCTTCACGCGTGAACTGCGGCAGTCGCGCCTTGATCGGTTTGCCTGGCAATTGGTTTTTCTCCCTCCACACTCAGGTTACCGGGCGGCGCCTCAAATTTCCAATCGGCCTTGCGTGGCGTTGAGGGCGACTGATTGTTCGGCTGACGCCTAACCTTCAACCCCTAACCACTAACCACTGAATTCTCTCCACCCATCGCGTTTAGAATGACCCGCGCGGTGGAGTCCTCATCTTCATGGGAGGCGATCATCAGGTCGTAGAGGTGGATGTTGCACCAGCTCTTGCCGAAGTACTGTTGCAGGTATTTGGCGCGTTCTCCATCCACGGTGCGGATGCGCTGCTCGATGTCGGCGCCCTTTTCAAGGCGCTTGCGCAGGCGCAGGATGCGTTCCCGGAGCGGGGCGTAGACAAAGACGTGATAAACGTCGGGCTTGTGGGCGAGAATGCACTGCGAGCCCCGGCCGACAATCACGCAGTTGCCGTCGGCGTGGGCCTGCTCGACAATCTTCTGTGAGATTTTTGTCATCTCTTCGGCATCGAAGACCGAGTTTTCGGCGAGTTCCAGGCCGGCGGCCAGCGCGGCCGAGCGCATGGCCTGCTGGTTGATGCGGCGCAGCCATGAGACCACATGCTCATCGTAGTGGCGGACCACGGTGGGATCGACGTGGGCCGCATAGGCAATGGCGTCGATGATGTCGCGGTCCAGCAGCTTCCAGCCCAGCCATTCGGCAATGGTCTGCGCGATTCGTCCACCGCCGCTGCCAAACTCCCTGTTCACGGTCAATACGCGGTAATTCATCTGCTGCCTCCGCTCCTATTGAGCAGATTCCGGACGGAGGCTGGGGATGCACGGAGGTTTTCCGCGCCGATTGAGCCAGGTCCGGAACCGGGTCTAGGCTTGCGGTTGCAAATTATAGCTCAGTTGGAAAGCGATGTGGTGAGCGGCGACGGATGCGGCGAAAAAAGCGGACCGCCCGGGATGCGGTAGTGGGCCGGTTTGAAAGGAACGCTCTCCCTAAGGGGCTAAAGTGTCTGCGTGAGAACTACACAAGGTACTTGTAATTCACAGCGTGTTTGGGCGACAAGAGAGTATGTCGCGATTTAGGTTGTACAGCCCGGATCAGGCGTATTTGCTTCCTCCGAGCGTGC
>JBEKEQ010000187.1:0-6956 GCA_050013735.1 Occallatibacter sp.
AGCCTTTTCCGCGGCGCCCTGGTGATCGAGAACGATGTTGGTGACGTCTTTAAGCGCGCTGTGCGCCGATATGGCTACCACCGGCACCGGCACCGCAACGTGGTCAGCACGGGTGTTCAAAATTAAAAGGCCGTCGACGGAGCGCTCCACCAGCATGCGAGGGTACTTTTCAATCAATTCGCGATTCCAGTCGTGGCACACGGTGAAGTAGAGGTAATGGGCGCTGGTCAGCTCCTCCACCACTCCGCTCATAACGCCGGTGAAGTAACCCTCGCTGAGGTCGGGAGCGAGCACGCCCACGCTCATTGAGCGGCTTTGACGCAGAGAGCGGGCAAAGTAGTTGGGTCGGTAGTTAAGCCGGGCAGCGGCTTCAACCACCCGATTGCGGGTTTCCTGGGGTATGGATTTTGCGGATGGAGAGTTATTGAGGACCAGTGAGACGGTGGTCCTTGAAAGCTCAAGATACTCCGCGAGCATTTTAAGGTTCACGTGGCCAGATGGCGAGGATCCCATTTCCTTTGCCATTGTTTAGTTGTAACATGCTTTTCTTAATATCAATAGAAGAAATGTTTCCGGCGCGGCCCCATAAGAATAAGTGGTTTTTTGAAGTGTCCCCCGCCTGTTTTTGCATCAATCGCCAAGCTGACCGGGCGAGCGCATTCGACCTCCTCGCATGAAATGCAAACTGTGCGTAAATTGCCCTTGACAACCGTTTCAATACGGGAGTAGTGTGCGTGGCATTGATCGGAAAATCGGTTTACTGAAGAAAGTAAACTGATTCACCAAATATTCGCAAAGGGGCGGCGATCTTGCGCGAGAGCCAATAGGGCGCGCGGACTCTCGTTTTGCCCCGATGATTTCTCTCACCCAACCGGAGACTTGGAGGATCAACGACGTGAACAGAATCAGGCTTTGGAAGTGCTTGCCGGCCATGTTGCTTGCAGCACTGTTATGTTTCGCAAGTTCTTCAGCCTTTGCGCAATTTACCAGCAGCATTCAGGGAACCGTAACAGACCCGTCGGGCGCGCGCGTGCCGGGCGCGGCAGTTACGCTTACAGAAATCGACACCAACATCGTGTATCACACCAAGAGCAACGAGGCCGGCGTGTATAGCTTTCACAGCCTGCCGCTGGGCAGCTACACGGTGACTGTCGAACAAAAAGGATTTAAAGAGGCGCGGGTGGCGACGAAGCTGACCCCGGACGAGACGGCCGGCGTGGACGTGAAGCTGGAGATATTGCCCGCGGGCGCAACGGTTACGGTTACTTCGTCCCAGGCCGCGGATCTGAACCCCGACGAGACGCGATTGGTAGCGACCTTGAGCACCATGGAGATTGAATCCCTGCCGTCGCAGAACAGCACGATTCTGAATTTGATGAGGCTTGCGCCGGGCACCACCGGAATCTCGGAAAAGCAGGCCGACGGCGGACCGCTGGAAGATGCAAGCTCGAACCGCAACTATGTAGAAGCCGATGCCAACGGACTGAGCGGGCAATCGAACATGTATATTCTCGACGGCGTTCCGGTGAACAGCTCGATCGCCTATACGGGGTTGGCAAACGGAAACGGCGGCATCATGTTCACTCCCGACCTGCTGTCGGTGGCGGAAATCGGGCTGCAGACAACCACCTTCAATGTCGATTACGGCGCGACCGCATCGATGCAGGTGGATACGACCACCAAGTCGGGAACGAATAAATTCCACTTCGCCGGCGACTGGCTCTATACCGACAAGATCATGGATGCGTTGAACTGGTTCGTGTCTGCACCGCTGGCGCTGCACGACATGATCTACTCGCTTGCGGGCGGCGGCCCGATCATCAAGAACCACACCTTCTTCTTCGGTTCCTTTGAGCGCACCGGCAATTATGGAGGAGCTTCTCAGGCCCAATACTGGTGGACGCCGCAATTTCAATCCCTGGTTGAGGCAAACGACCCGAATTCTTTAGACGTGACCAAGTTCATGCAGCCGAATCCTGCTACTCGACTGATGCCACTCGGAAGCCTCAATACCGATGGAACGGTTGCCAGCGGCGCTTCGTACTTTGAGACCGGTCAGCAGGTATTCGGTGCGGACTGCGGCACCGCGGCGTCATTCAATACCCCCTGCGGCATGGCTGTCACTGAGAAGGGCTCGGTAGCATTGCCAACCGTTCTGACAGCCCACCAGTGGAGCGTGCGGATCGATCATTACATGCGTAACAACAACGACCGCATTTTCGGCTACTACTTCGACATGAGCCAGCTTTCCAACTCGGAAGTTCCGAACCCCACGTGGGATGGCGAGACTCCGACCACCGGCCATGACCTGACGGTCAATTACACGCATACGTTTTCGCCGCACCTTTTGAACACGGCTACGTTTGCCTATACGGCGTTCAACTTCGAATACACCAACACGCCGCACAGCCTGAATCAGGAAACGGTTCCCTTTATCACCGGCATCAATGACAACGGCAGCATCGACGGATTTGCCGAATTCACGCCGTTCGGCACCAACGAGGCGCAATATTATGGGCGCGACGCGGTGTTGTGGACGCATGGGCGGCACAACCTGTCTTTCGGCGTTGAAGCATCGAATAACTGGGCAACCGATTTCAGTTATGTGTTCGCGCGCCCGTTTATTAACACTTTCAACTCCACAGAGGACTTTCTCAACGACAAGCTCGACAGCCAGCTCGACCTGAGCCACTTCAGCGCCAAGACGGGTGGTTATCTTCCATCCATCGGCAACGGTGTTGTAACCCGCTTCGGCGCGTATGGCGAAGATACCTGGCAAATTACTCCAAGACTGACGGCAAACTTCGGAATACGCTGGGACGATTTTGGAAATCCGGCGCCATACTCCAATTCGCTTCCCTGGGCAAATGGCGTTTTTGCCGAAGGCAGCTCGCTGAGCACAATTGCGCAGACAGTCGCCGCCAGGTCGGTATCCAATGCTTTCCAGAGCGCCAGGGCGTTGAATTTTTCACCGCGCGGCGGAATTGCGTGGACCCCGTTCAAAAACAACCCCAATACTGTGCTGCGTGGAGGAATCGGTCTCTACGACGATATCGCCAATCTCAACAACCTGGCTGAAGGCCTGACCACCGACCCGCCTGATGGATCGCTGAGCTACTTCTTCGGCTACCCTCAAGCGATCCTCAGCTACGGCACGCCAGGCGCCCCGCCGCCGTATGGATTCATCTACCCAACGGTAACTCCCGGCCAGTTCAATCCGGATGGATCGCTGGTTGGATCGCCGTCGGATCTCAATGTGATTGACCGCGACCTGCCGAATGGAAAAACCGTCATCTGGAACTTCGCGGTCCAGGAGCAGCTTCCGGCGCACGCTGTCTTCAGTCTGAACTACTCTGCTTCGCACTCTTACAATCAGCAGTGGGGTTCTGACTTGAACCGGCCTTCAGGCAATTTCACCTGCGGCGACGGCACCAACCCCGACATCAATGGATGCGCAGGTTCCACTGCCCCCACGAATCACCTGGTGAATACCGACTGGAACTCGATCAGCACCACCTTTGGCGGCATGACGGCAAACTATAACGCGCTGATTGCCGTAATTCGCCAGAACTGGCATACCCTCACCTGGCAGACCTCCTACACCTGGGGGCACAACCTTGCCGATCCGCTTACCCTGGAAGGCGCCTCGATCGAACTGCAGTACAATCCAAAAGCGGAGTACGCCAATAATCAATTGGATGTTCGCCATCGCCTGACCTCTTACTACAACTTTGAGATCCCGGTCTCTCATAACCTGAATGCGATCGTAAGGACCTTTGCGGGAGGATGGAACCTTGGGGGAGATTTAATTGCCCAGACAGGCGGTCCGTTTACCGTGACTTACGATACCGTGGACATGAGCGAAACCGGCTTGACCGGGTCGGCAGGCAGCTTCTACTCCATTCCTAACTACACCGGCCAGAAACGCTCGAGCTGGAGTAAGAGCCAGCTTTTGACGGGCATTTTCGGCGATGTGCCCGTAGCAACGAATTCGACAACGGGAGTAGCTTATCCAGCTGCCGGTTCGCTGTTTCCATCTCCAGCTTGCACCGATTGCATCGGCAATGCCGGAAGGAACGACTTCCGGAACCCCGGCTATGTGCTGTGGGAGCAGAGCGTCGTCAAAAAGATCAAGTTGCCTCCAATCCTGGGGGAGGCGAGCAGTCTCTCGCTTCGCGGAGAGGCCTTTAACCTTGCCAATCGTGTGAACTGGACCGGCGTATCCGGCACCACCATCGGTGTGGCAGGCTTTGGAACGGTGACTAGCGCCAACCAGGCCCGCACACTCCAGGTCGGCGCCAGGTATGAGTTCTAACCTAACTCCTACATGCTGTGTGCCCCAGGTCTCGAATTTGGAGACCTGGGGCACACACATTTTCATTCCCAGCATCAGCTCCGCAGGCAGGCTGTGGAAGCAACCTTCGCGGTGCATCTGAGCCGGGCTTTTGACGCGGCCGCAAGAACGCAAATGAGCTTTGATCGTTTTTGGGCTTTCAGCGGCCGCAATCCTTCATTTTTTTGCATTTCGAATCTCTCGAATACTTTGATTGGCCGCTGATTCGAGCCTGCGGATGCATCGGCATGGCGCTCGATCCGCGGCGCATTTTCCTTCCTGACATGAAAGGCTGCTCAATGTTTTTGTTTGCAAATTCGCGTTTGGGCTGGGCGTTCCGCACGCTGTTGATTCTTTCGGTTTTGAGTTATGCGATTGGCGCGGGAGCGCAGCAAACCAGCCGTTTTTCCAACGCCAAGGCAAATGTCGAGCCGGAGTCGCGCGACTATCAGCAACTGCAGCAGCGGCTGGCTCGAGGATGGAACACGTGGGACGCGCATAGCATCGCGACGCAAGTGCTGCTTCCCGAGGGGCTGGCGATTCATGTGGAAATGAAGCACAACACAGCTCTGTACGATTTCAGTAATACGGTTCTCTCCAATGTGGGGGTGGGCAAACTGGCGCCAGGCGCAGAAAAGGTGATACTCGGCCCGCACTCATGGGATGGCAGTTACACTGACGCACAGGTTTCATGGCAAGGGCATAGCTGGCGCATGCAGACGGCGCACGCCGGCAACGACCTTGTGATTCTTGCAACTCCTCTGGCGAATGAGTCAAAGTCGTTGCTTCCGCCGACAATCGTCTTCCGGGTGGAGTTTCTGTGGAATATGCCGGGCACCGCGCTGAGGCATCCAGGTTTTATCGAGACCCACGGAACGGCGGGTTCAATTCCAATCTATTGCACTTGCCAGAGAAACAGCAGCGATAGTCCGAGACAGTACGCCGACTTACCCGATGGAAGCCCCTATTTTGCAACCGATTTTACCGCGCCGGTTGGCGTCAGCACGGGAAGGGCACGCGATCTGGGCGAGATTCGCGCGCTGATTGAGCAACAAAAGAAATCTTACGAGTTATCGGTAACAAAGAGCGGACCCATCGTGGATGCAATTCAGACTGTCATGGGCTGGGACACCATCTACGACCCAGGCGGCAGCAGGGTGATTACGCCGGTCAGCCGTAACTGGGACATCGGATGGGGAGGGTATGTCCTGTTTGAATGGGACACCTTCTGCGCGGCCACGCTGGCGTCCATCGGCGACCGTGACCTGGCGTACGCAAATGCGGTGGAGATACTGCGCGAAGAAACTCCCAACGGCTTTGTGCCAAATTACGCTCGAACAGACGGATGGAAGAGTTTTGATCGCTCTGAGCCGCCCATTGGCGCCCTCACTGTGCTCAACATCTTTCAGAAGTACCACGATCGATGGTTTCTTCAAGACACATTCGCTCCCCTGCTGCGGTGGAACCGCTGGTGGAGCGAGCATCGCGATATTCAGGGCTACTTGGCCGGCGGCAGCGATCCAGATGGCGCCGCGGTGGACGTAGACGATAAGGAGAGGGGAACGAGACAGGGAGCCATCTATGAGTCGGGAGCGGATAATGGCCCACTCTACGACGATTCGGTTTACGACCCTAAGTCAGGCCTGCTTGAGAACGCCGATGTCGGGCTCATGAGTTTGTACATCGCGGATTGCGATGCCCTCGCAACGATTGCCGATACTCTGGGCAAAGCAAGTGAGGCGCAGGAACTGCGCGATAGAGGCGCACGTTACAGGGCCAAGCTGGCAACCCTATGGGACGAAAAGACGGGAATGTTCCTGAATAAGGACCTTTATACCGGGCTTTTCAATCACCGCCTTGGACCCACTAACTTCTATCCCCTGCTCGCCAAAGCCGCAACGCCGAAGCAGGCAAAAAGGATGATTCATGAGCATTTGCTCAACCCTGAGGAGTTCTGGGGAAAATGGGTTATTCCTACGATTGCCCGCAACGACCCGGCATTTAAGGATCAATTTTATTGGCGTGGAAGAATCTGGGGGCCGGTGAATTATCTCGTATATCTCGGATTGCGTAACTACGACGATCCCACAGTGCGAAGAGAGTTTGCTCAGAAGTCCTATGAGTTATTCCTGCAAGAGTGGAATGAGAACCGCCATGTGCATGAAAACTACAATGCCATAACTGGCAGTGGCGACGATGTCACCTCAAGCGATCGCTATTATCACTGGGGCGCGCTGCTGGGTTACGAAGAGTACATGGAGCAATCGGAACCTGTGATAAAGGGCGACAAAGATGGCGGGTTGCGGTAGGAACCGCAGAAGAAATGCCCTGGTACAAAGCCTGCTGCTCGGGGTTCGTTGATTCCCACCCTTTCGCCAGAAAAAAGCGAAAGGATGGGGCACGGGGCGGGGTTGAGCAGAGAAGGCCGCGCAATTACGCGGTGAGAGTGCTACGGGGCCTGGATCGTGTTCGCTCCGGGGTTGAGGGGCCACGTTTTGCCGTTGTAGACGAAGGTGCCGGTGAGGCGGGCGGGCAGCGTGATGGTGGCGTTGAGGCCGGCGCCCTGGCGACGGTAGTCGACGGTGATGGTGCCCTGGGGATGCGGGAAGGTCGCTGTAAGCGA
>JBEKEQ010000188.1:0-6932 GCA_050013735.1 Occallatibacter sp.
AAATAACCGGCATACCACATAAGTAAGCATAAATCGAGATCATTCCTGACCTCAACCTAAAAAACTAACCTGCCGGATCGTACTCCCATAGATCGTTCAGAAAACCAAACGTGCCGTTTGAGTCGAAGCCAGCCCCGCCGAAGAGCCATAACTTGCCGTCGCTGTTCGTCCAGCTCACAGCTCCCAGCCGCCCGCCCGGTACATTTTCCGCCGCTGCCTGGTTCAGCGTGCCATACACGCCGGGCAAAGAGGAGTCATTACTACCGCCCATCCATGCCCACTGTCCCGTTTGCGCGCGGGCGGTTGCGCTTGCGCCCATTGCAACCAGCAAGGCAAGAGTGAGCCATACCGACTGCAAGCCGGACAAGGCTCGATGAATCGCAATCGGTCGTCGAATCATATGGCCCCTTGCAGAATTTCCGGTTGAAGTCTCCGGTCTTACCGAACTCACTCGCATCCCCTCATGCTCTTCAGCAGAGATCGAGAAAGCCTGGATTGGTAAGCAGCGCGCGACCCAATTTTACCCCCGAATTGCGGTGCCGGAACCAACGACTCGAAGAATGCCGTCCCGCTGGATTGTTTGGCTGGGTCGAAAAAGGCCGTCGCGTAAGAGTGCGTTTCCCGGTGTATCCAAAACCAACACGAAAGCGGGTAATATTTCCTGCAACTGAACGTCTACAGGGTAACGCGATGCGAACCAGAAGGCTTTACTGGCTGCTAAGTTCTTTGTGCGTGTGCGTGCTTGCTTTGCCCGCCAACGCGCAGATTACCGCGGTGGCCAGCGCGGTCTATACCATTTCGCCGGACTTCGCGTTCACCATTAATCCCGCGTCCATTACGGTTAAGGCCGGGCAACGCGGAACATCCACAATCGGTGTGACCGATGTGGGCGGGTTCAACGGAGCGAACCTCTCGTTTGTTTGTTCTGGCCTGCCTGCCGGCGCGGGTGTATCTTCAGCCTGGAGACGCTGCCGACCAATCCAGACGCCGACTTTGTAAAGATGACCGTGACCACCTTTGAATGGACGGCGGCAAACTACCGTAGCCGCAGTCTCATCTCTCCCGGCTCAGCGCTCGCGGCCGTACTTTGCCTCTTCGGCATCAGGAAGCGGCGGCGCTTGCTGATGCTCTTGTCGCTCGCGGTCGGCAGCTTGGGTTTGAGCATTCTCAGCGGGTGCAGCGCAACCCTTATTCCCGCCCAGCCCGTGACATCGATCGTTACCGTTACGGCAACATCTGTCTCGATCACGCACACAGGCGCCTTCACGCTCACGCTCAACTGAGCGCCTGGTTTGAAGCTTCCGCGCCATCGTAGCGCGCTTCGGTTCAGAAATCGGCACCGGGACAAACGTGACGAGGACAGGGGCGGTGAACTGCCCCTGTCCTCATCCACTTCAAACCGGATCGCCAGCCGAACTCAGCGACCCTTGGCAACACCCGACGGCCCTGCAGATGTATACGCGGTGAACGTGTAGCTGGTAGTCGCCGCGACACTGCCGTAGTAGGTGGTCAACGTTCCATAGATAGTCTCGCCGTTGGTTGGCAGACCGGTCGCTGTGGCCGAGGTGCCTGACAGGTACCCCGAACCGTAAAGGTTGTTCGATCCCGCCGTGGTTCCGAGCTTCAGAGAGTAATTGGTGGCTGCCGGAGCAGTCGTCCACTCGAAGGTTTGGCTGGAGCTGGTGAACACCGCATTGTTGGCTGGCGAAGTCAGCGCCGCCTGGGTCGCTGCGACGAAGGCGTAGTTGGTAGACACCGCGATAGAGCCGTAGTAGGTGGTCAACGTTGCATAGATCGTCTCGCCGTTGGCGGGCAGATTGGTGGGTGTGGCCGAGGTGGCTGTCAGGTACCCCGACCCGTAAAGGTTGTTCGATCCCACCGTGGTGCCGAGCTTCAGTGAGTAATCGGTAGCACCCGTTGCGGCCGTCCACGTAAACGTCACCTTGGGGCCAACCAGCACCGAAGCGTTGGCCGGAGAGGTGAGCGCCGCCTGCGTCGTCGCGGTGAAGGTGTAGTTGGTGTACGCCGAGACCGTGCCGTAGTAGGTGGTCAACTTCGCATAGATGGTCTCGCCGTTGGTGGGCAGATTGGTGGGTGTGGCCGAGGTGGTTGACAGGTACCCCGAACCGTAAAGGTTGTTCGATCCCACCGTGGTTCCGAGTGCCAGCGAGTAATTGGTGGCTCCCGCAGCGGTCGTCCACTCGAAGGTTGGGTTGGGGCCGGTGAGCACCGAATCGTTGGCTGGCGATGTCAGTGCCGCCTGCGTCGCCGCGGTGAACGTGTAGTTGGTAGACTCCGCGATACTGCCGTAATAGGTGGTCAACGTTGCATAGACAGGCTCGCCATTGGCTGGCAGATCGATGGGTGTGGCCGAGGTGGTTGACAGGTACCCCGAACCGTAAATGTTGTTCGATCCCACCGTGGTGCCGAGCTTCAGGGAGTAATTGGTGGACCCCGGAGCCGCCGTCCATGTAAACGTCACCTTGGGGCCGACAAGTACCGAATTGTTAGCCGGAGAAGTGAGCGCCGCCTGGGTCGCCGCGGTGAAGGTGTAGTTGGTATTCTCCGCGATAGTGCCGTAAAAGGTGGTCAACGTTGCATAGATGGGCTCGCCGTTGGTGGGCAGAGTGGTGGGTGTGGCCGAGGTGGTTGACAAGTACCCCGAACCGTAAAGGTTGTTCGATCCCGCCGTGGTTCCCAGCTTCAGGGCGTAATTGGTGGACCCCGGAGCGGTCGTCCACGTAAACGTCACCTTGGGACCGGCAAGTACCGAATTGTTAGCCGGAGAGCTGAGCGCCGACTGCGTCGCCGCGGTGTAGGTGTAGTTCTCGACCAACTGGTCGTTGTTATAGTAGGTGGTCAACTGCGCATAGACGGGTGCGCCGTTGGTGGGCAGAGTGGCCACTGTAGCCGAGGTGGTTGAAAGGTACCCCGAACCATAAAGGTTGTTCGATCCCGACGTGGTTCCGAGCCGCAGCGAGTAATTGGTGGCGCCGGTTTGAGCGGGCCACGAGAACGTCACTTTGGGGCCGACGAGCGTGCTGCTCGGTGCCGGCGATGTCATAAGCGCGGCGGTGGGGGGTTCGATCGTGAACGTTGTGGTAGTAATGTTCCCAGTTTCACCGGAACCACTCACGCTCCAGGATTTGACGGTGTGGCTGCCGGCCGCTGAAACGTTGAAGGGTGCGGAGTACGTGGTTTGCGTGCCGCCGTCGAGAGTGTAGTAGGTATTCGCAACGCCGCTGCCACCGGTAGTGGTCCAGTTGAGGGTCACGGTCACAACCGAGTAATAGATTCCGCTGGAGAGGTTTCCGGCCAGCGATGACGTGGTAATAGGCTTGGTGGTGTCAATGCTTATGCCCTGGTACCACCAGGTCGACCAGTTTCCGGCGTTGTCTTCGGTGAAGTAGTAGAAAGCGGTTTGCCCCTGCGCCGTGACGGTAACCGGCCCGTTATAGACGCTGCACCCGGCGACATTGCCCGGTTGGCAGGTGGATTCGTTGTTGAGTGCGTAATAGGTCTTGTAGATGCCCGAAGCGTTGCCGCCGCCGGGATCGATCGGGGCCAGCGTGACGACCACGGATTGGTCCTCCCAGACGGAAGCGGTGGGGTTGGTGGATGCGGTAATAGTCGGCGCGACCGTGTCATAGCAGACGGGGCCGTAAGTCTGGGCGCCGGTATAGAAACCCTGGTTGTCCCAGGCTCCCACATTCACGGTGTGGCAACCCTGAGGAGATGCAGCCGCTGAGCAGCCGTTTAAGCCGTTGAACGACAGGCATCCCGTCGTTCCGTAGGCGTATTGGGGGCCGCTGTAAAACGAATTGCCTGACCCGCCATTCGGTTCGCTGTAAACATCGGCGGGAATCGAGTCCCAGCCCTGCGTGAACCCCGCAACGCCTGGAGCCGGGAGACCCGCTGTGCCGCTGGTGACGCCATCGCTCACCGTCCAGCTGATTTCCTGGTCGGTGTTGAACCACGTGTTTGTGGCCGGGCCGCTGAAGCTCACCGAGGGCACACCATCGGAGGGAATGATATAGAAGTTGTAAGCCCAGGCCAGTTGCAGCAGGTTGGCCGAGCCCCAGCCGGTGGCCAGATCGTATCCGGTCGTAGCGCAGAAATAGAGCAGGTCTGGATTTTGATCGGTTAGATAGTTGGTCACGCAGCCCTGGGTAGTGTCATAGAACGGGTTGTGCGCCGCTCCCTGGTCCATGCCCTCGTAGTACAGAATTGGATCGGGGTTGCCGATCGGCTCGCATGCCGATGTGCCCGAGCCGCAAATGTGCCCGATGGAATTCAGATAGGAGTTCACCTGGGCATAGAAGCCGGCCAGTTCCGGCGCCACAATGCTGGTTCCACCCACTCCTTGCCAGCCGTTCGCCGTGGTCACGCTGGGGCAGGCCGGATCGGAGCAGAAATACCATTGGAAGTTGCCGGTGGCGTTGAGGGACATGTCGGGCATCATGCGGTTCCCTTGGCCGGATACGATGTAATCGACGCCGTCGTCCATCTCCTCGTAAGTGATGCCGCTCTGCCAGCTGGGCGCGCTGAAGTACTCGCTGATGCCACCGCCGCCGCCGCCGCCGTTGCTCTGGCAGTCCTTTAGCGTGGAGCCGCCCACCCAGGCTGTTTCACTCCCGAAGGTTCCGTCGTAGTTGAGATTCAGAGAGGTTCCGCCGGCAGCGAGAAAGTCCGGATCGTTCGCCGGCCAGTACACCTGGTCCGCATTCGCGCACCCGGAAGTCGGCCCCTGGTCGCCCGCTGCCGCAATCAGCGTGTTTCCTTGGGCAACGAGCGCATTGAAGATGTAGTGAGCATCGCCTACCGCCGTGCCGGTCATCCAGCCCGGATCGCCGGCCTGTTGGCCCTCTTCCGTCCAGGCCCAGCTCGTGGAGATCACATGCGCATGAGCATCGGTCAAAACATAGTTCCAAAGATCGAACCAGTTAAAGTAGTATGAGAGACCGCCTTCGTAGACGTATACGTGCGCGGTGTCGTTGGCGGAGCCGAAGCTGTTGGAGAAAGCCGTTGACCACTCCACGTCCAGGTCGGCTTCGTCGTCGTCCCCGAGCCCGCTGCAGCCTGTGGCGCCGACTGTGCATTCGGAAGTGTCCTTGGTGTCTCCGTCAATTTCAAACGCTGTTGTATTCCAGGCCAGCCCGTAGTACGTGAAAAACGTGTTGACATCGCTTTGCTGGTAATTGGCGAAAGTGACCAGCGCAACAGAAGTGTCGGCCGGAGAGCCGGTGCTGTCATTGTGCACATTGCAGCATTTGCTTAGTGAGTAAAGTGCGCCCAGACTGTAGCCCTCAGAACTATAGAGGTTCGACGGGTTAATTTCGCCAAGCTCGTCGGGCGGATTGGGAGACGATTGACCTCCGCCGGAGATCGGCTGACTTACGCCATGCTCTGCGCCGGGGCCCTTTGATGACGCGGCCGCCTGCGCCCATGGAGCCTTGGTCGGGTCTCCATTGCCTTGGGACGATCCGGCTACTTTGTAGACCGGCCCCGGCAGATAGTCAGGGCGCGTCGCCACGGCCTTCTCGTTTTTGCCCGCCGGCTTCACGCGCTCAATGCTGTTCAGGCCGAATATGCCTCCTACGACGCCCGACAGATTGGCGGGGATCGACGGATCGCGATCATTCGAGAAATCCACTTCATCGCCAACCTGGTAGTGGTTGATCGTCACGCTCAGCGCCTGCTCGATCACCCCCGACGGCGCTTCCACGTCCACAAGCATTCGGTTGGCGAACCGGTTGGTCACCGTCAGCCCCTGGCTTTTAGCCCAGTCCACTACCGCCTGCTCGTTTTCCGCGAGAGGCCCGAAGCGGGCATTCCACTCATCCGCAGTCAGCCATTTGTGAAACAGGGGCGACTTCTTGTCCTGCAATTCGCCAAGCAGCTTCTCCTGGCCGGCAAGGTCGCGCGGTGTAACGAAAATAGCCAGGCGCAGCTTCTGCTCAGGGTTGTAATGGTCAAGCCGCAAGGCCGTCCCATCCAACACCTTTTTCGGCGTATGGTTCGCAAGGATCATCATGCCGCCGGACTGCACGGAGCTTTGATTGCCCCGGTCAGCGGCGGCAGTCTGGGCCTGCGCATACCGTGATCCGGCTGTGAGGATGGTGAAGGCGAGCAGAAAGCAGAATGCTACCGCTAGATTGGCGAATCGGAAGCTGTTGCGATGCATATAAACCTCTCAGGGGGGTCCCGTTTAACGTTGGGGAGAGATCTGAATCCTGCCACTGAAACTCCTGGTAGGGCAGCAGACCACTTCACTCGGACAGGGCGCGATGTATTCTCCCAGGGCGAATAGAACCACTGACCTCGGAACGGAAATGTCTTGATAGCTTCGACATTCACGTTCCCGATGAGCATGGTCCTTGTTCACGCTGGATTGTCTTGGTTGTCCGGGAAGTCCGAGGCAGTTCCAATTGCACGATGTTGCTTAGCTGGTTTAGCTCTCGGGCCCAAACTATCAAGGAATCCGGTTCACCCAATCCCCGCTATTCAATGGAACTGAGTGTGAGCGAAGGCGGAAAGGAGGGCAAGTTAGTTGTTCTGAATACTTCTTCAAAGTTATGAATGACCCGTATGGCAATAGAAAATCAACTAGTTAGAGAACCATTGCATTTGGGTGAACGCTCGCTTTGCCTGAGTCGGCGGGGATCATTAAGGGGGTCAGCATATTCCTGAGTGCAAGGAATGGCCGTCATACAGCCCGCGCCTCATCGAGCTTTTCTCCCCCGGCCAAAGCCTAGGCCAGGGAGAGATGAACTCCCGGCAACGCCACGCTACGGCGTTGGCGCCGCGGTGAACGTGTAGCTGGTAGTCGCCGCGACAGTGCCGTAGTAGGTGGTCAACGTTCCATAGATAGTCTCGCCATTCGTCGGCAGATTGGTCGCTGTGGCCGAGGTGCCTGACAGGTACCCCGAGCC
>JBEKEQ010000189.1:0-6918 GCA_050013735.1 Occallatibacter sp.
GGCCAGCCACACCTCGACAAAATTGCTCACGATGCACAGTTCCACCACTTTGCGCAGATCCCGCCGCTGGTGCATGGGCGCCACCGGGTAGGGCGCCTGGGGGGCTTTGCCGCCGGGGACAAAGTACTCGTCCCAGATGCGCTTGGCCATTTCGGGAAAGGGGAAAGCGTCAAGGCCGCGGCGCATGTGGCCGCCCTGGTCGCCATCGGCGAGACGGCGGACGAAAAGCGAATCGAGCGCCGTGCCTGAGACTACGCCCAACTGGCCTAGTTTGGAGACCGTTTGGGCCAGGCGCCAGTTTGAGACGCCTACACCCATGCCTCCCTGGATGATTTTGGGAAACTGGATCATTCCTGATTCTTTCATACATCCTGCTCGATGCGCGTATTTTCTCCCACATTAGTCGCAGGGTGGGAACAGAAATGAGCAATATTGCTCAATCCGGTGAATTTTCGAATTGTCCCGGGGGCTTCTTCAGGAGGTTGATTTTGGACAGCCGTTCAATTATTTATCGGCCAGAACCGAACTTTCGTCTATCCTAAGCCCTCTCTCAAGCATGCACACCACGGAGTTTCCAACGCCCGGCCAAACGCTGCTCGTCCTTCTCGCCCAAACCGGCGATCGGGCCGCGCTGGAGCAACTCCTCCGTGACATTCATGCGCCGTTGCGACGTTACATTACTCGGCTTGCCGGCGCCGCCCTTGCCGACGACATCCTTCAGGAGACCGCACTCCAGATCTTCCGCAAGCTTCCGTTCCTGCGTGAGCCCGCCGTCTTTCGCCCATGGACATTCCGGATCGCCTCGCGCATTGCCTTCTCCCAACTCAAACGTGCCGGCGGCTGGGAGCCGCTCGACGCCGCTCCGCCTGAACGTCTCAGCACACTCAAACCGAATCTCGGCGAGCCGCCCGACGAAGGCTTCCTCGCGCTGATCGATCGCGTTTCGCCCGCCAGCCGAGCTGTCCTCCTACTCCATTACCAGCACGATCTTTCGCTCGAAGAAACGGCGGCCATCCTGGAGATTCCCATCGGCACCGCCAAGTCTCGTCTCCATTACGGAGTTTCTGCCCTCCGCAAACACCTCACCTTGGAAAGGAAACCAGCATGAGCCCTGATCAGCATCAACCCAACTCCGAAAATGTCAACGCGGAACTCGCCTTCGTCCAGCAAGCCCTGGCAGCCGCCGACAAGTCAGAACGCACCTCTCGCATTGTTGTCGCCATACTCGCCATTCTGGCGGTCGTCGTTTTCGTGTGGATGCACCTTCACCTTGTCCCGCCGGACAATCTCGGCGGACTGCTGCATGAGCTGCTTCGCATCGGCCTGTTTTTTCTGGTCGTGCTGTTCGCCATCACCGTGTATCTTCGCCAGGTGATCAACAACAATACGCGCACGATTCTCCGGGCGCTGGCCAACACCCGCTCGCGCTAACGTCATCGCTGAAGGGCGGGCTGCTGAGGATCCGCCCCTCAGGAACACAGGCTTGGATGCGACAGGCTTGGATGTGGTGGTCGTACGCGGACATTCAACAGCCCCACCGTCAGCGGCAGCTCAAACCGCTGGGGCCAGCGTTACGGAGAGGACGGTAATATCATCCTCCTGGCCAAAATCCTTCGCCGCCTGGGCAATTGCCACCGCACCGGAGTTGCTGACGCGCAGCGTTCGCTCAAACCCAAACAGCTCGCCAGATGCATTGCGCGCCTCCACAACTCCGTCGGTCATAAACGTGAGGCGCTCGCCGGGGTTGAGCGTGAACTGGGTTTCCTCGTATTCGGCTCCCGCAAAAATTCCCAGGGGAATACCGGGCTCGACCTCCACTTCCGCCCCGTTCCGGTAGGGCGACAGGTGTCCCGCATTGGCAATTGTCACCATCCCATCTTGCGTGATGCGCGCTGCGCAGCAGGTGACGAATCCGCCATGAAGCTGCCCGGAAAGCCCATAATTCAGGGCGCTGAGTATCCAGGCGGGCGAGACAGGCGGAGTGCTGCGCAGGGCGCCGATCACCGCCGACACAGTCATGGCCGCGGGAAGTCCTTTTCCGCTTACGTCTCCCACCACCACCAGCACACTTCCTCCACCCTCTGGAACCACGCGGAAGAAATCGCCACCCACCAGTTTGGCCGGTTCATAAGCGCTCTCAATCTTGAATCCCGGAAGGTCCCCAGCCGGAGCAACCAACTGCTGTTGCATCTCGCGCGCGGTCTCAAACTCCGCGCGCAACTCATCTCTCGTGCGCCACGCCAGCCACGCGCGCTGCACCAGCGTGATGAACAGTGCAAGCGCCGCGACAAAATACGCCAGGTTGAAATAGTCAAAATGGAACGGGCCAATTGCACCGTCTGCCATTCCCAGGAACTTCTGCGCCAATGACGCAAGAGGGATCAATGCGATTGCGGCCGCGATAAAGCGGTTGCGCTTGCGTGTGAACAGCACCCAGAGATTGGCGCCGAGGACAACAAGATCGACAAGACCACCGGCCGGAAGCCTTACACGGTCGGACCAGTAAACGATAAGGGTTGGAGCGGCCGCCAACCTCACGACGACAGCGGACAGGTTGCGGACCACCATTGCAGCTTGCCCCAGACGCTTCACAACGGGGAGACGAAGGCCGTGAATCGTCCATACAAACTCAATGGTGATAGCCATGGTCGCCAATCGCAATGCCGGCCACACGATCGAATCAACGCCCCAGGGCCAGGTCACAAGTCCCAGGTCCTCTAACCCGGTGAGGGCGTCGAAGAGGGGAAGTGAGATCAGCCACACGCTGCAAAGCAAGAGCTCGCGTCCGCCTGCCCAGCGCCAAAGAATAAGAAGCCCGATACCGAGGATGGCAATAAGGCTGTTGAGCACCAGGTCTGGCGCGCCCGAAAGCACGGTTGTCAGGTAATCGGAACGCCTGGCAAGGTGCAGAACGCGGGCTTCATCGATTGCGAAGCGTTCGCCGCCTCGGTCGGCCGGTCCGCGCAGGATGAGCGGATACCAGACTCGAAACGCAACCAGGGCCGTCTTTCCGGGCACGACTGCATCGGCGCCCAGGTCGAAAACGGCATCCCGGTCCGAAAGAACGAGATCGATGTGGGGCGGAAAGCTTCCCCGATGGCCTACCGGCAGGCCATTTACAAACACCTCGCTTGAGACAACGTAGGAATCTGTCAGGTTTGCATCTTCGGTGGCTCGCAGGGCAAGCGGCCCCGTTGCGCCGCTCCGGACTGGCACCCGGGTTCGCACCCACATGAATCCGTCAGAATAAAAAGCCGGCACGGGCCAGCTACCCTGTTGCGCAGTGAGCCACGAGCTGTCGTCAAAGTTGGAATCGGCCCAGCCCAGCTTGCCGTCCGGATCGTCGCCGAAGTGGTAGCGGCAATCGGCACCGGACTGATCGGCAGTCCGGCTCGCATTCTCCACGTGGGTAATGGGGCTGGTTTCAGCGCTCGCGCCCGTTAGGATAAGCACGCAGAAAGCGAACATCGCCAACTGCGCAACCCGGTAACTTCGCGCGATGCGGGGAAGCATGGGCAAATCTTACCCCGCGCGCTTGGACTGCGGCAACATGGTTATTCGAAGCTGTCATTGAATATGGTGGGCAATCCGCAAGCAACCGTGCGCCTAACCCGGAATCAACGGAATAATTTCCGCTTCCAACTCGCCTGTCTCATCCACTTTCAGTAGCCCCAAGGTCACCGGAAGCTGAAACCGCCGCGGGCCGCACGAGCCGGGGTTGAAGTAGAGCACACCTTTTTTCTTGTAAAAGTTGGGAACGTGAGAATGGCCGAAAAGCACAGCCGCAAACTTTCCTGCCGCCGGGTCAAGATGCAGCGTGCCGAGGTCGTGGAGCATGTAAATGTATCGGCCGCCATGGAACGAGCCTTCGATGAGGGCCACTTCGGTCTCAGGCAGCTTGCTGCATGGGCCTTCGCGGTCGATATTGCCGCGGATGGCCGTGACCGGCGCAATCGCGGCCAGATCTTTGAGGATGGAGATCTTGCCCACATCGCCAAGATGCAAAATGCGGTCCACGCCGGCCAGCGCGGGGCCGACTTCGGGGCGAAGCAGTCCGTGCGTGTCGCTGATGACGCCGATCCTCATGGGTGATCTCTAAACGGACATTCGCCGGTGGTTTGCGAAGAGATGGAGTCAGTTAGGGTTCGTGGATTCCCACCCTTTCGCCAAGACAAAAGCGAAAGGATAGGGCACGGGGGCCATTTGAGCTGGTCGAGCATAATTACAACCCCAGCTCCAGCCGCGTGCGCGGATCAAGCTGATCGCGCAAGGCGTCGCCCAGAAAGTTGAACCCCAGCACCGCTCCGGCCACGGCTGTGGCAGGGAACAGCACCAACCGGGGCGCGTCGAAGAGGTGCGAGCGGGCGTCGTTGAGCATCGATCCCCAGCTGGGCATGGGCGCGGGAATGCCCAGGCCGAGAAACGACAGCGTGGCCTCAGCCAAAATCACTCCCGCCATGCCGATGGCCGCCTGCACCAGGATGGGCTGCACGATATTCGGCAGGATGTGCCTGAAAAAGATGCGCAGGCCGCTTGCGCCCAGCGCGCGAGCCGCATCCACGTACTCGCGGTCGCGCACGGCCATTACCTGCGCCCGCACCAGCCGCGCATAACCGGCCCAGCCGCCAATCGCCAGCGCCAGCACCAGGTTGGCAAAGCCCGGCCCCAGGAAGGCCGCAAAGGCAATGGCCAGCAGAATGCCCGGCAGCGCCAGAAAGGTGTTCATGGCGACGGTGGTCAGCGCCGTGTCTACCCATCCGCCGAGGTAGCCGGCCAGGCCGCCGACGCCAATGCCCAACGCCAGCGAAACCGCAACCACCGTAACCGAAACGGCCAGCGACAGACGTGCTCCCCAAAGCAACCGTGAAAGTGTATCGCGGCCCAACTCGTCGGTTCCCGCGAGGTGCGCGTGTGTAGGCCCTTGAAGCCGATTGAGCAGGTCAATCGCAGCGGGATTATGCGGCGCAAGCCACGGCGCGGCCAGCCCGCCCAACACAAAGCAGGCCAGCAGCAGAACTCCAACCGCGGCCAATGGCTGGCGGCGAATGCGCGTGGCGGCTTTGTGCAGCGTGTTGGATACTGAAAAAGGCATCAGCAATGCAAGTCTAGCGCGACACCTGGGCCCGAGTGGGGTTAAATCAATCATGCGGACAATGAGCTTGCGTTCAGTTGTGTGCCTGGCGGTGTTTGCGGCGACGGCCTTGGTCCAGAGCGGCCGAGCGCTTGCGCAAGTGGAAGACTCCGCAGAAGTACAGCCGGAAGCGTGGCAACTGGTGGAGATGGCCAACCAGGCACGCGCCGTTGCCGGTGCCCGGCCGCTTAAATGGGACCCGGCCTTGGCCGTGGCTGCCCGCCAGCATTGCCTGCGCATGGCCGCCGTGGGGCCCATCTCACACCGCTACGCGGGCGAATCCGACCTCTCTTCACGGGCCGGCGACGCTGGCGCTCACTTCAGCATGATCGAAGAAAATGTCGCCGTCGGCCCCACGCTCGATTCCATCCACGTAGGCTGGATGCACTCTCCCGGTCATCGCGCCAACATGCTTAACCCCGGCGTGGACCGCGTAGGAGTGGCTGTGGTTGCCAGCCGCGGCCAACTTTATGCGGTAGCCGATTACGAGAGCTCAGTGAAGGTGCTTGAGCCTGAGCATGTGGAAGCTACCGTGAGCAGACTGTTGCGCGCCAGGGGGTTGAGCCTGCGCGAAGATGCGACCGATGCCCGCGCCTATTGTGCTGAGAGCAATAACGCCCAGGTCAGCGCTCCGCCGGGCTTCGCCATGATGTGGCAGTCGGCAGACATCACTCGCCTGCCGCAAAAGCTGCTCGACCGGCTCGCCACGGGACAATATCACGAAGCCGCCGTGGGAGCTTGCTCTCCGACTGACCTGGGAGGCTCCTTCACTGCGTACCGCGTCGCCGTGCTGCTTTACTGACTGCCCGCTCAGCTTCTATGCGCGATGAACGGCACCATCACCGATGCCATTCCCGCAGCGGTGGCCGCCTGAATTCCCAACGGTGTGTCTTCAAACACCAGGCAATCGCGCGGAGCCACGCCCAGGCGCTCGGCGGCCATCAGATACGCATCCGGAGCCGGCTTGGGGTTGGCGTAATCTTCTGCCGAGACAATGGTGTCGAACCTGTCAAGCAGATTCAGCACCGTCAGCGAGCTGACCACCGAATCCCGCCGGCTGCCCGAGACCACCGCCAGAGGAATGCGACCGTGCTGAGCCTCAATCTGCTCCAGCACTTCAGCAATCGGTTTCAGTTGCGGCAGCAGCTTGTAATAGAGATCTTCTTTGCGCTGGCTCACTGACTCCACGGGCATGTTCAGGCCGTTCATCTTGTTGAGCGTGGAGATGATCAAATCGGCCGGCTTGCCGCCCCAGGAGTAAAAAAGCTCTTCATCGAATTCGCAGTTCCACTCCCCGAGCGCTTCCTTCCAGGCAATGTGGTGGAGCGGCATGGAATCGGCAATGGTGCCGTCACAGTCGAAGAGATAGGCTCGGAATGGGCCAGGGGGCACTTGCAGCTTCATGGGGACAGGGATCTCCTTGCGGATTGGTTCAAGCGATGGATGTTGGCCGGCGGGCGCCTTATCCAATTTGCTCAATGGGCTGCAACCGTTTGGGCCTGCACAGCCGCGCAGCCGCCTTCGCCGGGTTTGGTGGGTTCCATCTTCAGGGCGTTGTTGAAGCGGTTGAAGTAATTGAACAGGCCAATGGCGCAGAGCAGCTCAACGATTTCGCCCTCGGAATAGAATCCGCGCAACTCAGCCCACTGCTCGTCGCTCACAGTGTGGGCGTCGCGGGTCACGGTCTCTGCCAGCCGAAGGGCAGCCTTCTCGGCAGGGCTGAAGTCCTCGCGTTGCGGCCAATCAGCCAGGTGAGCAAGCTGATCGTCGCTCCAGCCCAGTCCTTT
>JBEKEQ010000190.1:0-6765 GCA_050013735.1 Occallatibacter sp.
GGCCAATTAAATGATCGGGCTCTACAGGCTGCGGAAAAACTCAATGATGTCAGCGCTCGAAGGTTTTGTAACCAGGGCCCGACTTTAGTCGGGCCGATAACGCCAGTTAAATCAATGTTGGGCTTCAGCCCCTGCAAGAGTTGGCAGGGCATTCATCTCAAGACGGACCTTTCTTCCGCAGCCTGTTTAGCCCCTGAGGAATGCTTTCCAAAAGCTTCGCTCAAAAAAAATTCCAGGAGCCTTCCTCATCCCCTGACCAATCGTGCGAATGCCGCGCAAGCGGCGCCTGCCCCAAGGCAGGCGGTATGAGAAAATAGAAGAGCAGAAGCTCTTTTGAGCGCTGACCGCGCGCGCCATCAACCGCCAAGCCAACCCCCATCCGGCCCCCGCAGCCAATACAAAACTGCGGCCCAACAATAGGAACCAGAACCACCATGCTCAGTGTCTCCAACGTCACCATGCGTTACGGCGCCAAGATCCTCTTTGAAGATGTCAGCGTCAGCTTCGTCCCCGGCCGTCGCTACGGCCTCACCGGCCCCAACGGCTCCGGCAAATCCACCTTCATGAAAATCCTCACCGGCGAGCTCGACGCGCAAAAAGGCACCGTCGTCCGCCCGCGCAAATTCGGCGTCCTACGCCAGGATCAGTTCGCGTTCGACGCTTTTCGCGTCATCGATACCGTCATCATGGGCAACAAGCCCCTCTGGGCCGCCCTTGAAGAGCGCGACCGCATCTACGAGAAGCCCGAACTAACCGACGCCGACGGCATGCGTCTCGGCGAGCTCGAAGGCGTCATCGGCGACGAAGACGGCTACACCGCTGAAGCCGACGCCGCCATCCTCCTCGATGGCCTCGACATTCCCGAGCCTCTCCACGAGCGCCGCATGTCCGAGCTGCAGGGCGGCCAAAAGGTCCGCGTCCTGCTCGCCCAGGCTCTCTTCGGCAAGCCCCAGGCCCTGCTCCTCGACGAGCCCACCAACTACCTCGATCTCGACTCCGTCCACTGGCTCCAGGACTTTCTCTCCACCTACGACGGCACTCTCATCGCCATCTCTCACGACCGCCATTTCCTCAACACCGTCACCACCCACACCGCCGACATCGATTACCAAACCATCATCACGTACACCGGCGGATACGACGAGATGGTCATGGCCAAAACCCAAATCCGTTCCACGCTCGAATCCCAAAACGCCCAGCGCGAAAAAAAGATCGACCAGCTCAACGACTTCATCGCCCGCTTCTCCGCCGGAACCCGCTCCTCGCAAGTCACCAGCCGCCGCAAAGAAGTCGAGCGCCTCCAGACCAACGACCTCGCCCGCTCCAACATTCAGCGCCCCTACATTCGCTTCGATCAAGCCCGCCCCAGCGGCAAGCACATCCTCGAGTTCAATCACCTCACCAAGCTCTACGGCGACCAGAAGGTCCTCGGCGGCTTCACCGGCAAAGTCATGCGCGGCGAAAAAATCTGTCTCATGGGCCGCAACGGCGCCGGCAAAACCACCCTGCTCAAGAGCCTGCTCTCGAACTACCCCGGCCTCTCCGAACCCGATTTCACTCTCGACTCCGGCACCGTCTTCTGGGGCCACGAAGCCCAGATCGGTTACTTTCCCCAGGACGTGGGCGCAACCATCGAGCACGGCCTCACCGTAGCCGAGTGGCTCCATCGCTGGAACCCCGCCGCCCACGTCGAAGACATCCGCGGCATCCTCGGCCAAATGCTCTTCAGCGGCGAAGAAGGCGAAAAGCAAACCAAAGCCCTCAGCGGCGGCGAGCAAGCCCGGTTAGCCTTCTGCAAACTCATCCTAACCAAGCCCAACATCCTGATCTTCGACGAGCCAACCAACCACCTCGACCTCGAAGCCATCAACGCCCTCAACATCGCGCTGCAGCGCTACGAGGGCACGGTCCTGTTAGTCACTCACGATCACGACTTAATCGACGAAGTAGCCACCAGACTATGGAATTTTAAACAGGATGGCATAGAAGATTTCCAAGGGCCTTATGCGGAATGGAAAGGCAAGCACAACTAATCGCCCCCTGGACTCTTCGCCCTATCTTTGCTATATTTTCCGCATGGATGAAGACCAAGACTATGTGTTGAGCCCGGTCGATCCAAGGATAACGATCGCGGAGAAGAATGTTGTCATTCTTGAGGAGTGGCTCTCCCACATCGAGCAACTCGCACCAGCGTCAAACGAGTCGTGGCTGCTGATCTCTTTATTAAAGTCAGCCCGTCGTGCATACCATCATCTCCGCAACGGGTGGCAATGTGACTCAACGTACACGGCATGGGCTTGCCGTAATCTCCTTGAATTGCGAGTATTCGCCAAATACATCGCCGCTTCACCCGAGAATCGCAAGCGTTTTGTCTGCGATTTGATAGTTGACTCGGAAGAAAAGTCAGAGGCACTCAAGAACTTAGCCTTTCGAGTGACCCCCGAACTGAGCCTCAACTACGACGATCCCCATCCCGGAATCCATCGCGCTATGAGAGACGATCTTAGCTTTCAAGGAGGCAAGTACCTTTCCGCGACGCAGCTGGCTCCGCAGCTTGGCCTTGAAGCCGATTTTCGCTTCACGCACAAGATGTGCTCAAAGCTGGTCCATCCCACCGCGCAATCAATACTGTCAATCGACTTAGAAGATCAGAACGAAAGAGACGTACACCTGTTGTACGGGTGCAACTACCTAACCGAGGTAGTCAACGACATAATCCCTGTGGCTCAAGCATTGGTCGGAAGGCCCACCGTTAGCACGCCACAAATGTGAGGGTGCCCCATCCCTAACGGAGTTCCACCGCGGGAGGGGTGGGAGACCGGGACTCTCACCAGATCACTCGACAATCTTCAGCCCCTTCAACGTATCCACATAAATTGTGCCCCGTATTACAAAAAGCGACCAACCTATACGCTGGAGCACATCATTTGGGTCCGGGATGCCGCATAGCTTAGCAAAGAGCTTCGGCACCTGTTTATGGGCAGCTACGAAATTTTCCGGCTTCGCATAATCGTCGCTTCGCCGGATGATAAAGTCATACGCATCGTCAACGTCCAGACCGAGCAAAAGAAAGTCCATTTGAATAGTCGCGGGGAGATCATTATGAAACTTGCGATGATGCGAAATAACCATCGCTTTCATTAAGGAAGATGCCTGTTCAGACTTAATCCCCCCGGACAGCCTTCGCGTATTGATCGACGCTGCGACAGCAAAATACTGGAGAGCTGCCGCCTCCATCAAAAATCGCGTCTTGTCCAAGCCAACAGCCGCTGCTTGATTTTGGAACATAATATCTTGTTCGGTCGGGCTTTGGAGGGGGCGAAGGGCGGCATTCGCCAGCACCTCCGCCAGCTGGTCTAGAGCGATTTCGGTTTTTCCGAGCCCGAACATGGCCACAAATATAACAGGCGGTCGGCGGGCGGCCCACCCTTAAACCAGCCACAGATGTGCGGCTCCCCCGTCCTTGATGCAGTCTATTCGCGGTGGCGGGGATGGGATGACCACCAACCACACCGCCCGATCCCTTGCCTGTCCGTCGTTGAAAAACATTGCAAAAATGGTATAATCATTCATGCGATGGACCGTCGAATTTCTCGACGTCGAGACCAAGGCGGCGTTAGACGCACTTCCTATCGATATTCGGGCCAGCTTCCAACGCATCGTTGAACTGATTCAGGCGCACGGACTGGACCGAGTCCGCGAGCCCTACCTGAAGCATCTTGAAGGCCAGCTCTGGGAGATGCGCATGAAGGGCAAAAGCGGCATCGCCCGCGCGATCTACGTTACGGCATCCGGTATGCGCGTCGTTGTGGTTCACGTTTTCGTCAAGAAAACTCAGAAGACGCCAGGCAGGGAAATCAAGCAAGCGCTGAGAAAGGCAAGAGAGGTCCAATGAAGCAGAAATTCATCCCCGTGGAAGAGTCGTTCAAGCAGTGGAAGAAGGACCCGAAGTTCGTTGCGGCCTATAACGTGCTGGAGTCCGAATTCGCCCTCGCCTCCGCCATGATCAAGGCCCGCGCCGATGCGGATATGACGCAGGAACAGGTTGCCGAGGCGATGGGAACAACACAAGCCGCCATCGCCCGCCTTGAAAGCGGAAAGGTTCCGCCCTCAACCCGCACCCTGGAGCGCTTCGCCAAAGCCACCCGAACCCGCCTGTGCATCAGTTTCGCTCGCGAAGCTCTGAGCCGCAAAGTTGCCCGTTAATGCCTCACCCCAGCGATTCCAAATAAGCCGCGAAGCACTCGTTATACAGCGCTCCCGGCCGCCGCTCTTGGATTCTTCGCACCACATCGGGCCCAGCCATACCGAGTTTGTGAAGGATGACACCGGCCAGGAGTGCCGACCGGTTAAACCCCATCCCGCAATGAGACAGCACGCAGTGCCGCGCCGTTACCAAACTCGCGCCCAAGGCTCCGAGCGCATGTAACTTGTTCAGATTCGGCAACCCCTCGTCAAAAATCGGGTAATAAATATAGAGGCAATGATCCGGAAGTGTCGGCACCCCGCGGTCAATATCGCCATCGAGATCGATCACCGTATCCACCCCACGGCAAGTCACCGCGTCCCAATTGGTGATCGCAGGCGAGATAAAAAGCAGGCGCTCATCGTCAACCTGAATCAGCTCCATGCAGCCAGCCTATCAAAATTTCAACAGTAAACTGAACTCTCTGAGTCTTCATCCCGCACGCAGTCCCTATCGCTAGACCTCGCGCCGGTTCCCAACGCGTATCACTTGAACAATCAGCTTCGCATCCTGAATTTCGGCAATAATGCGGTAATCTCCAGCCCTGCACTTCCACTACTCGCCAGGTTTTGAGCCGGAAAGCGCCTCGCCAATGCTGCGCGGATTCTCCAGTTTTGAAACGCGCGTACCCATGAACTTGAGGATCCGTTGGGTCATTTGTCTATCGAGCTTGGCAATTTCCTTTTCTGCTTCCCTGCCGTATTCAATCTCCCAGGCCATACCGCTTTTCCATCTCTTCCTGGGTGTAAGTTCTGCTCCGTCCAGCCCGCAGTGCGCGCGTCCGCTCTTCGGCCAGGTACAAATCTTCCAGGTCCTCTAATGTTTCGCTGATCGCCTCAATCATGTAATGTGTCTTGCTTCTTCCGGTGCGCTTCGACAGCTTGTCGAGACGAGATTTAATTCCCTCCGGCAAGCGAAGGGAGACTGCAGTTGCCATAAGATCACCTCCGGCGCCCGTTACAATACAAGTATCTTATAGACGTCATATAGCCCGCTTCAACACCCCCTCGCGTTGGCGTACTTCTTTTGGATCGCCTTCTTGTCAGCCTCGGCCTGGGCGGCTTTCGATGAGGCTTGCTCAACCATCTGCTCAACAATCCCCACATCGCCCAGCCCCTGCTGCTGTGCTCCGTGGGCCGAGGCTGAAACCTGCTGCTTCAGCGCGGCATCGGAGATCTGCGTCCAGGCGGCAAGCGCATCGTCGTCGAAGTCGATCTCGGGCAGCACGGCCGCGCGCGCCTTGCCTACAATGGGCGCTATCTGTCCCAGGTACTGCGAGGCAATGGCGATGCGCTCATCGGCAAACTTCAGCTCCAGCTTCTTCTGGTCCTGGCTTGACGGAATGCTGGCTTCGCCGGGGCATGGCGGCAATTGGCGAAACTGGGCCTGCTGCTGCGGCGCAAGCGCGGCCAGAGCCTGGTCCCATTGCGTGTAAACGCCGTTCACCTCTTGCTGCAACTTCAAAACATCGGCCATGACCGCTTGTTTACCCGAATAAACGCCATTGTCAATCTTCTGCAGCAACTGCTGGTCCTGGGGCGAGACTACCCCCGGCATGCTCGTCTGCGGCTGCATCTGCTGGGCCAGGGCCATCAGCTGCGCGGGAGTCATGGCTCTAAGCGCGGCCTGGCCTTCCGGAGTGCCGTATTTGGCTTGCATCTGCTGGGCCATTGACAACTGCTGCTGCTGTTGCGACTGGCTTTCAGAGGAAGCCATGTTGGCCTTGGCCTGGTCGGCAATCACATTGTTGATGCCCTGGGTTACGTTGGTGAACGCCTCGCCAGGCTTCAGGGTTCCATTGCCGTCGTCGACAAACTGCGAATAGGCGGCATTTGCATTGGTGGGCAGCGCGGGCACCTGGGCCAGCCACATTCTTCCATTGAAATCCTTGGAAACTGTCCAGGCAACAACGGGAATCATGAACACTGCCGCGATGAGAATCGACCGATACCTCATTCAAGCCTCCTTCCCACCTGCCGGGCCGGCCGCGGCGCACAGGGAAGCAACATGCACGGATCGGAGTGGGACTTTCTAAGATCTCCCGGATTCAAAACCGCCGTCTCGGGGAATTTTCAAGGATGATACTACCGGAGCAGTATAGGAGAAAAGAAGCGAATTAAGTGGTAGAAGTCGAATCGAATTGGGCAGCCGGCGCGAGGGGCCGGCAAATGCCAAAGCGTATGCGCCGCCGACAGTTCGACTTCCCCTCCCCGGTCCCTCCGCGGCGGACTGGCTGTGAAGTTTCAACACGTTCTTCCCTCACCCGGCGGCCGTTTTGAAAGAGCAAGGATTTATTCGTGCCCATGTTGCTGATAAACCCGCCGCTTTGAAAGGGCACGTCTTTAGACGTGCCGCCAAGACCGGTACGAACCGGGCGGATACTTTACAGAACGAACTGGGCGGATACTTTACAGGTTGGTCCGTTTGCGAAGGCGTGTAGAAGAGATGCATGCCTTGGACTGTGAGCGGAGTGTTGGAGAAGCGGAAGGATTTTCTTGCGGACTTTGTGTCTGGAGACT
>JBEKEQ010000191.1:0-6743 GCA_050013735.1 Occallatibacter sp.
CGTTTTAAAGATGCCGTACAGCGCGAGGTAAGGGTTGGCGTCTGGCGCCACGGCACGAACTTCAGTGCGCATGGAGCGGTGATTGCCGATAGGCACGCGGACCATGGCGCCGCGATCGACGGCCGAGGCCCGAATCTGGTTGGGCGCCTCGAAGTGCGGGTCAAGGCGGCGGTAAGCGTTGACGCTGGAGTTGAAAACCAGGCAAAGGTCGAGCGCATGCGTCAGAATGCGGTCAAGGAAGTTCCAGCCGAAGGTGGAGAGCTGCTCCACGCCCTTTTCATCCCAGAACATATTGGTTTTGCCGCTGGAGACTGACACGTTGGTGTGCATGCCGCTGCCGTTGACGCCCACCACCGGTTTGGGCAGGTAACTGGCCGTGTAGCCCATGTTGTTGGCGATTTGGCGGGTGAGCAGCTTGTAAAGCTGAATCTGGTCTGCCGCGCCCACCACCTCAGAGTAGCCGTAGTTGATTTCATACTGGCTGGGCGCAACCTCGGGGTGGTCCTTCTCATTCTGGAAGCCCATGGCCCGCTGCACTTCAGCCGAGGTGTCAATGAACTGGCGTAACGGATCAAGGGGCAGGGAGTGATAATAACCGCCCGATGAAATGAACTCGAACTCCCCTGTCTCGTGAAATTTCTGTTCGGCATCTTTGCCGGCAAACAGGAAGCCCTCAATTTCAGTGGCGGCATTGAGCGTATAGCCTTGCTCCTTGTTCAGCTTGTCGGCATAGCCTTTGAGCACGCCGCGCAGATCGCCCGAATATGCGGTTCCGTCCTTGTCAATGACATTGCCGAATACCAGCACCTTGCCGGTGCCGAAGACGTCGGCGGGTACCCAGTAAAATGCGCTCCAGTCAATGCCCAGGCGCAGGTCGCTCTCTTTTTGCGCAGTGAACCCGCGAATCGACGAGCCGTCAAAGGTCAGGTTCTCGTAAGCTCCCAGCAGGAATTTTTTGTCGTAGTCGAGCAGGTGAAGCCGGCCTTCGAGGTCAGAGAACAGCACCGTGACGGCCTTGATCCGTTTCTCGTCGGTGAGATATTTCAGCCGCTTTTCGCGGATATCGTTGGCCGCAACGCGGTTGGTGCGATCGGCCTTGGCTGCCAGGTTGAGTTCTTCCAGCTCATCATAAGAAAGGGCAAGAAAATTGCGGTACTCAGTAGACATGGCTCTCCTTTTACCAGTTATGATGCAGCGCCGGCCTTCAATGGCGCAGGCGGCTGATTTTTTGGATCTGTGAGCATAGGTTACCGCCGCTCGGCGGGGTGCGCGTAAGAAAATCGTCATCTGGAGCGTGAAAAGGCGAAGGAATGTGGAAAACAGCGGCATGGTGCTCTCATTCCGGAGGCAAGAAGGCGTCGCTAGCCGCGAGCGAAGCGACAGCCCGCCGGTAGTAATCTGGTTGCTCAGGAGATTTGACTACCCGATGCCGAATCTACGCAGCCTTCCCTTCTCAGTTTTGGCCATTTTTGCCGTTGCCTTGACTACCCTCGGTGCCCAGCGGCCTGCCTCCGACGCCCCGACAGAAGACTACGTCCGCGCCCATTACACCAAGTACGAGTTCCGCATCCCCATGCGCGACGGGGCACGTTTGTTTACCGCCGTTTATGTGCCGAAAGACGCTGCCGGCGGCCCCTATCCCTTCCTGATGAATCGCACCCCTTACGACGTTGGGCCTTACGGAGAGGACCAATATCCGAAACACCTTGGCCCGTCGGACGAGTTTGAAAAGAGCGGGTATATCTTTGTGAACCAGGATGTGCGCGGACGCTGGATGAGCGAAGGGGATTTTGTTGAGATGCACCCCCACATCGACGACAAGAAATCTGCCAAGGACGTGGACGACGCCTCTGACACCTACGACACTATTGAATTCCTGCTCAAGCATGTTGCCAACAACAACGGCAAAGTTGGCATTTCGGGCATCTCCTACCCCGGCTTTTACACCTCGGCGTCGATCATCGACTCGCACCCCGCGCTGGTTGCCGCCAGTCCGCAAGCGCCCATGACCGACTTGTTTTTGGGAGACGACGCTTATCACGGGGGAGCCTTTATGCTCTCAGCCAATTTTGGTTTCTACGCTCCGTTCTTCCATCCCCAGAACGGGCCGCAAACGCCCAAGCCGACGGCGCCCTTCGACTTTGGAACTCCGGACAGCTATCAGTTTTATTTGCAGGCGGGCAACATCGCCGGCCTCGACAAGCTTTACCTGAAAGGCTCCAACTGGCTGTTCAATGACCAGATGAATCATTGGACGTACGATGCCTATTGGCAATCGCGCGACCTGTCGCGGCACATGAAGAATGTTCACTGCGCCGTGTTGGTGGTGGGCGGCTGGTATGACGCTGAGGATCTTTCGGGGCCTTACCGGACATTCAACGCCATCAACAAATTCAATCCTCTGACGCCCACTACGCTGGTTGAAGGCCCATGGGTTCACGGCGGGTGGGCGCGCGGAGACGGCAACCACCTGGGCGATATCCAGTTCAATTCCAATACCAGTGAATTCTTCCGCACCCATGTTCAGTTTCCCTTTTTCGAGCACTACTTGAAGGGCAAGGGCGCAGCACAGCCCAAGGCGGTTGTTTTTGAGACCGGAACCAACGTGTGGCGTAACCTGGACTCCTGGCCGCCCAAAGCAGCTGCGCCCAAGACCCTCTACTTCCGCGCCGGCGGCAAGCTCAGCTTTGACCCTCCTGAAGAATCAAAGGGCGTGGACGAATATGTGAGCGATCCGAATCATCCGGTGCCTTTTGTGGGCTACACAACAGATAGCGTGCCGCAGCGCTACATGGTGGACGACCAGCGCTTCGCCAGCTATCGGCCTGACGTTCTGGTGTATGAGACAGAGCCGCTGGAGGAAGATGTGACCATCGCCGGGCCCATCTCGCCGAAACTCAAAGTCGCAAGCTCCGGGACCGATTCTGACTTCGACGTGAAGCTCATTGACGTTTACCCTGACGACTCTCCCGACCCGGACGCGCCGGTGAGCGGCGGCAAGCGCATACTCGACGCGCCCCCGCTGCACATGGGCGGCTACCAGGAGTTGCTGCGCGGAGAGCCCTTTCGCGCCAAGTTCCGCAATAGCTGGGAGAAGCCAGAGCCGCTGACACCGGGCAAGGAAGCCGACATCAGCTTCACGATGCCCGATCTCTATCACACCTTCCGCCGCGGACACCGCATCATGGTGCAGGTGCAGAGTACGTGGTTTCCGCTCACGGACCGCAATCCGCAGACTTTCACCGATATTCCCAATGCCGCGCCGGAGCAGTTTCAGAAGGCTACCGAACAGGTCTTCCGCCAAAAGGACGCGGCCTCAGGCGTGGAAGTGCTGGTGATGCCGAAGCTGTAGCCGGGCCGAGTTAGCGGTGTGGGCGGGGTTAGCGGAGTTAGTTTATTCGCGCCGCCAACCGCGCTAGCTGATAAGGACTCATATGTTCATTCGCGTTCATCGCTGTTTTACGTATTTTGCAGCCGTTGTTGTGAGCGCCGCGCCCGTCATCTGCGCCGAAGAAGGCATGTGGACTTTCGATAATCCACCGGTGAAGCTGCTCCAGGCCAAATACGGTTTTGTGCCCACGCAGGCGTGGCTCGATCACTTGCGCCTTTCCAGCGTTCGCCTCAATGACGGAGGCTCCGGCTCTTTTGTCAGCCCCAACGGCCTGTTGCTCACCAATCATCACGTGGCGCGCGGCCAGTTGCAGAAGAACTCGACTGCAGACCATGACTATGTGCGCGACGGCTTTTATGCAGCCACGCCGGACGCGGAAATGAAGTCTCCCGATCTGGAAGTGAACGTGCTGGCAGCCATGCAGGACGTGACGGCGCGAGTGCAAGCAGCGGACAAAGGAATAAGCGACAAGGCCAAAGCGCTGAAAGCCCGCGACGCAGAGATTGCCGCAATCGAAAAGGAAAGCAAGGACAAGACCGGCCTGCGCTCTGACGTAGTGTCGCTTTATCAGGGAGGGGAATACTGGCTCTACCAATACGAGGCGTACACCGACGTGCGCCTGGTTTTTGCGCCCGAACAGCAGGCTGCATTCTATGGCGGAGACCCGGATAACTTCACTTATCCGCGCTACGACCTGGACATGGCCCTGTTTCGCGTTTATGAGAACGGCAAACCTCTCCAAACCGATAACTTCCTCAAGTGGAGCGCCAGGGGCGCAACACCCGGTGAGCTGATCTTCATCTCCGGCCATCCAGGTTCCACGGAGCGCGACGACACAGTTGCGCAGTTGTTATTGGAGCGCGACGCGATCGAACCGGCATTCATTGAGTATCTTCAGCGCCGCGTCGCGGCAGCCCAGGCCTTTGCGGCGCAAGGGCCGGAGCAGGCGCGCCTGGTGGGCACGACGATCCTTAGCCTGCAAAACGGCCTGAAGGTCTACCTCGGCGAAGCCGAAGCGCTTGCCGACAAGGCTATCGTGGCCAGGAAACAGGCCAGCGAAGACGACTTCCGCGCCAGGGTGGCGGGCAATCCCGAGTGGCAAAAAGCTTATGGAGACGCCTGGGATACCATCGCCCGCGTGGAAGAGCAGAGCAAGCCGGAGGTCAAGGGGCGGATATTTCGCCGCACCGACAGCCGGCTGTTCGTCCTGGCTCTTCAGATCGTCCAGTACGTGGCGGAAATCAAGAAGCCCGACGGAGAACGCCTGCCCCAGTTTCACGATGCGGGCCTGGATGCGCTCAAATTTCAAATGCTATCCCCGGCTCCCATCCCCTTGGCGACCGAGAAGCTCTTCATGGCAAACGCGCTCAATCTGGCCGAGGAAAAACTGGGCAAAGACGATGCCTACGTGCAGGCAATTCTGCAGGGCGGCAGCGTGGAGGCGACCGTAAACTCGCTGGTGGATGGAACCAAACTCTCCGATCCGGTCTTTCGCAAGTCGCTGCTCGATGGCGGCGAAGCAGCCGTGGCCGCCTCTGCCGATGCCATGATCGTGGCCGCGCGCCGCGTGGATCCCATTGTTCGCGAAACCAACCGACGCCTGCGCGACACTTTGTCGAGCGTGCTGGCCCCAGCCGAGGAAAAGCTTGGCAAAGCCCGCTTTCTGGTCTACGGAAAAGACGCTTATCCCGACGCGACATTCACCCTCCGCCTGAGTTATGGCACAGTGGATGGATACCCGTGCAACGGCACCGTCGCGCCGCCCTTTACCACTTTTTACGGGCTCTACGACCGCGCCGCAAGCTTTAGTAACAAGCCGCCCTTCGACTTATCGCCGAAAGAAGCCGCGGGCCGCGACCGGCTTGACCTTGCTACTCCTCTCGACTTTGTTTCCACAGGCGATATTATCGGCGGTAACTCCGGCTCGCCCGTTGTCAATCGCAATGGCGAGTTAGTGGGCCTGATCTTCGACGGAAACATCGAGTCCATGGCCGGTGATTTCGTTTATGACGGGACAAAGAACCGCGCGGTTGCCGTCCACTCCGCGGGCATGATGGAAGCATTGCGCAAACTGTACGGCGCCAGCGCTCTGGCCGATGAGTTGCAAGGCGCACAGTAAGTCAAACATGTTACCTAAGCAAGGGGAGCCTGGCGGTTCCCCTTGCTTATGATTGCCTGTTCCGCCGGACTTATTGCACTTCGCCTAGAGGCCGAATCCAGATATTGCGATAGCGCACCGGATTCCCGTGATTCTGCAGCATGATTGGACCCTTGGGGCCGTGCACCACCAGCTTGGGCAGCACACGGTTTCCGGTAGCTCCGAGAAGCTGTGTGTGATTTTGCACGATCACCCCGTTGTGAAAAATGGTGACATAACCCGGCACGTCGACCTTACCGTCTTTGAAGCGCGGCCCGGTATAAACAATGTCGTAACTCTGCCACTCTCCCGGTGGCCGCGCCGCATTCACGAGCGGCGGCGACTGCCCATAGACTGCCGAGGCCTGCCCGTCGGCATACGTTACATTGTCATAACTGTCGAGCACCTGAATCTCGTAGAGCCCGTAAAGAAACACGCCGCTGTTGCCGCGTCCCTGGCTGTCTCCTTTAGGCGGCGTCGGCTCGCGAAACTCGACGTGAAGCTGGCTATCGCCAAACTCATCATTGGTGACGATGCCGCCGCCGGCGCCGGCCACTTCCATGTAACCGTTCTCCACCTTCCACTGCGCGGGTCCGCCCTTTTCCGCGCTCCAGGCCGCGGTGCTGTTGCCGTCGAAGAGCACGATTGCATCCGAAGGCGCCTTTCCAGGCTTGTCCTCCGTGCTGCACGTACCCGGCGCCACCACCGGCGGGCGCGGCCTTGTTGCGTCGTGAACACGCCACTTGCTTCCCGGAAGAATCGGCGTATCTGTGTATCCGGTAATTGAATGCTGCGCCTGCGCACCCAATGCGGTGGCCACAAGAGCGAGGATCGCAAATTGCAGTTTCATCAGACCTCCCAGGGACCCCGCCCATGCAATGAATGACCGATGGGCTAATCCGCATTCGATCATAAAGCAGCGGCCAACGCCGGCGCATCGATCAATGGTCGAGCGGGCGAGGAAAATGTGCAAATCGGACCTTGTGGGTAATTTAAAGATGCGCAGGACTCTACGTTTCATTTCTATTAGACTTGACCGCCATGCCCGTTGGACATACCGATCAACAGGATCCATAGATTTGAATTTCCTATAGGTCTGTCCAATTTAGGGTTTGGGGAGCCTGTCGCGGCGACAGGCTCCCCAAACGATTGCAGTCCGGCTATGCGTACAGCCGGCGGAATCCTGCCACTGCCAGGCCCAGCAGTCCGGTGCCG
>JBEKEQ010000192.1:0-6708 GCA_050013735.1 Occallatibacter sp.
ACAGCTCGCGCAGGCCTTCGAACTCCGCAAGACCGAGGCCTGGGTTAAAACGCTCCGTGTACAATGAAGCCAACCGCGAATCGTTTACCCCGCTTCCCTAACTGAACCATTCTTGGAGCATTCCCCATGCCGTTATCTGAATCGATTTTCGCCGAATCTCCGTCGCAACGCCGCGCAAAAATTGTTGCCACTCTCGGGCCGGCCTCCAACACCGAACCCGTCTTTCGCGATTTGGTCCGGGCCGGCGTGGATGTGGTTCGCCTGAACTTCTCTCATGGCTCACACGAGGAGAAACTGTCGCTGATTCAGATGATCCGCAAGGTGAGTCGCGAGGAGCGCAAGCCGCTGTGCATCCTGGGCGATCTGCAGGGCCCCAAGATCCGCACCTCAAAGCTGAAGGATCACCAACCGGTGCTGCTCAAGGCTGGACAGCGCCTGCTCATTACACCGCGCGATGTTCCAGGAACAGCGGCCCTGGTGGGCACCACCTTCAAAACCCTGGCGGAAAACGTGGAGCAAGGCTCTCGCATTTTGCTCTCCGATGGTCTTATCGAGCTGCGCGTTCATGAGGTGCTGGGAGAAGGCATCTCCTGCGATATTGTCAACGGCGGCATGCTGGGCGAGCATAAAGGCATCAACCTTCCAGGCATACCGGTGCGCGTTCCCTCACTGACCGAAAAAGATAACAACGACCTTGAGTTCGCGCTGAAAAACGGCGTGGACGCCATCGCCGTTTCTTTTGTGCGCACCGCCGAGGATGTGACCCTGGTGCGCAATCGCGTGGCTGCATACGGCGGCGAAACATGGATTATCGCCAAGCTGGAAAAGCCTCAAGCCATCGAGCATCTGGACGCGATTCTCACCATCGCCGACGGCATCATGGTGGCGCGCGGCGACCTGGGCGTGGAGGTGCCGCCGGAGCGGGTTCCGGCCATTCAGAAGCACATCATCCGCCGCGCCGCGGAGTTCCGCAAGCCGGTGATTACTGCCACGCAAATGCTGGAATCGATGATCGACAACCCGCGGCCCACCCGCGCCGAAGTTTCCGACGTGGCCAACGCCGTGTACGACGGCACCGACGCCGTGATGCTCTCAGGCGAGTCGGCTGTGGGCAAATATCCCGTGGAGACAGTGGCCATGATGGCCCGCATCGTGGCCGATGCCGAGTATCACATCAAGGAGCAGAACTTCTCAGAACCCAGAGAACGGCGCAGCCATCTTTCCATTGCCGAGACCATCTGCGAAGCCACGGCGCACGCCGCCGACGACCTGGATCTGCGTGGAATTGCACTCTTCACCGAGTCGGGAGTTACTGCGCGGCAGCTTTCCAAATACCATCCCGCGGCGCCCATCTTCGCGCTCAGCCCGGTTGAGGTGACGATTAATCGGCTCAGCCTGCTGTGGGGGACTACACCGATCCTTTGCCCTAAAGTCAACAGCACAGAAGCGCTGGTGGAAGTGGCTGAGAACCTGCTCCAGCAGGGCGGCTACATGCGGCCACGGGAGGTGGCTGCCATCGTGGCCGGGACTCGAACCAAGTCCGGCTCAACGAACTTCCTCCGTTTGCACGTGATGGGCGACTACAACCAGGAGCGGTTTTTCGCCACGCACCAGAATGAAAGATTTCCGGAGCCTAATCCGGCGGCCGGGCTGAAGCGGGCCGCGCAACGGTCTTCCAAATCGGCGCGGAAGACGCCGACAACTTGAGCAAACGGTGAAAGCGCCACTCCCTGCAGGGAGCGGCGCCTTCATTTTGCCAGGCTTTCTGTCGTCGATCTGCTACTTCGCCGCTAACTGCCGCAGCACATACTGCAAAATGCCGCCGTGTTTGTAGTATTCAATCTCCTGCGGCGTATCGATGCGGATCTTAGCCTCGAAGGTCTTCTTCTGGCCGTCCGCGGAGGTGGCAGCAACCGCGACTGTGCGCCCGGTTTCGAGCCCCGAGTCGAGCCGCTCGCAAAAGCCGAGAATGTCATAGGTTTCCTCGCCCGTGAGACCAAGCGACTCCGCATTTTTTCCTGCTTCAAATTGCAGCGGCAAAATGCCCATGCCGACGAGATTAGAGCGGTGAATGCGCTCGTAGCTTTCGGCAATGACCGCGCGCACGCCCAAGAGCTTGGGCCCTTTGGCTGCCCAATCGCGCGAGGAGCCGGAGCCATATTCCTTCCCGGCAAGAATCAGAAGGGGCACGCCACGCTCAGCATACTTCACGCTGGCGTCGAAGATGGACATTGGCTCGCCCTCAGGCAGCAGACGCGTGACGCCGCCCTCGGTGCCGGGGGCAAGCTTGTTGCGCAGACGCACATTGGCAAAGGTGCCGCGCACCATAACCTCATGATTGCCGCGCCGCGAACCGTAGGAGTTGAAGTCCGCCGGCTTTACTCCGTGTTCCGCCAGGTATTTTCCCGCCGGGCCGCCGGCCTTGATGGAGCCCGCCGGTGAGATGTGATCGGTGGTCACCGAATCGCCCAGCACCGCCAGCACGCGAGCGCCGCGGATATCCACGACCGGAGCGGGCGTCTGCGCGATCCCGTCGAAGTACGGAGCCTGGCGGATGTAGGTCGAGTCCGGCTCCCATTGGTACACGTCGCCCGTGGGAAACTTCAGTCCCTGCCAGCTCGCGTCGCCGAGGCTCACCGTAGCGTATTCCTTGCGGAAGCTGTCGCTGGACAATCCCTTTTCGATGGCCGCGGACACTTCCGCCTGGGTGGGCCAAATGTCCTTGAGATAAACCGGCTGACCTGCTTGGTCTGTTCCCAACGGATCGGCGTCGAAGTTGTGGCCGATCTTCCCCGCCAGCGCATAGGCCACCACCAGCGGCGGGCTCATGAGGTAATTGGCGCGGACGTCTACGTTCACGCGGCCCTCAAAGTTGCGGTTGCCGCTGAGTACGCTTACGGCAACCAACCCATGCTCGTCGATGCTTTTTGAAACGTCGGCGGGGAGCGGGCCGGAATTCCCGATGCAGGTGGTGCAGCCGTATCCTACAACGTTGAAACGCAGCTTCTCAAGGTAAGGCAACAGGCCCGCCTTGGTGTAGTAATCGGTGACCACGCGCGAGCCTGGCGCAAGGGAGGTCTTCACCCACGGCGGAACAGTAAGGCCCTTTTCAACGGCCTTCTTCGCCAGAATCCCGGCGGCAACCATCACCGAGGGATTCGACGTGTTGGTGCAACTGGTAATAGCCGCAATCACCACCGAGCCGTGATCGAGATACTGATCCGGATCGACGCCGAAGCGCTCTTTAACAGTGGTGGTCAAGTGTAACGGACTTGCTGCAGCCGCGGTGGCCGAAGAGGTCGCGGGGCCTTCGTTTTCTTCGGCGGCAATTGCGGTATCGGTGACAGCTGACGTGCGCTGCCAAGCGGCCGCCGTGCGGGCGCCTAATGGCTTTGCGGTGGGTGCGAGGAGCGAAGGCAATTGCTGCTGAAAGCTGGCCGCGGCATCCTTCAGCAGAACGCGATCCTGGGGACGTTTCGGTCCGGCCACGCTGGGTTCAACGCTGGCAAGGTCGAGTTCGAGGGTCTCTGTGTACACGGCCTCCGGCGAGGCAGCCGTGTGAAACAATCCCTGTTCTTTGTAGTAGGCCTCGACGAGTGCGATCTGTTCTTCTGTGCGCCCGGTGAGGCGCAGGTAGCGCAGCGTTTCCGCATCCACCGGGAAAATGCCGCAAGTAGCTCCATATTCCGGAGCCATATTGCTGATGGTGGCTCGGTCCGCAAGGGGCAGAGCGGCAATGCCGGGACCATAGAACTCCACAAACTTGCCCACCACGCCGAGCTTGCGCAGCGCCTGGGTAACGGTCAGCACCAAGTCAGTTGCCGTGGCGCCTTCACGCAGTTTGCCGGTGAGCTTGTATCCCACCACCTGAGGCACGAGCATGCTCACAGCCTGGCCCAGCATGGCCGCCTCAGCCTCAATGCCGCCCACGCCCCAGCCGAGCACGCCCAGGCCGTTGATCATGGTGGTGTGCGAATCGGTGCCCACCAGCGTATCGGGATACGCTACCTGTTCACCGTCGATCTGCGCGGTAAAGACGACGCGCGCCAGGTATTCCAGATTCACCTGGTGGCAGATGCCCATCCCCGGCGGGACGGCGCTGAAGTTGCGGAAGGCCGTCTGCCCCCATTTCAAAAAGGCATAGCGCTCGCGGTTGCGCTGAAACTCCAGCAGCGTGTTGGCCTCAAACGCACCGGCGGTGCCGAACTCGTCCACCTGCACCGAGTGATCAATGACCAACTCGGCAGGCACCAGCGGATTCACCCGCTCTGGATCGCCGCCCAGAGTCTTGATGGCATCGCGCATCGCGGCCAGGTCAACCACCGCGGGCACGCCGGTAAAGTCCTGCATCAGCACGCGGGCCGGCATGTAGGCGATTTCGCGGCTGGGCTCTGCTTTGGCATCCCATTTGGCCAGAAACTCGATGTCCGCGGCGGTCACGTTGACGCCATCCTCGCGGCGCAGCAGGTTCTCAAGAAGAATCTTCAGGCTGAAGGGAAGACGGCCGAGGTCGAAGCCGCGCGCCTCCAGCGCCGGAAGGCGGTAGATGACAAAGTCGGAGTTGCCGGAGGTAAGCGTCGCTTTGCTGTCAAAACTATTCATTAGGGAAAGCCCTTTCTATCCGCGCATGGGCGGATGGACCTGGTGCGAGCGGAGCCAGGCTAGCTAGCGGGGTGAGCAGCGTTAGCCGGGCCGGCGGAGTTTGCGCATGCCCTGGCAGCGCCTGGAGGCACGCGCGGAGAAAGCTTCGTCGGAATTAGATTACGCGGCTGGAGGGTCAGCGTCCACGGTCGGGGCGTCCGCGGTGGAAGCGCTTTAGAACCGGCGTCGAGGAGATGCGGACTGCGGATCGGCTGAACATGGCGGACACCTAGATTTTAGCGCGGAAGAGCGGATCACGGAAGGCGGCCGGCCTGGGGTCTGCCAAGCGCCGCCCCAACGACGTTGGCGAGTGCCGTTGTTTTGCCCAGATTGTGACTCAGAGACGATGCTTCATACATCTGCTCTTGCGTAACCAGGCTCCAATTCAGCCTGTACCCGGCCACCAGCGCCAGCTCGCGAATGAACTCCCGCTGCGTTCTGCCGTTTCCTTCACGGAAGGGATGCAGAGTGTTGAGCTCGCCCAGATAAAACGCAGCCCGCTCGACAAAGGAGCGAACGCCAAGCGCCTTGAGATGACCCTCAGATGCAAGCCGTCCGAACATTGAATCCAGGTTTTTTTGAAGGAATTGCACCAGAGCAAAGGGATAAGATCCTTGCCGCGCGATGTTCACCCGGCGCAACTCCCCCGCCCATGGATATACCTGTCCAAAGATGCGCTTGTGAATGGCTTGCAGATGGGACTGATCGAAGTTTCCGCGAACAGGATTGATTGCCAGATCGATCAGCGCTTTTAGCGCCTGTCTTCTCTCGAACCGGTCGAGCTGCCGTCGCTCAGTGAACCCGCGAAGGTTGAGAAGAACTCCGTTGGCTGAGTCGAAATGCGGGTCGGTAACTGCCGGCTTGCCTTGCATCGCGCTCAGAGATCGGCTTCTATGTATGCATCCATCTGCGCTTGCATGGTCGCAAGATCGATTTCGCCGCGCGCGAATTGATTCACAATATCGAGTTCCCGAGCATCCGGCTCCATGCCCTCAATCCGAAGCGAACCGATGGCGCTTTCAACGGCAAGGCGGCGCGCTGCCATCTCTTCTGCCGTCAAACTGGCGACGTTTTGCGTTGCGCTGGCCATAGGCTCCCCCGCCAAACAGGATTACTTACGATTCTACTCCTGATTCAAATAGCAGCCGGGGCGTCCGCGGTGGAAGCGCTTTAGAACCGGCGTCGAGGAGATGCGGACTGCGGATCGGCTGAACATGGCGGACACCTAGATTTTAGCGCGGAAGAGCGGATCACGGAAGACGGCCGACTTCGCGGCGCTATCTCGATTAACCCGACTCATTATTTTGGCGGGATCGACAGTTCCGAACGACATTGCATCCGCTTGCAGATCATGGCCGTTCGGTACCTAATCCAAGTATTTGATCAGGATAACTTCGTTTCCCGTTTCGTTGTAAATAAGTTCGTCGACTGTGCCGGCGGCAAGCAGCATGCCATATCCCCCGGAGCGCATGCCCATCTGGTTGCGCAGAACGATATGCGCCGTAGGATCATCTGCTGGATTGGCATGGGCTGCGTGGGCGATGTCTTCGCGGCGAAATCCCGCGCCCGGGTCGCGGACGCGAAAGGTCATGGTGCGGGCAGTGCGGATGGCGTTCACCTCGACCACCTGATCGGGATTAAACTTGGCGCCGTGCTCCATTGCGTTCATGAGGATCTCGCGCAGGGCAAACATGATTTCCTGACGCTTGTCCTCAGGCAGCTGCGCGGCAAACTCTCTGGCAAACGACATGAGACGCTCAGCAGTGGCGAGACGACAGTTGACCCTGACCGCAATCCAGCCGGGGCGCGCGGAGACGACCTCGATTCCTTCATTCGAATCGTCGCTGGTGGCCGCATCCTGCACGACGCCGGCAATTTCCCGGGCGTGGAAGGGAAGCGTGAAACATCCGAAGACTCGAGCGCGCAGTGCCGCAATGATCTCGTTCGGTGTGCTGCGAGGCGTGAGCACGATGCACTTGAGACTGGGCCGTATAATTCTCATCTCATCGAGCAGGGCGAGAGCTTCTTCAATAACGCTTTCGGCGCCGGTAACGATGACACTAAACG
>JBEKEQ010000193.1:0-7462 GCA_050013735.1 Occallatibacter sp.
CGCGGCAGACTTCCATCAACGAATTGAGCACGGTGGCCGGCATTTCTTGCTGGGCGGAGTGGCCGTGGCCCCGAGCCTCGAAGCCCACGCAGTCCACCGCGCAGTCGACCTCAGGAACCTTGAGAATCTGCGCGATCTGCTCGCCCACCGGCGCATCCTTTGACACGTCCACGGTCTCGCAACCGAAGCTCCTGGCCTGCGCCAATCGCTCTGGAATCAAGTCGCCCACAATCACTACAGCCGCACCCAGCAGCTGGCAGGCCGCCGCGCAAGCCAGACCCACCGGGCCGGCGCCGGCAATGTAGACCGTTGCGCCCGGACCCACGCCCGCGCTGACGGCGCCGTGATAGCCGGTTGGCAGAATGTCTGAGAGGCAGGTCAGGTCGCGTATCTTCGCCATGGCCTGGGCTTTGTCAGGGAACTTCAGCAGGTTGAAGTCGGCGTAAGGGACCATGACGTAATCGGCCTGGCCGCCAACCCATCCCCCCATGTCCACGTATCCATAAGCCGCTCCGGGGCGCGCCGGATTCACATTCAGGCAGATGCCGGTGGCCCGCTCCTTGCAGTTGCGGCAGCGGCCGCAGGCGATGTTAAAGGGCACGGAGACCAGATCGCCGACCTTGATGAATTCCACGTCCCGGCCGGCTTCGATGACCTCGCCGGTAATCTCGTGTCCAAGCACAAGGCCTTTTGGCGCGGTGGTACGGCCACGGACCATGTGCTGGTCGCTGCCGCAAATGTTGGTGGAAACAATCTTGAGAAGGACCCCGTGTTCGCATTTCCGGTTCCCGAGCGAGAGTTTGGGGAAGTCGATGCTGTGAATCTCCACAACACCGGGGCCCATATACACCACTCCACGATTGCTTGCCATGCTCCTGAGACCTCCTTTGGGGAATTTAACTTTTCGGGGAATCAACTTTCCGGTCTTACGGCCACGGATCTCTGATCTCTGGTCCCTGCCTTCCTGTACCATCCACCTATGATCGCCGGTGTCTCCTGGGTATGGTGGGTGGGCTTCCACGCGGCAGCGGCTGTGTTGTTGCTGGCCGATTCGCTCTTGCCCGGGCATCGGAGCGCATCGCGGCACGCGCAGGCCTTCGCGTGGCTCTCAACCGCCATCCTCGTTCTGGCCGCAACTGCCTTCGCCGCCTGGATCGCCGTTGCCCAAGGCCGGCAGTCCGCGCTTGAGTGGGTAGGCGGCTACGCAATCGAGACCTCGCTCAGCGTGGACAATCTCTTCGTCTTCATGGTCCTTTTTCAGGGCTTCCGCATCAGTCCGCAGCGGCAGCACAACGCCCTGCTGTGGGGCGTCGCCGGAGCGGTCGTCCTGCGTGCACTCTTTATCGCCGCGGGCATCGCGCTGCTCAAGCGCTTCGACTGGATTACCTGGATTTTCGGACTTTTTTTGCTCTATGCTGCCTGGCGCCTGCTGCGCGGCGGCTCGGCAAAGGCGGCCATCCCGGAGTGGATTCGGGCCTTGCAGCCGGCCAAAGGCTCGCTGCTGCCGGTGATTCTGGCCGTTGAAGTCACAGACATCCTGTTTGCCATGGATTCCATTCCCGCCGTCCTGGCCATCAGCCACAATCCCTTTGTCGTCTACACCTCGAACATTGCGGCCATCCTCGGCCTGCGCTCCCTCTACTTTGCCCTGGCCTCATTGCTGGACCGTTTCCGTTATCTGCATTACGGTCTTGGCGTGATGTTGGCTTTCGTGGCGCTGAAGATGCTCGCCGCCCGCTGGATCGCCGTCCCCATCACCTACTCGCTGGCGACCATGGGAGCAATTCTCGCCATCTGCGCTGTTGCCTCATGGGTCGCTGGCAGCCGCGATGTTCCCTGACCCCTGTTCCCTGATCTCTGATCTCTGATCTCTGCTCTCTGCTCTCTGATCTCTGTTCTCTGTTCTCTGACCTCTGACCTCTGTTCCCTGTTTTTACCATTCTTCAAAAGCGACTTTCTTGTCTGCCCCAAAGACCGAATGCTTCTGGAAGTTCTCGTCGTCGCGCCGTGGATAGTCGTTGCGGAAGTGGGCGCCGCGGCTCTCTGTGCGGGCCAGCGCCGCGTGCAGAATGGCGTTGGCCACGCGGTTCAGGGCCAGCGCTTCGCTGAGCCGCCGGCTTCCCTTCCCCTGACGAACCAGCTTCTTCAGGCCATCGGCAAACTCCGCCTGCGAAGCAAAGCCCTCAAGCAAGCCGAAGTTCCCGCGCAGCAGTCCGGCGTAGGCCCACATGGATGTTTGAAGCTCCGCGATGAGCGCTTCGAGATGCGCATCTTCCTCGGGGGCAAGCGGCATCGGAGCGCTTTCCGCCGCGCCGGCCGCGACCAGCGGCAACCCATCGTCCAGCATGGCCTGCGCCGCCCGGGCGCCAAAGACCAGTCCTTCCAGCAGCGAGTTCGAAGCCAACCGGTTGGCTCCATGTACGCCGGTGCAGGCCGCCTCGCCCGCCGCATACAGCCCTTTCAGGCTCGTCCGCCCCGCAAGGTCGGTCCGGATGCCACCCATCAAATAATGCGCCGCAGGGCGAACGGGAATGAGGTCGCGGTCGAGGGCCAACCCGTGCCGCGCAAGAAACGCGCTGATGCCCGGAAACCGCTCGCCCAGGTTCACGCCGCGTACGTGGCGCATATCGAGATAGACCTTGCGCCCATCTGCCTGCGGCGAGCCCGCAGCCGCTTCCTTGCCCGCCGCCATGCCTTCGCGGGCAATGGCGCGCGCCACCACATCGCGCGGAGCCAGCTCAAGCTTTGCATGGTAGCGCTCCATAAAGCGCTCGCCCTTGTCGTTGCGCAGCCAGGCGCCCTCGCCGCGCAGCGCCTCAGAGAGCAGAAAGCGCGGAACCCCGGGCAGCGACAAAGCGGTGGGATGAAACTGATAAAACTCCATGTCGGCCAGCTCCGCGCCCCCCTGCAATCCTGCGGACCAGGAGCGATCAGCGGGGGTGCCGGCCTGCGCAGCCAGCGCGATGCCGTCGCCCGTAGCCACAGCGGGATTGGTGGTTTCGGAGTACACCTGGCCCGCCCCGCCGGAAGCGATCAGAACGGCTCGGGCGCTGATTCTGTACGGTTGATGGTCGCCAGACATCGGGCCGGCACTGGCCAGGTCGGCGCCAATCACGCGCCCGTCCGCCAAAACCAGACCGGTGACCATGGTCCACTCCGCAAAGTGGATGCTCTTGTGTGCGCGAGCAAAAGCTACCAGGGATCGGCTGATCTCGGCGCCCGTCGCGTCGCCGTTGGCGTGCAGAATGCGGGCCAGCGAGTGAGCGCCCTCGCGCGTGCGCAGCAGCTCCCCATCCGCCGAGTCAAAGCGCGCACCCCACTCCATCAGCTCCGCCACGCGAACCGGCCCCTCGGCCACCAGTGCCTCGGCCGCCGGCCGGTAAACGATTCCATCCCCGGCGCTTACGGTATCTTCAAGATGGAGCGCAATGTCCTGGTCGCCCTCCAAGGCCACGGCGATTCCACCCTGCGCATAGTGAGTGTTCGACTCGCCCAGCGACTCCTTTGTGACCACCAGGACCTCGCCGTGCCGCGCCAGTTCCACAGCCGCGCGCAGGCCGGCGACTCCCGCACCCATCACCAGAAAATCCACTTCAGACGGAATTTCCATAAGCTTTGAGGCTATCACCGCAGGCGCACGGGCCAGCAGGGGGGACGTCGGGGTGTGCGCCCTATTGCTCAGACATCCACCAGGACGGGGGCTAAGGTTGGGATTGTAAGGATAGACAAACGACACCCCCCGACGTTGTGAGGGATTTCCAAGAACGGATTCAAAATCCTTATGGTGGCTGCAATTGCAGGATTTGTCTTAACCGCAATTGAGCATCCCACGCAACAAAGTCAACCGCAGACACCTTAAAGGGGGGTCACATATGCGCGGACTCAAAGTTCTTCTCTCGACTGCAACATTGCTCGCGGGCCTGGCCCTGGCGCCGGCGGCTCACGCGCAGGTCGTCGTTGGTGTAGGTGTTGCACCCGTTGAAATTGGCATTCAACCTGTTTGTCAATACGGCTATTACGACTATGCGCCCTACGCCTGCTCGCCTTACGGCTTCTACGGACCGGGGTACTTCTACAACGGAATCTTCCTAGGCATGGGTCCATGGGCCGGCTGGGGCTACGGCCACGGTTGGGGCGGACATCGGTTCTCCAACGGCGGTGGTGGAAGCTATCGCGGCGGCGGCGGAATGGCGGCCAACCGTAGCAGCTTTGCCCGCGGCGGCGGCGGTGGAGGGGTTCGCGGCGGCAACACGACAAACGTGCGAAACACCACAACTCACACGACCAATAATTATGCCAGGAGTTCGGCAGGGCACGCCGGCGCTTCGCACGCTTCAGCCGCGCACGCTTCACCTTCGCATGCTTCAGCCGCGCGTAGCGGCGGCGGACATGCTGGCGGTGGTGGCGGCGGACATGCCGGTGGCGGCGAGAAGCGCTAAACGATAGCCGCTGCGTCAAGCAGTGGATTGCGACAAAAAAGCGGCGGAGCTAAACAGCTTCGCCGCTTTCTGTTTGCATGGAATCCGGGCTCATCCACGTTATGCAAAGTAGCCCCGCTTAGCGGATCGGCTTCCCGTTATCGGTCAACTGCGCCAGCAGCCCCTGTCCCTGATGTTGAATGGCCGGCGGCAGCTTGGCATAAGAAAGCTCTTCAGCCGCGTCCTGCCCAGTGGAGAGCGCATAGTTCAGGTAATCTTTCAGCGCTTTCTGCTCGCCGTCGGTGCTGGTGTTGTCTTTGGGAATCAGCACGAAGGTGATACCAGTAATCGGATATGCGCCTTTGGCCGTTGCCGGCGGATCCACGATGGAGGCGCGGAGATCTTTGCTCAGAAGGTCGGTCGACGCGTCCACAGCCGCGTACGCGCTTTCCGGGCTGGGCGCCACATACTCGCCTGCCTGATTTTTAATCGATGCCACGGCCACGCCGGAGCTTCTGGCGAAGGTCAATTCCAGGTAGCCAATAGTTCCCGGCGTCCCCATCACCGTGCTCAGTTCGGCCCGGCTTCCGTTTACCCCAATTCCAGCCGGCCATTTGATGGAGATGTTGGCCCCGTACTTCGCCGCCCAGGTGGGGCTCGCCTTGCTCAGGAAGTTGGTCAGAATGCTGGTCGTCCCGCTGCCGTCGGCGCGATGAACAACGATGATGGCCGCGTGAGGCAACGCCGCGCCGGGGTTCTCGCTGGCGATTGCGGGGTCTTGCCAGCTGATGATGTCGCTGGCATAGATGCCTGCCAGTGTTTTTCCGCTCAGCTTCAGCGGACTCTTTAAGCCCGGCAGGTTATACACCACGCAAACCGGCCCGGTGCTCACCGGAATCTGCACGATCGCCGGCAGCCCTTGCAGTTGACTGTCGCTCAGCGGCGCATCGCTGGCTGCGAACGCCCCGTAGCCGCGGCGAAGATTTTCGATGCCGCCGCCGCTGCCGATGGGACGATAATTTACCTCCACCGGGTGCGACTGCGCATAGTCCTTGCTCCAGCGGTCGATCAGCGGCTCGATAGCCGTGCTTCCTGAAGCGGATAGAGAGCGTATTGACGTGGTGACAATCTTGTCATCGTCCGTCTTTGCTTCTTCGGCGATTTTGCAACCAGTTGCCGCCAGAAGAGCGGCGGTTGAAAGAACCGCAGCCGCTGTTATGAGTGCTTTCGATCTCAGATTCATTCATCCCCCGGGGAACATGGCTGCGCGCACAGTTCATGTGAACCGTCCCCGCGCTTGCTCAGAAAGTAAATATAGGGATCAATTGTGAAAAAGGGATAAATTTCGATTTTCCTTCGGTTTCTCGTCCTTCTAAATCACCGCCGAAGGTTCACCGCTGCCAGATCGACCAGTTCTTTGCCCCGCCCATCCAGAACAGCTTTCATCATGAACAGCCCAAACCCTTTGATCTGGTCCACCGTAATTGTCGGCGGCATGGAAAGTTCCTGGCGGCTGACAATGGCTTCAATCAAAACCGGTCCGTCGTGACTTAGCGCCTGTTCGATCATCGGCCTCACCTGGTCAGCCGTCTCCGGCCTCAGCCCGAGGATTCCCGCGGCCTCCGCCATCTGGGCAAAGTTCGGGTTGTGCAAATCGGTCCCGAAATCCAGGATGCCCGCGGCCTTCATCTCCAGCTCCACGAAGGCCAGCGAGCTGTTGTTGAAGATGATCGTCTTTACCGGCAATTTCAACTGCGTCAGAGAGAGCAGATCGCCCATGAGCATGGCCAGCCCGCCATCACCAGACAATGAAATCACCTGGCGGCCGGGATGACTCACTTGCGCTCCAATGGCCTGCGGCAGCGCATTGGCCATGGAGCCGTGCGTGAACGAGCCGATCAGCCTGCGCTTGCCGTTCATGCGCAGGTAGCGCGCGGCCCAGATGGTAGGCGTGCCCACGTCGCAGGTGAAGACCGCGTCCTCGGCCGCAAGCTCATCCAGCACCTTTGCCACATATTGCGGATGGATCGGTTTTTCATCGGCCTTGCCCGTGGCCAGATCGTCCAGGCTCTTGCGGGCCTCGCTGTAATCGTTAAGAGCGGCGCGTAGGTGCTTCTCATCCTCTTTGGACTGGAGCTGCGGGCTGAGCGCGGCCAGCGTGGACTTCACGTCGCCCACAAGGCCCAGGTCCACCTTGGTTCTGCGGCCAATCTGCTCGCCGCGAATATCTATCTGGATGGTGGTCGCGTTCTGCGGATAAAACTGTTGATAAGGAAAGTCTGTGCCCAGCATCAGCAGCGTATCGCAATCCTTCATGGCGCGATAGCCGGATGAAAAGCCCAGCAGCCCCGTCATCCCCACGCTAAACGGATTGTCGTACTCCACAAACTCTTTGCCTCGCAGGGCATGAACAATGGGCGCTTTCAGCTTGCCGGCAATTTCAATCAGTTCATCGTGCGCTCCGGCGCATCCCGCTCCGGCCAGAATGGTGGTTTTCTTCGAGCCGTTCAGAAGCGCGGCCAATTTTTCAATTTCCTCCGTGGATGGGCAAACGGTGGGTTTGGCCTGGTGAAAATGCAGGCGCGGCCCCTCTACTGCATCCTGCAACGCCACATCGCCCGGCAGAGTGATCACCGCAACGCCGCGCCGCGAAATGGCCGTCTGCATGGCGATTTCAAGCACGCGGGGCATCTGCTCGGGATGCGAAACCACTTCGCAGTAATGGCTGCACTGCGCGAAAATATGCTCCGGATGAGTCTCCTGAAAATACCCGCTGCCCATTTCATTGCTCGGAATCTGCGCCGCGATGGCCAGCACCGGAACGCGGCTTCGGTGGCAGTCGTAGAGGCCGTTGATCAAGTGCAGATTCCCGGGGCCGCAGCTTCCGGCGCAAACCGCCAACCCTCCAGTCAGGTGCGCCTCTGCCCCGGCGGCAAACGCAGCCGACTCCTCGTGCCGCACATGAATCCATTCCAGTTGCCCCTTGGCTCGAATGGATTCGGTAATGCCGTTCAGCGAGTCGCCTGAAACGCCGTAGATCCGCT
>JBEKEQ010000194.1:0-6496 GCA_050013735.1 Occallatibacter sp.
CTCATCTGCCGCCTATGCCTCCCGCGCCGCCACTCATCGATCCTGACAAGCTGGCCGCTTTCGTTGACCCGCTTCCCATCCCTGAAGCCGCCAGGCCAGTGAGCGAGCATCCAGGCGCCAAAGGGCACATCCCCTTCTACAGGATTCCCATCCAGGAGTTCTTCGCCAAGGTTCACCGTGACGTTGCGCCCACGCGCTTTTGGGGATACAAGAACAGCGTTCCCGGCCCCACAATTGAGGCTCGCAGCGGCTCTGAGATTGCCATCGAGTGGCGGAACCTCCTTCCTGAAAAACATTTTTTGCCCATCGACCATCATCTGATGGGCGCGGAAACGGGCGTGCCGGATTCAAGAACCGTGGTCCATGTCCACGGCGCAAAAGTTCCGCCCGAGAGCGATGGCTGGCCGATGGATTGGTACACGCCGGGCAAGTCGGCGACTTATCGCTATCCCAACCAACAGGAATCCGCGCTGCTCTGGTACCACGACCACGCCATGGGAATTAACCGCCTGAATATTCTCGCCGGAATGGCCGGCTTGTATGTGATTCGCGATTCTCTTGAAGACGCGCTGAATCTTCCCAAAGGCGAATTTGAAATCCCGCTGGTGCTGATGGACCGCATGTTCCGCACCGACGGTCAACTTTACTATCCTGTCGGGCAGTTTGCCGGCTATTCCTGGATTCCTGAATACCAGGGCAACGCCACGCTCATCAATGGCAAGCTTCTGCCTTATCTTGAGGTACAGCCGCGAACGTACCGCTTCCGGGTGCTGAACGCCTCGAACGCACGTTTTTATTTCCTGTCGCTCGACAACGGCGCGCCGTTCCAGCAAATTGGCAGCGACCAGGGATTGCTCGGCGCGCCCATCCCCGTCAACCGCGTGGCTCTCGCTCCCGGAGAACGCGTGGACCTGGTGATCGACTTCGCCGAACACCGCGGAGCCAACATTCTGCTCAAGAATTTGATCTCTACTCTTATGCAGTTCCGCGTGGCGAAAACCCCCGTGGCCGACACCAGCTCGCTTCCTCAAACGTTGCGGCCCATCACCAGGTTGGCGGAGGCCGGCGCAGTCATGACGCGAAGACTCACGCTTGAGGAGCTTGACACTCCGTACGATGAACCGATGGTTCACTTGCTCGACGGCAAGCGCTGGCACGAACCCGTGTCAGAAAAGCCGGTGCTCGACTCAACTGAGATATGGGAGTTCCTCAACCTGACGGAGGACGCGCACCCCATTCACCTGCACCTGGTCCGATTCCAAATACTCGACCGGCGTTCGATCGATGTTTCCGCAGGCGTTTATCACAACAAGGTGATTTATAAATCGGATCCCGTGCCGCCCGAGCAGAACGAAATGGGGTGGAAAGACACGGTACGGGCAACGCCTGGTGCGAGTACGCGAATTATCGTGAACTTCGCCGGCTACACTGGCCGCTATGTTTGGCATTGCCACATCCTGGAGCACGAAGACAACGAAATGATGCGCCCCTATGAAGTGATCGCCAAAGCCTGACTTTTCCATTCGACTTCGGATTCGGCGTTTTCATTTTTCAATTTGAATTGTGTCTCAGTTAGTGCTCCGCGGCTTCATGGTGATGGTGTAGACGCCGCTGTTTTGGCCGGCGCAGCCTACGCCCGACGCAGTCGACACTGAGATGGTGTGTCCGGCAGCTACATTCAGAGCCAGACCGGTGTAACTATTGCCTGTCGTATTGAGCTTTTGCGCACTGCCGGCGATGGTGGAGTTATTGTCTTTGAGGTACATGGTGGGATATGTGCTGCAACCGGTTGGCGCGCCGTAGAATGTGTATTCCTCAGAGATGATTGTGACGTCGACATCCGGGGTATATCTGCCCCATGGGCCGCCATTAGCCTCTCCCGGCGAGATGCCAACGAGAGTCCAGCGAACCGGAGCAACGGCCGCCGCTGGCGTTGCGGCTGCGCAGGGGGCGCCGGTCCCGCCTAGCACTCCGCTGGAATTAAACTGGGCGCACTGCGGCGCGCCGGTAACTCCTGTATCGGTGATGCCGGTGAACGTGGCAACGCCGGCGCCACTGATGGAGGCCGTGTTGGTTTCAGCCCCGTTGCCGAAAACCACCCCGCCGGTGCCGCTTGCCCAGTTGAAACTCACAACGCCGGATCCGTTGGCCGACATGCCGCTGTTGCCGTTTGGGCCAGGACTAAATCCAAGCCTTTGCGTCTTGGCGGCGAGGTCGTTAATCTCGAAACCATTCGTGTTATCTTTTGAGATCTGCCATTTGTCAATCAGCTCGCCTGCGCTTCCGTCGCCGAACAAGAGCGATGCATATTGGGGAGTTGTCTTTCCCGATGCAAGCGTGAAGTTCAAAGGCACATCGAGGTATTGATAATTCATGACATCTGACCCGCCCGCTCCCAGGTCGTTATGCACCAGCAGAGTGGACACCATCACGGTGTTCCAGCGCGCGCCGTTGATTTGCACATTGTTGGGATTGGTGGTCACGATGTAGTTTCCGTAGGCTCCGGCGCCATCAAGTTGAATGCCGGTATTCACGCAGCAACCGTCTGGGCGGACATAAGGCTGCACAGCTCCGCCGGTCGCCATGTGAAGGCCCACGTCGCAGTTCTCCAGGTCGGTCCCGTGAAGCGCAAACTCGCCGGCTTGGATATCCACGCACCGGGAGCCAACGACATTCTTGTTGGAGGCCATGAGTCTTCCTCCGAAGACGCTGTCCTGCGCCCAGTCTGCCAGCCCATTGCCGTCGACAAGCACACCCGCGCCGCCGACAAACTCAGGATTCTCGACAGATAGAAACGATGAATACATTCCAGAGCTTGCCGCGCCTCCATAGATGTGAAGGCTGTACCCGGTGGAGTTACTCGTGGGTAATGCAATTCGCATCCTTACAAGATCCACATCCTGGACCTCCGGTCCAAGATAAAGGCCGCTGGCTTTACTCGTTCCCGGAGCAATGATGGCAAAGTCCTGCAGCTTGACGTAGTAGGTCCAGGTGTTAAGAACTCCGCCCAGCACCTTCCACGCATAATCTGTGCCGGAATAACTAAATGTGCTGCCGGCCGCTTGACCGTTCGCTCCAGCCGTGCTCCACGCACCCGATCCGACCACGGAGAAGTTAGTAACTCCAGGCTCGATCAGCACCTGGTAGTTACGCTGATCCACGGTAACATTGGGCGCCAAAAGCAAAGTCATGTTATTGGCATTGCTAGTTGTGAAGACGAGATTTGAAGAGAGCGACTGCACTCCAATAAGATTTCTCGCATCGCAGACGTTATTTCCCGTCGCAATGGCGGCAGTGAGGCAATTCATCACTTTCTGCCCAAAGTCTTTGCCGGCCTGCTGGTCAGCCTGAGTCAGTCCGCCAATCTGCCGCGTGGAAACTGCTCCCAGGTTGGCCAGCGCCCCGGCCGCCGTGGTAGCTCCCGTTCCGCCATTTGCGGTCTCAACAGGGATGGAGAGATTCACAGTTACATTTCCGGTGGAACCTCCGCCGTTCAACCCCACTCCCGCCGTCACGGCGCTGATAGCGCCGGCCGCTGAGGACAACGCCGGAAAAGTCTGCCCTGGCGCGAAAGTGATCTGACCATTTGGCGCGATCGAGAGTCCGGTAGCTTCGGGAGTTTTGATTCCTGAACCGAAAAGCAAGCGCAGGCTGGCCGTTGGACTTGAAGTATTGTTGAGGGCGCTTACGGCTTGCCACACAAAGTTCTGCGCAACAGCAGTGCGGCTGGCGCTCGAGTATGCACTTGCTCCCAACTGCAATGGGGGTGAGTTGGCGCCGCTTGCCATGGTTGCGGCTGAGGCTACAAGGCTCACCGCTGCGCGCAATGTGCTTTTTCCGTTCACGTCCAACAGAGTAGCAGGCAAGAGTGTGCCGATACCTACCCCCGTGCCGGACTGAGCGATCAACGAGTTGCCCAGGCTTCGAGACCCGGTCCACACCGGCACAAGACCGCTTGTTCCCGCGCTGTCGGGCATGATCGAGTTGGCCTGGGGGCTCAGTTGAGCGGCCGCCTGGAAGCTGCTTGCGACCGCCGATTGCAGGTCTTCGCGGGTCACGTAATCGGCAGCTTCTCGACCGGCCAAAGTCTCGGCGTCCATCGACTTGAACGCATAAGGAACAGTGGCCAGCAGGCTCCGGGCGGGCAAGGCCGTGCTAGCCGCCTCGCCGTCGGCATTTGGGCTGGAAGTTCCAATGGACTCATCGTTCATCAACTGCGCCGAAATCCACCGCGCCTCGCCGGAATGAAAAAGCGACTGCGGAACTCCTTCCACGCTGGCCGTCCCCAGCAAAACAGAGTATCGCCCGTCGGCTCCGACCATCAATGTTTGCGTCTCGCACCACAGCGGAAGTCCACCTGTTTGATTCTGATAGAGCGCAAACCGCACTTGGACCGTGCGCCCCGCTGCTTCCGGCTGCCTGCCGCTCCAACGAATTAAATTCGCAATTGGGACCGAACCTGCAGGAGACGCCGCACTCATGCCGCCCGATTGCGCTTCAGCCGGCAATGCAAACGCTGAAATCGGAGCTAAAACACAGGCACAAATGGCCAGGGGAAATGCCCATAGCCGCTGAACGTGATCGAATCGCGGTAGTTTCCGAGTCTGCTTCAAGGCAGGAGCGGGAGAAGCAATTAAACCAAACCGGACAAATGTGGCCATGGCAAAGTTCTTTCAACAGGAGAGCTGCAGAATCGACGCCGAGCTTCGATTCCATTCACCCTCATTTATCGGTTCTCATGGCCAGGAGCGCAGGGAAGATCTTCACGGAAGTAATTCAAGGTTCTAGCATTAGAGATTTCTCATGGCACAGCAGCTCATCACTGAAATAGCTTCTCAATTGTTACTGCCCGATGACTTCCACGTGAATTTAGGATGCAACGTGCTGGTAGGCACGGCCACAGGGCATCGGCCATTTAAACTATTGGCTCCTGGCGGAACGAAGAGGTACCCTGAATTGGGGCAAAGAACGCGCCCGAGCTACGCTGCGGGTAGACAAGCCAATTTAAGAAGTTACTGTCGAGGGATGAGCAGATGGCTGAGATGCGGGATATGAAAGGTACGGCTTCGGAAGGGTCACGATGAAGACCGCAAGCAGTGCGCATTCTGCTTTGGCCGAGACCGACTTGACTTCCTCGCCGGCTTCCATGGCAAGAGAGACAAATCCCGGATTCGATCGTTCAGGAAGCCATGATCGACGTGTAGTTTTTTTCTCTGCCCTGGCCATGATCGCCACGATCGGAATCCTGGGCCTGTCTCCGGCACTTCTTTATTTGTGGCACCTCTGGACGCACGATCCACTGCGGTCCATTGGAATGCTGATCGTGCCTGCCGGCATTTTGCTGACCCTGCGCGCGTGGCGAATGGCCGGGTGGGAACTGCGGGGAACCTGGTGGGGATTGCTTCCGGTGGTTGCGGCGCTGGTTCTGAATGCCTTCCGGCAATACGTAACCTGGTATTGGATGGCTGGACGCCTGGGCGTCAATTTTTTGCCACCAGCACTCTCGCTCTATTTGTATGGCTCCGGGGTTATCCTGCTGTTTGCCGGAGCGCGCGTCTGGCGGCAGGCATGGTTTCCGCTGGCGTTGCTGCTGTGCGCGCAGCCCATGCCCAACCTGGGTTCGCAGTTGGTTGACCTTCCTCTGCAAACTCTCTCTGCCCATATCGCGCGCTCTTTTGCCGTGCTCATTGGCTTTTCTCCAACCAACCCGGAACTGCTGAAGCTGATGTTTTCTCCCGACTTCGGGATGTTCATTGCGCCCGGATGCGACGGCCTTCGGGGAGCAGTCACGCTGGGATATGTGGCGCTGATTACCGGCTATTTGAAACGCGTTTCGCTGGGGAGATGGCTCTGTTATGTTGCCGGCGCCGTGTCTCTGGCCTATCTCTTCAATCTTATCCGGCTCTGTGCCCTGGTGCTCTATTACCGAATCGCGTTGGGACATTCTGCGCTTGAAAACGTAGCCAAGCAGGCCGATTATGTGATCGGCGGCTGTCTGATCCTGGTGGCAACAATCTTATTTCTATGGGTGGTCACCCGCACGGAAGCCGGCAAATCCCCGGCTGGCAATTTCTCCACGCCGCATTCACGGGCAGAGAAGCAACAGGTCAAGTATTGGAGGATCGCCACCTTTGCCGCCGTGGTGTTGCTGTTCGCCGTTCCCGGCGTGCGCGCGCTTCAAGAGCACTGGGAGAGCACGGTTCTGGCCGGGCGCGTCGGCCAACTTACCCCGCAGCAACTCGACGGCCTGATGCCCAGCCAACTTGGCGACTATAAGTTAAGCCGCGCATGGCAGCAAAAGCTCGACGGAGCAATCGCTCTGGAGAGCGCTGCTTATGCAACGCCTGGATCGGACGAAATCACTCTCGGCGTATGGCTGCTTGCAACCCAGCACACTGTGCATGAGAGCTGGATGATTCGCGGCGAAGAGCCGGAGATGCGCGCCACCAGGAACTTTTTGACAGCAAAGGGACGAACCGTTGCCTTCGACACCGCA
>JBEKEQ010000195.1:0-6403 GCA_050013735.1 Occallatibacter sp.
GCCGATGTGCTCGATGCCGTGAATGTGCAGCGCCGAAGCCATCATCGTAACCCCCGCTCCGGCCATCACGCCCTTCAGCACATCTTCTGCCGAGTGAATGCCGCCCGAGATAGCCACGTCAAGATTCACGTGTCCAAATAGAATCGCTGCCCAATGCAGCCGCGGCAGCAACTCTGAAGGCGTGGAGAAGTGCAGCGTGGGCCGCACCTCCAGCGTCTCAATATCGAAGTCCGGCTGATAGAAACGGTTGAAGAGCACCACGCCTCTCGCCCCCGCGTCTTCCAGCCGCGCCACCAGGTGCGGCACGCTGGTAAACGATTGCGAAAGCTTCACGGCAACCGGAACCTTCACCGCTGCCGTAACCGCAGCCACCAGTTCCAGCAGTTGCAACTCCAGCTCCGCTGAAGTCTGGCTCCTGTCCGTTGCCAGCGCATAAGTATTCAACTCGATGGCATCGGCGCCGGCCTGTTCCATGTCCCTGGCATACCGCACCCATCCGCCCGGCGTGGCTCCGTTCAAGCTGCCCAGAATTGGAATCTTCACCGCCTCCTTGGCCCGCCGCAGATGCTCGAGATAACCCTCGTGCGTCATGCGATAGTCAGTCAAGTCGGGCAAATAGCCCAGCGACTCGGCAAAGGATTCGGTCCCCCGCGAAAGGTCCTCGTCCAGCGCGCGCGACTCCAGCTCCAACTGCTCCTCGAACAGCGAGGTCAGCACAACCGCCGAAGCGCCTGCGTCCTCCATCCTCCGAATGTTGTCAACTGACTCTGAAAGCGGCGTGGACGAAACCACAATCGGCCCGCTCAACTTCAACCCGAGGTACTTTGTTGAAAAATCGATCATTCCTCACCTCCGGCAGCCACGGCCGCCAACTTCACTTCAGGCTTCTCTTCAGGAGCGATATTCGGCGTCTCGCCGCGGCCCGGCATGGTTGACCGCGCCGAGTAAACCCGCCACTGCCGCTCCACGTCGTCCTGCGCTTCCTTCAGCAAATCCGCAGCCAGCTCCGGATTGCCCCGCGCCAGCATCGTGTACCGTGCCTCGCGATAGGCGTAGTCCTTCAGCCGGATCGATGGCGCCTTCGAATCCAGTTGGAACGGATTCTTCCCCTCCTCGCGCAGCGCGGGATTGTAGCGCATCAACGGCCAGTAGCCCGACTGCACCGCCAGCTTCTGTTGCTCCAGCCCATGCACCAGGTCATAACCATGCGCAATGCAGCTCGAGTAGGCGATGATGATCGACGGCCCGTCGTGCGCTTCGGCCTCCTGGAAGGCCTTCACCACATGGGTGTCGTTGCCGCCCAGCGCCACCTGCGCCACATACACCGAGCCGTAACTCACCGCTTCCATGGCCAGGTCTTTTTTGCTGTTAGTCTTGCCGCTGGCCGCAAACTTGGCCACCGCGCCCCTCGGCGTGGCCTTCGACATCTGCCCGCCTGTATTCGAATAAACCTCGGTGTCCAGCACCAGCACATTCACATTCTTGCCGGAGCCAAGCACGTGATCCAGGCCGCCGAACCCGATGTCGAACGCCCATCCGTCGCCGCCCAAAATCCAAACACTCTTGCGCACCAGCGAGTCGGCAATGGCCAGCAGATTCTTCGCGTCTGAAGTCTCGTTGCCCACCAGCCGCTGCCGCAAAATCAGCACCCGCTCCCGCTGCTTGCCAATCTCCTCTTCCGTCTTCTGTGAAGCTCCAAGCAAGTCGGCAACCAGTTCAACGCCAATCTCCGCCGCCAGCCGCGTCACCAGCGTCTCGGCAAAAACCTTCTGCTGGTCCAGCGCGATTCTCATGCCGAAGCCGAACTCCGCGTTGTCTTCAAACAGAGAGTTGGCCCACGTCGGTCCGCGTCCCGCGGCATTGCTGGAATAAGGCGTTGTCGGCAGGTTGCCGCCATAAATCGACGAGCAGCCGGTCGCGTTGGCAATATACAGCCGGTCGCCGAATAGCTGCGTCAACAGCTTCACATACGCCGTCTCGCCGCATCCCGCGCAGGCGCCTGAAAACTCAAACAGCGGCTGCAGCAGTTGAATATCTTTCACCTGGGTGTGCGAAATCTTGCTCCGGTCTACCTCCGGCAGCGTCTCAAAGAACTCCCAGTTGGCCCGCTCGGCCTCGCGCAACGGGGGCTGCGGAGCCATGTTGATCGCCTTCTTGCTGGCGTCGCTCTTGCTCTTCACCGGGCACACTTCAACGCAAACCGCGCATCCCGTGCAATCCTCGGGCGCCACCTGCAGCGTATACCGGTCCGTCTCCATCCCGCGCCACTTCGGCTTGGCCCACTGGAACGTCGCCGGCGCCTTGTCGCCCAGCTCGGGACTGTAAACCTTGGCGCGAATCACCGCATGCGGGCAAACCATCACGCACTTGCCGCACTGGATGCAAAGATCCTTGTCCCACACCGGAATAAACTGCGCAATGTTGCGCTTTTCCCACTGCGACGTGCCGGTCGGGAATGCCCCGCCCGCCGGAATCGCGCTCACCGGCAGCGAGTCTCCGTGACCCGCCGCAATCTGCCCCAGCACGTTGCGCACAAACTCCGGCGCCTTGCCTGAAATCGAAGGAATCAAATCGAACTCCGCCGAAGCAGTCGCCGGCAACTCAACCTTTTCCAAATGCGCCAGCGCATGGTCCACTGCGGCAAAGTTCTTCGCGACCACGGCTTCTCCGCGCTTGCCATAGGTCTTCTGAATCGATTTCTTGATCTGCGCAATCGCTTCCTCGCGCGGCAACACGCCGCTGATGGCAAAGAAGCACGTCTGCATAATGGTGTTGATGCGTGAGCCCATTCCCGCTTCGCGCGCCACCTTGTAGCCGTCAATCACGTAGAACTCAATCTTCTTGCGCAAAATCTCCTGCTGGGTCGTCTTCGGCAGGTGATCCCAAACCTCGTTCGCCGCATAAGGCGAATTCAGCAGGAAAACCGCGCCCGGCATCGCCGCTTCCACAATGTCCATCTTCTCCAGGAAGCTGAAGTTGTGGCACGCCACAAAGCTGGCCCGCGTAATTAAATAGCTTGACCTGATCGGGTTCGGCCCAAACCGCAGATGCGACGTCGTCATCGACCCCGACTTCTTCGAGTCATAAACAAAGTAGCCCTGCGCAAAGTTCGGCGTGTTTTGCCCAATAATCTTGATCGAGTTTTTATTCGCGCCCACCGTGCCGTCCGAGCCCAGCCCGTAGAACAGCGCCCGCACCGTCTGCGGATCCTCAGTAGAGAACGACGCATCGTAATCCAAACTGCTGTGGCTCACGTCGTCGTCAATGCCGATCGTAAAGTGGTTCTTCGGAGCCAGTTTCGTCAGCTCGTCAAAGATCCCCTTGATCATCGCCGGCGTAAACTCCTTCGATGAGAGCCCGTACCGCCCGCCAATCACTGCCGGCTTGGCCTCAAAGGGCAAGCTGGCTTCATTTTCAGCCAGCACCGTAACAATGTCCTGATACAACGGCTCGCCGTTTCCGCCCGGTTCCTTGCAGCGGTCCAGCACCGCAATGGACTTCACCGTCGGGGGCAGCGCCGCCAAAAACGCGCTCGAGTCGAACGGCCGGAAAAAGCGAACCTTCACCATTCCCAGCTTCTCGCCCTGCCTGTTCAACGCGTCCACAGCCTCTTCGGCAGCCTCAGCGCCGGAGCCCATAATCACAATCACCCGCTCCGCATCCGGAGCGCCGTAGTAATCGAACAAGTGATACGCCCGGCCCGTCTGCACCGCAAACCGGTCCATCACCGATTGCACAATCCCCGGTACCGCAGCGTGGAACGGGCTGCACGCCTCGCGCGCCTGGAAGAACGTATCCGGATTCTGCGCTGTCCCGCGAATCACTGGCCTGTCGGGGCTCAGCGCATTCTTGCGGAATGCGATCAAATACTTGTCGTCCACCAGCGCGCGAATCGTCTCGTCGCTGATCGGCAAAATCTTGCCCACTTCATGCGAGGTGCGGAAGCCGTCAAAGAAATGGATGAACGGAATGCGCGACTCAAGCGTGGCAATCTGCGCCACCAGGGCCAGGTCGGCAACTTCCTGCACTGAATTCGAAGCCAGCATCGCCCAGCCCGTAGACCGGCAGGCCATCACATCGGAGTGATCGCCAAAAATCGAAAGCGCATGCGTCGCCAGCGTCCGCGCCGTCACATGCATCGTCGCCGGGGTCAGCTCGCCGGCAATCTTGAACATGTTTGGAATCATCAGCAGCAAGCCCTGTGAAGCCGTGAACGTTGTTCCAAACGCTCCCGCCTGCAACGCGCCGTGCAGCGCACCGGCCGCACCGCCCTCGCTCTGCAGCTCTTCCACAATGGGCAATGCGCCCCAAATATTTTTCTTCCCTTCCGAGCGCCACTGATCCGCCCACTCGGCCATCGGCGACGAGGGAGTAATCGGGTAAATCGCAACCACTTCTGAGAGGCGATAGGCTACCGAGGCAGCCGCCTCGTTTCCATCCAAAATCACCATCTTGCCTGCCGTTTTCTGTTCACTCATTCCGTTTCCCTCATGGCGCGGCCCAGGGAAATCGGCCGCTAGGTTGAGTGTCTTCGCAGGGGGTTCAGGTCGCTGTGATGTTAGACACAGGCAGAGAATCCAATCCCACATTATGAACCTGAGTTTCTAATTGTGCCCCAATCCCGCGCTTCCTAAAGGACTCCAACCTCCGCCTCGACGCCACTGTGATGCCCACTTACCGCAGAGCACCGACCATGGCGCCCACTGGTCAACCGCGCCGCACCACGCCGCGCCGAACACAACCGATCAAGAACGCCGTAGCGCACCTTGCCGATTACGGCCGCCCGTGTTTCAACGCGGCCCACAATCCTCGGCCCAATTTGCTATCATGATAGCAACGGAGACAAAAATGGCCCAACTCCTGGTTCGCAATCTCGACGATCCTCTAAAAGGCCGCCTTCAGCGCCGCGCCAGGCGTCACGGCCGCAGCATGGAAGCCGAAGCCCGCGAAATCCTCCGCAATGCGCTCCGCGAAGAGGATGTCCCGGCTACCGGCTTGGGAACTGAGATCGCCAATATGTTTCGCGGCATCGGACTCAAGGACGGAGAAGAGATCCAGGAGCTCCACGGCTTCCGTATCGAAGTGCCGGACTTCGAACCATGATCCTGCTCGACACGAACGTGATTTCTGCGCTCATGCGCGAGAGTCCCGATCCAGAGGTCATTCGCTGGCTCGACCGCCAGCCGCGCTCCTCTATCTGGACCACCTCAATCAGCGTATTCGAGAATCGCTTCGGCCTCCAGCTCTTGCCCGCCGGAAAGCGTCAATCTAAGATGATGGCGCTTTTCGAGCGCGTGCTAATCGATACAATTCAGGGACGCGTAGCGCCTTTCGACTCGACGGCTGCGCAATACGCTGCCGACCTCGCCGCCGCACGCCAAAAGAAAGGGCGCCCGCGCGACCCCCGCGACACCATGATCGCCGGCATCGTCCTCGCCTCTCACGCCAAACTCGCCACCCGCAACATCAAGCACTTTGAAGACATTGCATCCTCGGTCGTCAATCCCTGGGATCAAGGCTAGGCGACAAGCTCTATGCGCTGGTGTTCACCATGCGCGGCACTGCTCTCCGCGTCATCAGTCTGAGAAGAGCTAACCGGAAGGAGAGAAATCGATATGAAAAGGCCAAACCCTGAGTTGATCGACCAGGAAAACCCCCGAATGGACCGAAGAAGATTTCGCAAAAGCGATTCCTTTCTCCGGTCTCCCAGCGGAGTTGCAGAACCTGCTCTCGTCGTCTAAGGAGGAAGCGGAAGAGATCGCCCCCCGGTCAGCCCGCCAGCCCACCGCTTAAATCACCTGACGACGGACGTCCCATCCGTTCGCATTTTCCTGGCGAAGGGGCGGGAAACCTCGAAATCTAATGATGCGGAGTTTCGACCCTCCCGGATTTCCCACACGGCACCTTCGAACGAACCCCGCAAACGCCGCCATCTCCGCTATCTCCGCTCCCCCACCATCCCCGTCACCAGCGCCTCCCACTCATCCTCCAGCTTGGCCCGATAAAATTCCCGCCCCGCGAACCCATACCAGTAATCAGCGTTCCACGCCTCGCCTTCCTTGCGGTGCAGGTAAGCATGAACCGCCATCCCCTCCGGCGTTTCCAGCTCATCCACCAGCCCGTGCGCCCGAGCCCAATCCCCTTTCGCATCCCACCACAACGCCTCCAGTGGAGCGCTCAACCCCTCCGGCGGACCCTCCTCGGCAAACGATGCGCGAAACTCTTCAGCCTTCATGCCAATGTTGTACCAACCATCCTTCCCGCCCCGCAATTGCTTTTTCTCGTCATCTAAAGTGATTCAAATCACATTCCCCAGCCGCTTTCACTGATAAAAACATCTCATCGACCCGATAAAAGCAGCAGAGAAACCCTCCAGGGGGGCTAGGGGAGAGGCTGGCTGCGG
>JBEKEQ010000196.1:0-6303 GCA_050013735.1 Occallatibacter sp.
CAAAGCGGTGTCAATTCCCGCTCTAAACGCATAAATCCCACTGCCCGGCGGTTTTAGTAGAATAACCGTTGGCAGTTGCGGCATCTACGAGGGACAACCCAATGGCATCGTTCATGGACGGCAATCCAGCAACCAAGGCACTCTACGGCGACCTCAAGCGGCGCATGGATGGAGCAGTCGCCACCTTCCAGGCCAATCTGGCCTCCACCCGCACCGGCCGCGCCAGCGTGCACATGCTCGACCAGGTCAAGGTGGACTACTACGGCACGAACACGCCCATCAGCCAACTGGCGCAGGTCTCCACGCCTGAGGCGCAACTGATCGTGATCGCTCCCTGGGACCCCACCGTGCTCAAGGAAATCGAAAAGGCGCTGCGCACTTCAGACCTGGGCCTCAATCCGCAGTCCGACGGCAAAATCCTGCGTGTGCCCATCCCGCCCATGACTGAAGAACGCCGCCGCGATGTGGTCAAGCACCTGAACCGCGTTCTCGAGGAGCATCGCACCGCCATCCGCAACGTTCGCCGCGACGGCAACGACGCCCTCAAAAAGCTGGCAAGGGAAAAGAAAATCAGCGAGGACGACGAAAAGCGCGCTCTCGAAGAAATCCAGAAGATGACCGACGAAGAGATCCGCCGCATGGAAGAGCTGTCACGCAAGAAGGAAGCCGAAGTCATGCAGGTCTGAGCCGCCGCGCGTCACACTGAAGCGAAATGACTCAGCGCCTTTCCAGACGCTGCTGCGCGGCAAACGGTTTTGTATCAGGGCATGACTTCAGTCATGCCGACAAAGCCGACAGAATGAGTCAGGGCTTCAGCCCCCGCAACCCGCCTGAATCGCAACCCAGGGAAAACCGCAATGCGGCGAAGATTTGGTTTATGCAAAGTTCTTCGCCGCCATCACTGTTGAGCCGGCCGAAAACTCTTCGCATCATTAGGGTCCCCACTTGCATACTTCGCAAATTGCGGAAACGGATACATGGGGCGCGTAAAACTGAGAGGGATCTTCGGATCGAGCGGAACCGTCACACGCCTTGACGCTTCGGGCAGCGAGGCAAGGTAAGCATCGCTTACGTGCGCACCGATCATCTTATCGGGCGCGTGGTTCTGCTCGACCCAGCTCTCCAGATAACTCAGATAGTCAATCGTAGTTGCCCCAACGCCTCCTCCGCAGTGATTCATGCCCGGAATAATGAACAGCCGAAAGAAATCCTGCGTCGGTTTCTGCCCGCCCATCACCTTCTCAACCGTCTGGTAGTAATCCACGATCGCAGTCGGCATTTCAACCACGTCGTTTCCCCCCTGGTACACAAGCAGCTTGCCCCCGGCCGCCTTGAAACGCCTTAGATCGGGATTGGTGTCCGTGTAAATTGCGGCCATTCCCAAACGCTTGTAATCGCGCTCGAAATCGTAGCCTGCCGAGGTCCAATCCGGACTCATTCCGTAGATCATGTATTTGAACAGGCTGTCTGTATACGTCGTACCCGTCCCGAACTTCCACACAATCTCCGACCCAGGCAGCGCGCCGCGCACGTCTCGCTCCTGCGTGTGAGGAGGGCCGTCGTAGATGCGCTTTGCCGCTTCCACCTGGGCTGCGCCCAGGCACGCTCGTGTCTCTCCGGTCTTGCAAAGCAGCTTTGCAGGATCGAACCTGCATCCCACCGGATTGCCGATCAGCCCGTCTTTCACGCCATCGTCCATGTCGCACTCGTCCAGCGCACCTTGATGCAGAATTCCGATGGCCGCCTCATCGAGAATCGGCTTGCCAGCTTTATCCAAAGCCGACCTCTGCGCCCACACCTCGCGCATCGTCAAATCGGCTTCGTCCATGTCGGGGGCGCCGGCGATGATTCCGTCAAAATCCCACGGAAACCGCTGCGCTTCCACCATGCCCTGGTACCCGCCCGTCGAACAGCTCATAAAATAGGCCTTTTGAGCGTCTTTCGCGTAATAGCGGCTGACAATCGACTTGGCCGCCAGCGTCGCCACGTGGATCGCTCGATAGCCGAAATCCACCTGCGCCGGCAAATTGTCAAAAGCCCACAGCCCATCGTCGCCACGGCCCCGGTGCCCGGTATCGGTGGTCACGCAGGCATATCCGCGCTGAACATTCCCATTGCACGCCCCACCATTAATCCCTCCCGCCCATCCGCCATTCCCAGCCACAGCAAGCTTTCCGTTCCAGGCCGTCACCAGAGGCAGGTGTATCTCGATCCCCACCTCCGGATAGACGTAGGCCTCAACCTTGCAATATGAGGGCGACTCATCCGATGCCTCCACGATCTTGGCGCTCAGCACCTGTGTCGGCGCATCCTGAATGCCGGACAAATCCATTTCCTGAAACACCGAACAGGCAGCCGCTTCAGCCGCGCCAGTCGCCGGGGCGGCCCACACTGGCGCGATGAGCGTGAATGTCGCAATCAGAACCACGACGGCCCGCAAAGCGACGCGGTGAACATTCTTGAGGTCGACGCCCTGCGCTCCGCTGTTTTCGAAAACATGCATTTGCTTCATAGCCTGTAATGATAGCCGCGAAGACTTCCCAGCCGCCGCGCCAGATGCTAGCGTAAAGCGAATATGAGTTCACCAACAGCAGCACTGCTCGGCGAAATCGGCCTTCCAATCCCGATCCGCGAACTGACAGCCAATACCTGGGACGCAATTATCGTCGGCGCCGGGCACAACGGCCTGGCCTGCGCGGCTTACCTGGCGCGGGCCGGTCAGCGCGTGCTGGTGATTGAGAGCCGCGCGCGCGTGGGCGGAGCATGCACCATCGAAGAGCCGTTTCCCGGCGTGCGTATGTCTCCCTGCGCCTATTTGGCCGGACTGCTGCACCCCCTGGTGCTGGAAGAGTTGGAGCTGCCCCGCCGCGGTTACGCGTGGACTCCGGCGGTCAACGGGCTTTTCGTTCCTTTTCTTGACGGAACGAGCATTCAGCTTTGGGATGATGACGACCGTTGCGCTGAAGAGGTGCGCGCGCTTGCGCCCGCAGATGTCGAAGGCTGGCGCGCAATGAACGACGTGCTTCGCCGCCTGCGCGACGCCCTCCGCCCACCCGGCAGCCGTGACCTATGGATCGGCGAGCCCCCCACCCGCGAACAAATTGAAGGTCGCCTCGGGAACGACGACGAAGCCCGCTCGCTGCTGTTCACCTGGTCTATGGCCGAGTTTGTCGAGCGCTATCTCCAGGACGAGCGCCTCCAGATCGCCTATCTCGGCCAGGGCGTCATCGGCACCAACGCCAGCCCATTCGACCTAGGCACGGCTTCCATCCGCTTCCATCACGCCAGCGGCCGCCTGGGCGGAATGCCCGGCATGTGGGGTTATGTGCGCGGCGGCATGGGCATGGTCTCGTTTTACTTTTGCGATGCCGCACGCGAAGCCGGCGCGACCGTGGTCACAGGCGTCGCGGTCGCCGCGATTCTGCCCGGCGAAGGCGTACAGCTCGAAGGCGGCGAGCGCATCGCCGCCGGCACCATCATCTCTAACGCCGATCCGCGCCAAACGCTGCGTCTGTTGGGCGCGGCCGCCGATCCAGCCTGGCGCGCACAGGTCGAACGCGTTCCCATCGTGGGCTGCACCGTCAAGCTCAACGTGCACCTGCGCGAGCTGCCCAACTTTGCCGCTTGTCCCGGCCTCGACCAGCCCCATCACTACGGGCAAATCAATATTCCTCTTACCAAAGAAGAATGGAAGGCCGCATTTGCCTCCTCCCGCCGCGGCGAGTTACCCAGTCACTTATGGTGCGAGTTATATTTTCAAAGCGTGCATGACGGCAGCGTGGTTCCCGCGGGCCAGCACACCATGAGCGTCTTTGCGCAGTATGTGCCGTATCACTTCGCCGCCGGAACCTGGGATGGGCGCCGCGCCGAAGTCCGCCGTCTCGCCCTCGATTCACTCTCCCGCTTCTGCACCAACATCGACCAGGCCGTCATCGACGCCCAGGTTCTCGGCCCGCCTGACATTGAGCAAAAAGTCGGCCTCACCGGCGGTCACATCTTCCAGGGCGAGTGCCTGCCGCCCTACATGTGGGCCGACCGCCTCTCCTCGCGCACACCCATGCAGGGCGTCTATCTTTGCGGCGCATGCACGCATCCCGGAGGTAGCGTCATCGGCATCAACGGCCGCAATGCGGCCATGGCCGTTCTCTCCAGCGCCGGTAAAATTTAGCTTCGCCGCCGCGCGCCCCTCTGTTATGCTGCGCCCTACATGGCATCCCAGCCTGCACTCAAGCGAGGCATCCGCTTCCGCGACCTCGTGCTCTTCTACGTCGTCGTTTCTCTCAGTGTGCGCTGGACGGCCATGGCCGCCGCCGCCGGCCCCAGCATCTTTGTCGTCTGGCTCGCCGCTCTCCTCTGCTTTTTCGTCCCTCTCGCCGCCTGCGTCATGGAGCTCTCGTCGCGCCATCCCGACGAGGGCGGCCTCTACGTGTGGACCCTCGAGGCTTTCGGAGACTTCTTCGCCTTCATCGCCGCCTGGTCCTACTGGATGAGCAATCTGCCCTACTTCCCCGGCGTGCTTTATTTTGGCGCGGCCTCGGCCCTCTTCGCCTTCGGTCCGCGCGCCCAGTCCCTCAGCGCCAGTCCGCTTTACTACATCGCGTTCTCGCTGCTCTGGCTCGCCGCCATCACCCTCCTCAACATCCGCGGCGTCAGCGTGGGCAAATGGCTCAACAACGTCGGATCGTTCGGCAGTCTCATCCCGCTCTCCATTCTCCTCGTCCTCGGCGCGGTTTCTTATTGGCGCTTCGGCCCCGCCGTGCACATCACCCTCACCAGCCTGGTTCCTCACTTCTCGCTCGGCAATGCCGTCTTCTGGTCCACTGTCTTCTTCGCCTTCGTCGGGGTTGAGGCTGCCTCCGCCATGGGCGCCGAAATTCAAAGTCCGCGCCGCACCATTCCATGGGCCATCCTCGTCGGCGGCGTTATCCTGGCCATTGGTTACATCGGCGGCACTGCGGCCTTCATGCTCACGCTGCCCAGCCACGCCGTCGAAGGCCCAGACGGCTTCGTCAACGGAATTCACATTCTCAGTGCGCGTCTTGGCTTCGGCTGGCTGCTCGCGCCCGTCGCCCTGCTCGTGGCCCTCAACGCTGTCGGCTCAGCTGGGGCAAATCTTTCTTCCACCTCGCGCCTGCCCTTCGTCGCCGGCATCCATCACTATCTGCCCCCCGCCTTCGGCTTCGTTCACCCGCGCTACGGTACGCCATGGGTAGCCATCGCCGTCTACGGGGGAGCTGGAATGGTCGTTACACTGCTCGGCCAGGCGGGCACCACCGTCCATGGCGCTTATGACGTGCTCATCAGCATGTCGGTCATTGCCACATTTCTGCCTTTCCTCTTCCTCTTCGCCGCCATGGTCCGTTTGCAAAGTAGGCCTGTCGGCTCGGAAGTGCGCCGCGTGCCCGGCGGTAAACCCGTAGCGATCGCACTCGCAACTCTAGGCCTGGCCAGCACAGCCATCACCATTCTGCTTTCCGCAATCCCCGCCGGCGATGAGCCAAACAAGCCGCTGGCCGTGGTCAAGGTAGTGGGCGGAACGGCAGTGCTCATCGGCGCAGGCGTAGCCGTGTTCTTCTTTTCCCGCTGGAAAGCGCGCCGAATGGCAAGCTTTGAGCTAAAGGGCTAGAACAGCCGGGTGCCCCATCCACCGTGCAGTTTCATCGCGCGACGGAAAGGAACCACAAACTCCCCGTGCCCCATCCATTCCACGGCATCATCGTGGAATGGGTGGGAATCCACGAACCCAACCCGCTTTGTGTCAGGGCGTGACTTCAGTCCTGCCGAAACAAGCCAATTCGAGCGCGGGTTTTAACCCCTGTGGGATGGTCTCTTCTATCCGAAACTTCTCCAGGGTTTCTAGTCGAATTTTTAATTCGTCATAAACACACCACCGGCCAGAGACTTCTCTTGAGACCCTCACCACGTCTCAGAACAGCGGCTTCACAGTAAGAGTTGATACACTCCCTCAATGCGTCTTTTAGCGCTGTCTCTGATCGCGGCTTCGGTTTCCATCCCCGCTCTGCCAGCCCAGCAGCCAGGCAGCAACATCGACCTCCCACCAAGCGCCCACGCCGTTCTCCAGCTAAAGGGAGACGGAGTCCAGATTTACAACTGCACCGCAACCCCAACCGCCGCCAAGTGGGCTCTCAAAGCCCCCGATGCCAAGCTGCTCGACGCCTCCGGCAAGGTCATCGGAAGACACTTCGCCGGGCCCACATGGAAGCTGGAAGACGGCAGCCAGGTGCAGGGAGAGCTGCTTGCCGTCGCGCCCGCCCCTGAAGCCGGCTCGGTCGCCTGGCTCCT
>JBEKEQ010000197.1:0-6293 GCA_050013735.1 Occallatibacter sp.
CAGAAGATGCCTCCACTTACCAGGGAGAAGCCGGTTATCTGCCGGGGATCCAGCGGCTGGGCATTCCGCCCATGCGCTTTGCCGACGGGCCTCCGGGAGTCTTGACCCGCGTGCCTTCCATCGCGCCGCTCTCGACAATGGGCCTGGCCGCCACCTTCAGCCGCGAAGATGCCCGCCTCAACGGCTCCGTCATCGGCCGTGAGGCTCGGTCGCACGGGGTGAGCGTGTGTTTGCAGCCGTTCATCAACATCGACCGCGATTTGTACTATGGACGCGGGTACAACACATTCGGCGAAGATCCGTATCTGACCGGCGAGTTGGGCGCCGCCGAGGTGGTCGGCATTCAGCATGAAGGAGTAATGTCGCAAGCCAAGCACTACGTTGGATACGACACCAACTCCGGCAACGTGTTTGTCGACGACCAGACGCTGCACGAGGTGTATGTAGCTCCCTTCGCGGCGGCCAGCAAGGTGGGAGTGTCGTCGATCATGTGCTCGTATAACCATATCAACGGCCCATATTCCTGCGGGAATCCCGACACGCTGAAGAAGATTCTCAAGGGTCAGGTGGGGTTCGAGGGGTTTGTGACCTCCGACTGGGGCGCAACTCACGCCACGGATTTCATCAACAATGGGCTCGATGTGGAGATGTCCGGGCCGCTTGCGGTTCCCTTCGGCGGGCCGTCGTTTTTCGTCAACCGTCCCAAACGCGAAGCCGAAGACGGGGGAAGGCCGAGCAAGGCCGCGCTCAGCGCTGGCGGCTTGCCTGAAGAGCTTGAGACGGAGAAGCATGTCGCAAGTTGGCCGCGCGACCACGAGGCCGAGCCCACCACCAACCTGAAAAAACTGGTGGCGAGCGGTGTCATTTCAGAAGACACCATTACCCGTGCGGCAGGCAGAGTACTGCTGCAGATGGATAAATTCGGCTATCTGGATGGCAAGAACAAGCTGGACGTAACCCCCTCAGACAATACCGAAGACGCGAAGATCCTTGAGAAGTCCGCCATCGACGCGGCGGTTTTGCTCAAGAACGATGGCGGGGCTCTGCCGCTGAAGGCCGCCGACCTGGCCAGCCTGGCATTGATCGGCCCAGGTGCGGGGCAAATTGTCGCCGTAGGCCTCACCGGCGAAAAGGCAGTGGGAATTCCGGCGCTTGAAGTGGGACCGCTGGAAGCCTTGAAGAAACTGGCCGGCGACAGCGCGCACGTGACCTATGCCGCGGCCGACGACATGGAAGGAACGGTCATTCCGGCGCAATATCTTTCGCATTTTGGCTTGCCGGGACTGGAGCGCCGCGCATGGAGTGAGAATGCGGTCTCCATCGATCCCCAGGTGAACTTTACCCGTGCCGCGGGCACGGCGCTGGCCGCCAACAGGAGCGTTGCCTGGAGCGGCACGCTCACAGTTCCCGAGAGCGGCAAGTATCGAATTCACTTCCAGCATCTCGGCTGCTGGGGCGTGCTCAAGATCGACGACACGGTGGTCGCCAAGGACTGGTTCAACTGGATTCACGGAGAAGTGATCCAGGCCGGGGAGACCAACATCTTCCCCACGACCGACGGGCTCGACAACATTCGCGCGGATATGGAACTGACTGCCGGGCCTCACCACATTTATCTCGAAGTGAATCCTGACACATCGAACAACCCGACACAGGTAAAGATAAGCTGGGTCACTCCCTCGCAGCGGGCAGAGAATTATCGCGCCGCCATCGAAGCCGCAAAACAGGCCAAAACCGCAGCGGTGTTTGCATGGAGCCGCACGCGGCCGGTATTCGAGCTGCCGGGCGACCAGGAGAAGCTGATCCGCGATGTGGCCGCGGTAAATCCGAACACCATTGTGGTGCTCAACGTGAGTCAGGCGGTTGCGCTTCCCTGGCTCAGCCAGGTCAAGGCCGTGCTGAATATGGGCTGGACCGGCGACCTCGGCGGCCCGGCCACGGCCAAGGTGCTGCTGGGCCAGGCGAACACCGGCGGACGGCTGCCCTACACATGGCCCAAGCGGATTGAGGACACGCCCGCCAACGATCCGGCCTTTCCCGAGCGCTCGTGGAAGGGCGTAGACGGAAAGACGACCTTCAGCGAAGGGGTTCTTGTCGGCTACCGCTGGTTCGACCGCAAGAAGATTGAGCCCGAGTTTCCCTTCGGGTACGGCCTTTCCTACACCACCTTCGCCTATTCAGGAATCAAGGCGAGTCCGGCCGCAGACGGCGGAACGGATGTCACCGTGAAAATCCAGAACACCGGCGCATTGGCCGGCGACGAAGTCGCGCAGGTTTATGTGGATAAGCCGGCCCACGTTCCTGAGGGAGTGCAATTTGCCGACGACAAACTAGCCGGATTCGAGCGTGTAACCCTGGCGCCGGGCGAGAGCAAAGACGTTGTCATTCACGTTCCGTTGCGGCAATTCCAGTACTGGTCCACTGCAAAGGAAGCATGGGTCACAGCAACGGGAAGCAGAACCATCTGGGTTGGCGGATCATCCCGGGATAAGAAGCTCGAAAGCCGGATTGCGCTGAAGTAAATCGGCGACAAGCACGGAGCCTGGCGCGTCAACCGGTCATCGCCGGCACGGCCGCGCCGGCAAACTTCACGGTGACCACGGTGATGTCGTCGGTCTGCCCAAAGCCGCGGGCGGCTTCGGCGATATCGGCCGCCGGCTCAAGGCTGATCTGCCGCGTGCGTTCGAAGCCGAAGAGATCCTTCGGCTTCGACTGCGCTTCGACAACCCCGTCAGAGACAAAGGTCAGCCGGTCGCCGGCAGCCAGGTCAACCACAGTGCTCTCATACTCCGCCGCGGAGACGATGCCCAACGGCAGCGAGCCGGGAACCTCAACTTCCTGTCCGTTAAGATACGGCGGCAGATGGCCGGCGTTGGCCAGCGTAAGCCGCCCCTCGGCAGTGATGTGCGCGGCCATGCAGGTGGTAAATCCGCCGTGCGAGCGCCCCATCATCCGTGCATTGAGCGAGGTAAGCATTGCCGCAGGGTCGCAGTGGTGCGCGGCCTCAGCGCGAATGGCGCCCACCAGCACCGAAACCAGCATCGCGGCAGACAAGCCTTTGCCGCTCACATCGCCCACCACGATCAGAATGCCCCCCTGCCCGTCGGCAATCTGCTGGAAGAAATCGCCGCCCACCTGCTCCGCCGGGCAGTAAATGCACTCCACCGTGAATCCGGCACACTGGTCTGTAGCGTCGGGCAGCAAAACCTGCTGTACCTGGCGCGCAGCTTCAAACTCGCCCTGCAGTCGTTCCTCCTGCCTCCGCGCCAGCGAGAACCGCCGGATAAGAAAGATGAGCATGGCCAACAGAAAAACCAGGTTCAGCAAAATTTGCAAGTGAATGGTAAATGGCGGCAGCGGCAGAGGCCTTTGCATAAATCTCGGCCGCTGCAGCCAGCCCGCCTGCGAGAGCAGAACGATAAGGCTGTCGGCGGTCCAATACCCCTCGGCCAGCAGCACGGGCAACAACAGCAGCTGGGCATCGTGATTGCCGCGCAGCGTCCGCTGCACCAGCAGGTAGAGAATCCACAGCATCGCGGGCAGCATAAGAATCAACTGCACCGCGGCGGCAACCGGGACGGAAGTCCAGCCGGGCCAGTAAAGGACGCCGGGCGGCGCGCTCAGCACCAGCAAGCCCAGGATCACATACTCCGTGGACCTCAGGCGGGCATGCAAAACCCGCGCGAAAAACAAGAACATACCCCCTACAACGATGGCGTTCAGAATCCCGTCACACAGATCGAAGACAGGAATAGGAGGAAACGCGTATATCTCTTTTGATACAAAGAGCGCGCTGTCGGCGGCCTGCGCCAGCAGCATCACCGCGAACCAAAGATACTCGCGCTCACCCGGCCGGATGAGAAAGAGCCACAAAATTGACAGGCCGATCAGCGCCGCGGCAACGCTGTAAACGTAGTTGTCCACAAAGACGACATTGCGCATTAATTGGCGGTGATTAAGCTCGCCCGCCAGCAGTTTCGGGTCGCCGGCCAGACTTCCGGGAAAAAACGGTCCCCCGCCCACGTAGCTTGCCCAAATCGGCGAGTGCCACACGCGAATCGCCACCTGCACGGTGCGCTCTGAAGCGCTTCCCGATTCGGTCAGCGGGTGCAGGTGATACCTGAATTGGGTGTTGGGCACATTCGCCGGAGGCATATCTCCCGATCCGCCAACCAGCGCCGAATCCACATAGAGCTCGTACGACGTGACCATGGGTGCAAGCAGCAATGAGGTGGGTTTTTCTCCGGCGGGAACCGTGACCTTGAACCGGTACCAGCCGTAGCCGCTCATGGCCGGATACCCCTGGTAGGCCCACGAGCGGCCGCCCTGCAGCAGCGGCCACGCCGAATCGTCGAACCCCGCCTGCGCCCAAAGGAATTTTGAGGATTCATTGGCCTGGGCGCCAGGCAGCAGCGGCGAGTCGCCCGGATGAAAGCGCCACGGACCGTCGAGCGAGACGATCGGCTCCCGGTCCCGATCCAAATGAAACGACTGCGCAGGCAGCCAGGCCGCAAAGGCCACCACGGAGAGCGATGCCAGGCGGCGAAGAGTGGGAGCGAAGCGCATGGTTCGGTTTCCTGAGGGGAGTAGTGAACAGGAGCCTGCTGCGTGGCTTGATGCTATCGCAGATGGGCCGGTTTTGGCAGAGGGATTTTTGTCACGGCCAACGGCGGCTCGTTCGGTTAGAGTGTTGTGCATGAAGATGATGCGATTTTTTGTGGCGTTTGCGGCGCTGGCTTTTGTGGTTGCCGTGCGGCCGGCAGCGGTAGCGCAATTGGCTCCAACTGCCGCGCAGCCCCAGCTTACGATCCTTGACACCGACATCGGCGACGATATCGACGATGCCTTTGCGCTGGCGCTGGTCCTGCGCAGCCCAGAGCTGCAGCTGCTGGGCGTCACCACGGCATACGGGGATACCGAAATGCGGGCGCGCCTGGTAGACCGGTACCTGGGCGCGGTCGGGCGAAGCGACATTCCCGTGAATGCCGGCGTCGAGACGCCGCACCGCTATGACTTAACGCAGGCGCCTTATGCTCGTCAGTCGCCAGAGCGCAAGCATCCCGATGGGGTCAGGTTTCTTCTCAACCAAATCCGCGCCCATCCCGGCCAAATCACGCTCATCGCCATTGGCCCGCTTTTCAACATTCAAGCGGCCATCGAGCGCGACCCGTCCACTTTTCGCAAACTCAAGCGGGTAGTCATCATGGGCGGAAGCGTCTACCGCGGCTACGGTGGCACGCCGGAAGCTCCTCGTCCACCTGACGCCGAGTGGAACATCCTGTGCGACCCGGCAGGCGCGAGGGCGCTGCTCGCTTCGGGTGTGCCGGTCTTCGTCATGCCGCTCGATTCAACGCAAATTCACCTCGAAACCAGGGAGCGCGAGAAGATCTTCGCCCATGGATCGCCGCTCACTGACCAGGTGACGCTCCTCTACCACCAATGGCTGGCCGGCAACCCAAATCATTCACCGGCCCCCACGCTCTACGATCCGGTTGCTGTCACCTATGCCATCCGTCCTGATCTGTGCCCGGCCACGCCGATGCGCCTCGAGGTGGACGACAAGGGGTTCGCCCGGCCGGTAGCGGGTGAGCCCAACGCCCAGGTCTGCCTCAAATCGGACGAAAAGGGCTTTCTCGATCTGCTGGTCAGCCGGATCACATCGGACCCGGGACACTGAAGGGGCGTAACACAGGCCTTGTATCAGGGCGCGACTTCAGTCGCGCCGTAAACAGCACAAAAGAAAGGTCGGACTTCAGCCCCTGTCAAACCATCTTCTGCCGGATATGTCGTTCGTCTCAGCCTATTCGCAGCCTGTTGAACGTCCTTGTTTATGACAATAGAGTCTCTGTTGCCATTGATTAAACCCGTCCCAGAGAGCCGTAATTTTGCGCACCTTCACTCACATCTCCATTGACACGGCCACAAAGTAGGCGAAAAATGGCGTGCAATTCAATTCCAGATCAATTCAGGGGTGAATCTGTGCCTCTCTATGCATCTGGGCCGCGGCACGCGGTGAACGGAGGGGAACATGAGTAGCGCAAACAAATGGCAGGTTCTGGGGACGTTGGCAGTCCTGGCAGCAGGAATGCTACTGGCCGGCTGCAAGTCGGCGCCGGAGTTGAAACAGTCTGATGCGCTGGCGCTGATCCAGGCCAAATACGACCAGGCTCCGCCGGTGGGTGCCAACATCACGCTAACCGAGCTGGGGCTCAACCAGGGGCTCACAGCCAAATATTGGAAAACCACCAAGGTCTACCCCAACAAATACTGGGTCGACTTTACCCTCACCGATG
>JBEKEQ010000198.1:0-6182 GCA_050013735.1 Occallatibacter sp.
AAAGCGATCACCAAAGCCGCCACGCGGGACCTGGAGAGAAAGATCATCCTGAAGGTTTTGCAGGCCAATGGCTGGAGCCGGCAGAAGACGGCCAAGTGGCTCAACATCAGCTATCGATCGCTTCTATATAAATTGCAGGAATCGAATGTCGGCGCACTTAGGGACTAATCGCCGTTGGGAAAGCCTTGAGCGATTACGGTTAAACCCGCCCGCCTGAACGGAAATAAATATATTTATGCGGCACGGCTTTCTATCCTTGCTCCTTTCGATCATGCGGGAGTAGTATCTCGACATCCAACCGTGATTGGCGGTCTCCAGCGCATAGATTAGTGACCTCAAGAACCTTTGCTGGTGACTCATTTCGTGACATCGGACGAGGGATATTTTTCTGACCAGGGCCGGAGTGCCAGGGGCATTTCATCCCGGCTCGTCCAGACGTGTACTCTTCTCTCGCGGACACTCCTTTCGGCGACTGCGCCGGGTTGAATCTCTGCTGGTACCACACGCGGGCTTACCTCAGCATTCCCCCAAGGAGCGTCGAAAATGGATCTGTCTTTTCAAACGCGCAAACTGGCGCTTGGTGTCTTAGTTCTCACGTTGCTTGCACCGCTTGATTCCAAGAGGGCCGGAGGCGAGGGAGCGGGGCAAAGTGCGGGCCTCTCCGGGCCGCTCGTTATGCTGCCTCAATATCAGTCGAGGGCGCCAAGAACCTGCGCCAAGGTGACGAGTCCTCCAACGGCTGCTGTAGCTGCGGTGCTGATTCAGTGCAGCATGGAAGCGGACACCATGTTCGGCGTTGGGTTGGTGCAAGACGTAAAGCCGGAGGTCGGCAAGCCCAGGCCGTTTGTGTACGCAACCGACGCCGAAATGCCGGGAATCGATCTGGACGCGAAGGTGTATCCGCTCCAGGGCAGTTATTCAGCCTACATGTGCAAGACAATCACCACCCAGACTCCAGCCGGCCGGAACTGCAACAAGATGGTCTACGCGGAGGCGAACGGATGGTGCTACAAGACATCGTTCGGCGACTGGAAATGCAGGATGGTGGGGCAGGGTGGGCAGATGCTTCAGGGCCAGCCGCCGCCTACGAGCTTCTAGGGCCGGCGTTGCTGGATCGTTCAGCTGCTCTTCCCTCGCAAATGGCCTGGCGGCGGGTGCGCCGCCGGTGAATTCTCGCACTCCAGTTTTGCAGGTTGACCGCAAGGTTCCCCCAAGAGGCGCCGCAAATGCCTTTGCACACGAGGCGCCTGCCTGGCCGGAATGTTATTAGCGCATCATTTCGAGACGAAAGAGTGAGCAAAATGAGAGTGTCTTTGGCCATTTCACAGCTGACTTTGTTCCCCTCACTATGCCGAAAGCCTGGCTTTCAGACGCATCGCGGGGTTTTTCTACTGGGAATTGTCTTCTGCGCTGCGCCCCTCATTGCACAGAACTACAAAGGGGCAATGACATACGAAGGGCCGCTTGGGATGACGGCCGCGCCACTGGCCATCGATCTGACCATCAGCGGGAGCAATATCACCGGCGCATTGGGTATTGGTTCCACCAGCGGTGGCGCGACGAATGCGGAAGCGGTGGCTGCAACCACGCCTCTAACCGGGACGCGGACGGGAGCTTACTGCAAGGTGACGGCTGCCGGGGCGGGCGGCGCGGTCTTTACGGGGACTTGCACGGCTTCAAGCTTCTCCGGCACTTTTACGGAAGGCTCGAAGACTGGCAATTTCAGCCTCAAGGCGAGCGGCGCTGTGCCTCAGCAGATTGCGACCGCGCCCATGCCTGCTCCGTCGCCGCCGCGGTCAACTGCTCCTGAGCCGATCCCGGCGTATCCTCCGTTCGTTCCAACGTCCACGCCCCCGCCCTGCGTCAACCCAGTTGTGGCCCCGCCCGAGGCCTCCCCGGGTGCGCCGCTCACCGGAGCGGCGAACTCACCCCAATCCACGCCGGCTCCAGTTCAAAGGCCGTCTCCAAGCCAGAGCGCTTCTTCGCCACCGGCTCCAACGGCCACGCCCGCTCCAGTTCAAAGGGCTGCTTCGCCACCGGCTCCGACGGCCACACCTGGCCAGCAATCGGTGCTCTATTGCGGCACATTCACAAACACCACGTATCACTTCACTGGATACCTGGAGATCAGGGTTGATCCGGGGGCTCCTTTTTCCGGGGAAGTATCGGTGGGTCAGGCAATCTCGAAGATGTCTGGAAGCACCTATGGCAGCGGAACCTTCGCAGGCACTCGAAACGGCACATCCTGCGGCGCAACCGACAGCGGCGGCCTGCAGTTCACATGCACGCTCACGGCGACGTCTATCAGCAGCAACCATTACTCCATTGGAGGGCAGATCGGAACCTTCAGTGTGACGACCGCGGGCTGCCCCAAAAAGGAATAGAGCAGATCATTGATTCGATGTGCGGGGCGGTAATTCGCCCGTCACTAAATCCAGCCGCGCAGGCGGTAGTAGACGATCTTGGCTGATTCGCCCGCCATGGTCTCGAAAGACCCGAAGCGTCCGCCCCAATTTTCGGCAGCCTGAGTTACGTCCGGGACAGGCATGGGGCTGGCGTCTACGCCGAGTTTGCGGAATACGCGAATGGCCCGGAACATGTGAAAGTCGCTGGTGAGGAGAACTTTTTTGCCGGGCATGGCCTGGACGAACCGCGCTGTGTCGATGGCGTTTTCCCGGGTGCTGGTGGATTGCCACTCGGCCATCATGGCGTCGCGGGGAACTCCATAGGCTGCGAGGAAATTAATGATGCCGGGTCCGCCGCCGCCGCTGATCACGATCTTCTTGAAGCCGCCGGTTTGCCAGGCAAACAGCGCCTGGCGCGCACGCCAATAGGATGAATACGATATGCCTCCCCGGTCGTCCGCGGCGGCGCTGAGAAGGATGAGCACGTCGCCTTTGGGCTGCTGGATTGGGCCTGAATAGGCCTGTGCCCACCACGAGACAAGCGGGGTCGACAACACCAGGACGGTGACGAGTCCGATGGCTGCAAGCAGGCGGATGAGTACTCGGCCAAGCAGGCGCGCGGCTCTCATGCTCTGACCTCCTGACGTTTGGATACTACGGACTCGAGAACTGCGAGCAGTTCGGCGGCGACGGTGTTCCAGCTTCGGCTTCCTTGTGCGGAGATGGCCGCGGCGTCCCAGGGTTGATCGAGGACCGACGCGATGGCCTGAGCAAGGAGCGCCGGATTGCGCGGAGGCACGAGACGGCCGCATTGGTCGCTCATGAGTTCCGGGATGCCGCCGACATTCGTGGCTGCCACAGGACGCCCGCAGGCGATGGCTTCGAGGACAACATTCGGGCAGCCTTCCATATAACTCGGCAGCGTAACAAGATCGGCTGCCGCCATCCAGACAGCGACTTCGTCGGGGGCGCAACCGTGCAGCAGATGAATATAGCCAGAGGCGTTGTGTGCCTGAATGGCGCTTTCGATGAGAGGCCTGTCCGGTCCCTCGCCGACCAGATAGACATGCAGGTTGGGGCGGGTGGGGCGCAGCAAGGCGGCGGCGTCGACGAGCTCGCGAAGGCCTTTCTTCAGGTCCATGCGGCCGATGTAAACCACGGCTTCAGAAGACCCTTCAATGCCCAGCTTCTGCCGGGCTTCCATTTTGTCCCTGGGATGAAAGACAGACAGATCGCAGCCGTTGATGACAGCGCGGGTGGTTTGCGGCGCGGCGCCCAAGGCAACCGCCTTGCGAGCCAGATCGTGGCTCACTGTAACCACCGCATCGGAATCACGCAGGACCTTGCAGGTGAGCATGGCCGAGATGGGATCGCCGATGCGGTTGATGTCCGAGCCGATGCCCATGACCACGACGGGAACCGAGAGGGCCTTTGCGATTTGCAGCGCTGCGAACCCATCCGGATAAATGAACAGGCTGAAGATGACGTCGGGGCCAAAGGTGCGCACGTGAGGCAGGAGCGCGCGGGCTGCCATCCATCCATTCAACGGGCGGGAAATGAGTGGCAGCGCGGGAAAATCGAAGTAGCTGGCCTTGACGTCCGATGGGCTGTAGGAGGCGTCGAGACGGCTGTACGTGCGGCTTCGCGGCTTGAGCAAAGACGGATAGGCGGCATTGGGGTAAAAGACCTGCACTTCCGCACTGCGGGCCAGGACACGCAGCGTTTGGTAGGCTGAGCGGCCCTGCCAGGGTTCGGCGGAACTGGGAAAGTAGCGGGTGATGACGGCAATCTTCATGCATCGACCCCGGGCGTTAATTTGCCGGAGACAATCCGGTTTTTATCGAGGATTGCCTCAAATTCGTGACTGACGGCCTCCCAGGAGAATTCTTTCCGCGCACGCTCCAGCGCGGTTTGAGCGATGTTGCGGCGTGCTGCATCGTCAGAGAGCAGGTGAATGCAGGCAGCGGCAAAGGCGGCTGCATCATCGGCCAGAACAATGTCGTCGCCGTCTTTGTAGCGCAGTCCTTCCGCGCCAATCGAGGTGGAAACGACAGGAACGCCGGCGGCCATGCACTCATAGATTTTTAAGCGCGTTCCTCCTCCAATACGAATGGGGACGACGGAGATTTTCGATCCCCAGAGGTAGGGGCGCATGTCATCGACCTTGCCGGTGATGGTAACGCCGTCAACTCCCTGGGCCGCTTTGAGCACCCTGGCGTCGGGGGAACGGCCGGCGATGGTGAAAGTAGCGCCGGGCAGCCGCTCACGGATCAACGGAAGAACCTGCGCAAGAAAATATTCGACGGCGTCCACGTTGGGAAGCCAATCCATCGATCCGCAGAAGACGATATCGGACGTAAACGGCGCGTCGCTTCGTGGCGCAAAATACTCCACATCGACGCCCGTGCGAACACTGCTGACGGACTCAATCCCGAACATGGTCTTCATGCGTGAGGCGTCGATATCCGAAACCGCGATGACATGCCTTGCTGCCCGGCATATCTTCCGCTCGTAGGCTTCCATTTTTCCGCCTTGCAATTGAAAGAAAGATTTTTTCAGGAAAGAACGGCTCTGCTCAACGTGCCTTTGCCAGATGGTTGTTTCGACATTGTGCTGAAAAAGAACGCACTGTTCCATGTTCGTCGCATTTGGCGCGGCTGCCAGAAAGTCGCAGACGATGGAATCGTAATGCTCCCTGGCAATCAAGGCGTCAATCTTTTGCTTGAGCTCTCTTGAGGCATAGCGAGAGACCGCCATCGGAATTGGATTCACGATGCTGCCCGCGAGCTGGGGAAGAATCCCGATTGAGTTTCTAGCGGGCGCGACGTGATCCACATAAAACTGGCGGCTTGAATACTCAGGGCTTCGCCGCGGTCCCTCGGTATTTTGGGGGTCGTTGAGCGCGGCAAAGTGAATCTCGTGCCGCTTATGCAACTCTTTCAAGATTCCGAGGGTGCGAATCTGGGCCCCGCGATCGGTGGGGTGCAGGAAAAAGGGGCAGATCCAGAGAATCTTCATCGTTGCGGAATGGCTCCTCGCCGTTGGCGATGGACGGAGCGGTTCTTCTTCGGCCGTCCGCACTTCCATGATAGACTCCCATCGTGCAAGGTCGCGTAAAACCACATGAAGAGTAAGCAAAACATTATCGTAATGGGCCTGGGATACGTTGGTTGCGTGAGCGCCGCGTGCCTTGCTGAAATCGGACACAGCGTATTGGGCGTGGACCGCGACGCCAATAAAATGGATGCGGTGCGCAAGGCGCAATCGCCGTTTTACGAAGCCGGGCTGGAGAGGCTCATCCAGCGCAATGTGGCTGCGGGGCGGCTGAGGGCAGAGGCGCTGGATGAAGAGGCGCTTGGCGCGGCCGATGTGGTGATGCTGTGCGTGGGCACTCCCTCGCAGGCAAATGGAAATATCGACCTGAGCCACCTGCGCCGGGTCTGCGACGATATTGCGGCTTTGCTTCGCCCGCGCAGCAAGCCGCTGATCGTCACCGTGCGCAGCACCGTGTTTCCAGGAAGCTGCGAGAGCCTGCTGGAAACTGTCTTTGCCCATAGAACCGATGTGGCGATTGTCTCCAATCCGGAGTTCCTGCGGGAAGGCACAGCGGTAAAGGATTTCATGGAGCCTTCGCTGGTGGTGGTGGGCGGCAGCACCGATGATGCCGCGCAGTCTGTGGCGGATTTGTATGACGGGCTTCCCGGCGAGGTCTCCATTGTCTCGTTGCGGACCGCCGAGATGATCAAGTATGCGTGCAATGCTTTCCACGCGGTGAAA
>JBEKEQ010000199.1:0-6067 GCA_050013735.1 Occallatibacter sp.
AATCGCTTCCGCAAACTACTGGTCAGCTTCGAGAAGACCGAAGCCAGCTACCTAGCTCTGCTATTCCTCGCTGCGGCCTTGATCTGCTGGAGACAGACCACTTCTATTTACGGATAAGTTCTAAGGCCCATAAAAAGTGCGCGGCTTTAGCCGCTGAGGGACGTATTTCGATTCTCGCTGGACTTTGTCAGCAGTCTGGCGGCTCCCGATCCAGCCAGTGCCCCAGTTTCACCACCCGTTACGTGGGTCAGCTCCGTTGCTGCCAAGGTTCTGGGGAACCTGAAATCGTCAACGGGCGCAGTTCTTCTTCCGGGAATCTCCAAAGGCAGGGCCCCGCTTCCGCAAGAAATCGATAGCCAACTTCTCTCGTAGCCGGACGAAATGAATTGGGACTGGCGCTTACTGAGGACGAGCAGCGGTCTCTTCGGGCAACATTCAAGGGAATCCTGCGTAGTATCCCTCCCCGTTTGGCCTTTCGAACTTCCCTCCTTTCGTCGTCCCTGATTGCTCCTTTACGCCCCGCGTGCTAAAAGCTAAAGAACAGGGTTCGAGCGTTGTGCCTTCGAGCCGGAGTCGGCCGGATAGCCAAACCGGCCCTCCGCTTCCAGTCTTTTCACCATTCGCACCCTGAATCTGCTTTCAAGAAAGCCCCCGGGAACTCATGAGCGCTGGCCCATCCGCGGAATTGGATTCGCTGTACGGAGACTATCCGCTCGACAATGCGTTCGATGAGATGCGTACCGCCGACGGTGAAGTGCGGCCGCAATACCGCGCGCTGGCCGAAACCCTGGCCCGGCTGCCTGAGAGCGAGTTGCAGCGGCGCAAGCAGTCAGCCGACCTGTCGTTTCTCACCCAGGGCATCACCTTTACGGTGTACGGGCGCGACGAGGGCACCGAGCGCATCTTTCCCTACGACCTGATTCCCAGGCTGATTACGGCCGTGGAGTGGGATCGGATTGAGCGCGGCCTCACGCAGCGCATTACCGCGCTCAACATGTTCCTGCGCGATGTTTACTCCGACGCCAAAATCCTCAACGACCGCGTGGTGCCGCGCGAGCTGGTTTACAGCTGCAAGCACTACCGGCGGCAGATGCGCGGCCTGCAAGTGCCGCGCAATGTATATATCGCCATAGTCGGCTCCGATCTGCTGCGGCTCAACACGGGCGAGTTTGTGGTCCTTGAAGACAACCTTCGCGTCCCTTCCGGCGTGAGCTACATGCTCACCAACCGGCGGGTCATGAAGCGAACCTTTCCGCAGCTCTTTCATAGCTACGGGGTTCAGCCCATCGAGCATTACCCGCAATTGCTGCTCAGCACGCTCCGCTCTCTGGCGCCCGAGGGACGGCCGGAACCGAATATCGTGCTGCTCACGCCGGGGGTATTTAACTCCGCGTACTTCGAGCACACCTACCTGGCGCGGCAAATGGGCATCGATCTGGTTGAAGGCCGCGACCTGGTGACCCACGACAACGTGGTTTACATGCGCACCACCGGCGGGCTTAAGCGCGTTGACGTCATCTACCGCCGCGTGGACGACGACTTCAGCGATCCGTTGGTCTTCCGCGGGGACTCTTCGTTGGGATGCACAGGGTTGTTCAACGCTTATCGCGCGGGCAACGTCACGGTGACCAACGCTTTCGGCACCGGATTGGCCGACGACAAGGCGGTCTATGCCTATGTTCCCGACATGATCCGCTACTACCTTGACGAGGATGCGATTCTGCCCAACGTGAAGACCTTTCTGCTGAGCGAGGAGAAGCAGCGCAAGCACGTGCTGGCCAACCTTGAAAAACTGGTCGTGAAGGCGGTGGGCGAAAGCGGCGGCTACGGGATGCTGATCGGGCCGCAATCGACGGCGCGCCAGCGGGAGGAGTTCGCCCGCCAGGTCGAAGCCAATCCGCGCAACTACATTGCCCAGCCCACGCTCGATTTCTCCCGCGCCCCGTGCTTGGTCGGCGATCGGCTTGAACCGCGCCACGTGGACCTGCGGCCTTACATTCTTTTTGGCGATAAGGTGAACATTGTGCCCGGAGGCCTGACCCGCGTGGCCCTGGAAAAGGGATCGCTGGTGGTTAACTCCTCGCAGGGCGGCGGCAGCAAAGACACCTGGATTCTTGAACAGTAGGTCGGTTGCATAAACCGCGTTTTGAAAGGGCACGACTGTACAGCGAACGGGATAACTCGTCGGGAGCGTCAACAAGTGTCAGGGCACGACTTCAAGCTGACTGGATAACTCGTCGGGAGCGTCAAGCGTCAGGGCACGACTTTAGTCGTGCAGATAGCCAGAAGAATGAATTTGGCTTTAGCCACTGAGGAAATGAGCTGTTGCGCTGGAAAGCATCAACGCTAACGCTTCTAGCGCTTCACGGAGTTGAGGAGAGCAAGACCATGCTTTCGCGCGTTGCCGACAGTCTTTACTGGATGAGCCGCTACCTCGAGCGGGCTGAGAACACCGCGCGGCAGTTGGACGTGACGATGAATCTCATGCTCGACCCAGGCGGCGCAAGTGCGGAAAATCGCTGGCAGCGTCTGGTAGCTTCGCTGGGGAAACCGGCCGGAATGGAGTGGAACGGCGATCTGGATTCCATGGCCCGCAAGCTGGTCTTCGACCATCTCAATCACGCAGCGGTCACGTTTTGCGTGAACGGCGCCCGGGAAAATGCGCGCCAGGTGCGCGAGGAAATTTCCAGCGAACAGTGGCAGCGCCTCAACCGGCTCTACCACCAGATTCACTCGCCCCACACCCAGGTTCAGTTCCGCTCCAGCATCAACGATGCGCTGGCCACGCTGCTCGATGGGATTCACCTCTTCAAGGGCGTCAGTGACACCACCATGATCCACGGCCAGGGCTGGCAGTTCATTCGCCTTGGCCGCTACCTTGAGCGGGCCTACGCCACCGCCACGCTGCTTGAGGTCTACCAGCCCGACCTCTTTCACCCGCAGGAGCGGGAACACTCCGGCTATCAGTACCTTGAGCTGGTGGGACTGTTGCGCTGTTGCACATCGTTCGAGGCCTATTGCCAGGTGTATACCGCCGATCTTTCTTCCGATCGCATTCTGGAGTTCCTGCTGCTGAACCTCGACTTCCCCCATGCCATCCGCTATTGCGTTGACTGCATCCGCGACGCCGTTGACAACATTCAGCGCACCGGTGGCCGCCGCCTGCCCGAGGAGTTGACCGCCGTCATCGGCCGGTTGCACGCCTTGCTCGGCTACACCACAATTGGGGAGATCCTGGCCGGCGATCCGGCAGTCTTTTTACACACCATCCGCGAGCACTGCATGCGCGTCCACGATCTTGTCTACCGTTACTATGTCCAATACTCCATACAGTCCGCACTCGCCGTTTGATGGATGCACTGAATGAACTGTATTTTTGAAAGGGCGCCGCTTTTTGCTGGCTGCGGAAAAACTCATCGGGAGAGCCGAGAAGTGTCAGGGCACGACTTTAGTCGTGCCGCAGGTTGCTGATAAACCCGCCGCTTTGAAAGGACACGACTTTAGTCGTGCCGTAAGAGTTGCAAAAAAGCATGCAGGCTTTTGAGGTTGCGGGAGAAACCCAATGATGTCGGCGCTCAAAGGCTTTGTAACCAGGGCCTGACTTTAGTCGGGCCGATAAAGCCGGCTAAATCAATGTTGGGCTTTAGCCTGCAAGAGTTGGCAGGGCATTCATCTCAAGACGGACATTTTTTCCGCAGCTTGTTTAACCCCCGAGGAAATGGCAGATCAAACCGAACCGGAAATTTTCAAAAAAAGAGAGACCATGAATTTCTATTCCATCCGGCACCTGACCCGCTTCCGCTACTCGCATCCCATCAGCGAGAGCATCATGGAGACGCGCATGAACCCGCGCTCCGACTCCACCCAGCATTGCCTTACGTTTTCGCTTTCGGTCAGCCCGCGATGCCGCGTCTTCAGCTATCGCGACCACCTGGGAAACAACGTGCAGCACTTCGACATTCCCGGCGAACACAACCAGCTGGTCATCGTGGCCGAGTCCGTGGTGGAGCAGCAGGTGCTGCCCGAAGTGCCCAGGTTCCTGTCGCCCGACGCATGGAACGCCCTGGACGAGATGGTGGAGTCCGGCGATTACTGGGAGATGCTTCTGCCCTCGGCCTTTGCCGTCGAGACTCCCGCGGTCATTCTGCTCGCCAAACAAATGGGCGTCAGCCGCCGCGACGATCCGCTGATGCTGGTGCAGGAATTGAACGAGCGCCTCTACGAGTACTTCGAGTATGTGCCCAGCCACACCAGGGTTGACTCGCCCATCGACGAAGCCATTGTCAGCGGAAAAGGCGTTTGCCAGGACTTTGCCCACACCATGATCGCCCTCCTGCGCCACATCAGGATTCCTGCGCGGTACGTTTCAGGCTATCTCTACCGCGGCCGCGAAGACAAAGACCGCTCCACCCCCGACGCGACCCATGCATGGGTTGATGTGCTCCTGCCGCATCTCGGTTGGGTGGGCTTCGACCCCACCAACAACCTGGTGGCCCACAACCGCCACATCCGCACCGCCGTCGGGCGAGATTACGCTGACGTGCCTCCAACCCACGGCATCTTCCGCGGAAAAACCGACAGCGAGCTTTATGTAGCCGTCCACGTGGAGGCCGGCGATGAGCCCCCCGCCCTGGACCGCAAGCTGCCCATCCCCGAAGACTGGAGCGTACTTGTAGAGCGCGCCCAGCAGCCTCCCGAGCCCGCCATTCCCTTCATCGACCTCCAGCAAATGCAGCAGCAGCAATAAGCTCGCCCGCTCCAAACCCGTCGGCCGCAGGCGCCCTTTGCCCCTCCCGGCCGATTTTATGGTTGAATCTTTGTTCATTTTCCGACAAGATACTTGAAAGCGATTGATGCGCAGGCGCTTCTCCCCGATGACGCCTTTTGAACACGCTCTCAACTGTCTGCTCTTTGCATTCGAACTGGCTATTGCCACTGAATCGATTTTCTCCCGTCAGCAAGAGAATAGTACTGATTGAGCTTTATCGAAGCACCCAAATCATTTTCCGAGACAGAGTCAGAAAAACACCACCGCCAGCGCAACAAACATATTTGGAGGAACAGACGTGAAACGATTCCATTTGGGATGGATGCTTTGCTTTATCCTTTCTGCCGCCAGCGCTACATTCGCCCAGAACGCATTCACCTCACTGCGCGGAACCGTTAAAGACCCCAGCGGCGCACTGGTTCCCGGCGCGACAATCTCCCTGGTCAACGAAGCCAACGGCAGAAGCCTGAGCGCCATCACCAACAGCGCCGGTTCTTACGTTTTCCCCCAGATTGAGCCCGCCCGGTATACCATCGCGGTGGCAGCCGCCGGGTTTGGCGCCCAGACCAAGACCGCCGAGCTGCTGGTCAACCAGCCCGCGACCATCGATTTCTCGCTCACCATCATGGCCAGCACCATGACCGTGGACGTCAGCGCCGCCGCCCAGACATTAAATACCTCTGACGCCACACTGGGTGACTCGGTAGGAAACACCACCATCCAGGCCCTGCCCATGGAGGGCCGCGATCCCATCGCGCTGCTCACCCTCCAGCCTGGCGTCCTTTACCTGGGCAATCCCAATGAAAACGACACCATCGACAGCCGCAGCGGCTCGGTGAACGGAGGGCGTTCCGACCAGGGCAACATCACCCTCGACGGCATGGACGACAACGACCAGATCAACGGAACCGCGTTCACCGGCGTGCTGCGCTCTACTCTCGATTCCACCGAGGAATTTCGCGTTACCACATCCAACGGCACCGTTGTTTCGGGCCGCAGCTCGGGCGCGCAGGTTTCGCTCATCACCAAGAGCGGCACAAATCAGTTTCACGGCGCGCTTTACGAGTACTATCGCCCCACCAATACCGTCTCCAACGAGTGGTTCTACAAGTTCACTGAGCTTTACCTCGGTGAGCCCAACATCCCCCAGCATTACGTTCAGAACACCTTCGGCGCAGCGGTGGGCGGCCCCATCAAAAAAGATAAGCTCTTCTTCTTCGCCAACTTCGAGGGCCAGCGCAAATCGATCGATGAAATCGTCGATCAGACCGTTCCCACGCAGCAGTTCTACAGCGGCTC
>JBEKEQ010000200.1:0-5982 GCA_050013735.1 Occallatibacter sp.
CATCTACGACTCCACTGACGCTGGCTGGCGCGCTGACCACCCGGAGGTCTACGTCCATCATTGGAGATCGGCATACAACAGAAGCCTTATCCCGGGCGCAATCCTGAAGCCCGACAGCCGCCACTATGCCGCCTTTCCGAATGGCATCCCCGCCGACACTCCTTTTTACCGTTTCTTTGCCCAGCAGTGGGGCAAATTATCGCAGGCTGCAGGCATCGACGCGTTGGTGTTGCGCGACGGCCTGTTCGGCCAGGTTGAATACATGGAGATTGGACCCTACGGAAAAGCCGGCTCTGCCAACCCCGCCGATATGGAACGATGGAACCAGTGGACCGCGAGCCTGGTGCGAGAGACCAAGCAGGCCAATCCCCGCTGCCTGGTCATCGGCTATTCCACAGCCTCCTCTGCCGTTGGAGATTGGCGAGTGGACGGATTCGATTTGGAAAAGATCGCCAAGGAAGGATACCTGGACGCCTGGATTGACCAGTCCTGGGGAGCGTTATGGAATGACTGGTGTTGCTCCGCGATCGGAGGCTACACCTTCCAGCTCTCCTACATTCTCACCCACGGCGCACAACTTGCCGGAACTCATACCAAACACTACGTCCTGATCGACCCCTGGGATGCATGGGAGCCTGATCAACCCATTCACACCAACCCGCAGGGAGTCCGCTGGGAGATCTGGGCTTATACCCATGCCGCCGTCAAAACCCCGGAGGGCGAAAAAGTGCCCGCTGGGATCTATTTTTCCTGGGGTAATCGCGGCGACCAGCTTTGGCCCCCGGAGGACGTCTCTCTGCTCGCGAAAAATGCCGACGAGGCTACGGACGACGCCGCAAGGATGCGCGAATCTTTGGGGCCAACTCTGGTTTATAACCGCGACTATCTGGCCTGGCTCAACAGCGAGTTTCCCGATGTGCGTATGAAGGAATCCATCGACGATCATGCGGCCATGCTGGTGAAGTGGCAGATCCCCATTCTTTCCATTACTCGGACTGAATGGCTTCCCTCGGTTCAATCCGATCTCTTCATCTTTCAGGTGCCCGCAAAGCTCAAACCCGAAATCGCAAACACCATCCTGGGTCTCTACAACGCCGGAAAGCCTCTGGCCATCATCTCCGACCCAACCTGGGGAATTGACCCTCAATTGCACGGAATTCTGTCTCCTCCCTGCAAAACGCTCGATTACGATTCCCACCTCGAAAAGGGGGAGATCATGTCCGCGCTGCCGGGGATCACCACCGGCCAGGGGGTTCATGGGATGTTCAACCTCTGGCAGGCGCGCTATTCGATCAGCGGAAAACCGTCAGGACAGGTCATTTACGAAACCGGTTCGTGCCCTGACCTCATTGTCGGCGAGTCCAGCGAGCACCATTGGGTTTATTGGAATCCGCCGTTTTTCTCGCCATCCGGCGGACCTCTTGAGAGGCTGATTGAGAGCCCCCTGCCCTACATTTTGGCGTCGCGATCGTTGCAGAGAATGCTCGACGACGCGCAGCGTTCCCCGTTCGACCCGACTCATCGCGTGACTCGCCTGCTGGCATTCCACTGGTGGCGCCGCGACGACGGCAAAATCGAGTTCTTGGTTGGGAACCTAGACCGCGATCTGCAAGGAGAAGTGGAAAGCCCCAAAGAACTTGCACTCGAGCTGCCGGCTGCCCTGGCTCCGGAAAGCACTACCGAGGTGACCATTAAAGAACTGACCGGCGACGGAACCATCACAGCCACGAAGGGTTCCGATGGACGATGGAAAGCGAACCTGCTCGTTCCAAGAAGCAGCTCCAGCGCGTGGATTGTCGATGAAAAATAGGGCGGGTTCGCCCAGCGGTCGATAACGCCGCAATCAACGTGGCCATAGAGCTAACGCGACGCCTCGACGCGTGTATTCGGCATCAACGCGGTTTTCCGCATCGGAGGTGTAAGATTTTGAACGGTGCGGAAGAGTGTCTCGCTTGGGGCTGTCTCCGCGAAAGGACAACTCTCATGCGCTCTTTCTTTGCATTTCCCCTTGCCTCGGCTCTGCTCGCATTGCTCTCTGCTATCCCCGCCCTCGCCCAATCTGCCTCCCCGCAATACGACGCAGTCGATCCCATCATTGGCACCTCCGGCGGCGGCGCCACATTTCCCGGCGCAGCGCTGCCCTGGGGCATGGTGCAATGGAGCCCCGACACCAATAAAAACAACTTCTATATTTACAACGACAAGCAGATTCGCGGCTTCAGCCTTACCCATTTAAGCGGCGTGGGCTGCCCAATTTATGGTGATTTCTCCGTTTTGCCCACCACTACCGCATTGGCCACCAGCCCCGGAACCAACTTCGATCCCTACGCCGCCGCCTTCGATCACAGCAACGAAGTAGCGCATCCCGGCTTTTATGCCGTCACGTTGGCAAACGGAATTCGCGTCGAAATCACGGTCGCCGAGCGCTCCGGCATTGCCCGCTTCGTTTTTCCCGAAGGTCAAAGCGCTCGCCTGCTGGTCAATGCCGGCAGCAGCGCCAACTCGCTGGGCCCGCCATCCAGTGTCCCGGGCAACGACCGCAGCTTCTTTGGCAACCAGATTGAGCTAACGTCTCCCACCTCCTACGTGGGCTCCTCTACCGGCGGAAACTTCTGCGGTCCTCATTCCGAATACACAATTTACGTGGCTGGCCGCTTCAGCAAGCCCTACAAGACCTCATCGCTGTGGCAAGACGACACCATTGAAGGCGCAGCCAAGTCGGTAAAAGGCAAGCACACGGGCGCATGGCTCGACTTTGGCAATGAACATGAAGTCCTGCTCAAGGTAGGAGTCTCCTATGTGAGCGAAGCTGGCGCGCTGCGCAATCTCGATCAAGAGATCCCCGCCTGGGACTTCGATCAGGCTCACGAATATGCTCGCTCCGCCTGGGCCAGACTCTTGGGCCGAATCGCTGTCGGAGGCGGCACGGCAGGCGAGCGCAAGATCTTTTACACCGCCCTTTATCACTCCCTGCTGCATCCCAGTCTCTTCAGCGATCGCGATGGCAGCTACATCGGCTTCGACAACCAGGTACATTCCCTCGCCGGCTCGAAGCAGAAGGCCCAATACGCCAACTTCTCTGACTGGGATATCTATCGCAATACCGTGCAACTGCAGGCGCTCCTCGAACCGGCAACCGAAAGCGACATGATGCAATCGCTGGTCAACGACGCGGTCCAGAGCGGTTGGCTTCCGCGCTGGCCCGCGGCCAATGACGTGACCTATGTGATGCACGGCGATTCTCCCGCCATTCTGCTTTCATCGTCCTATGCTTTTGGAGCTCATGACTTCGACGTCAAGACAGCGCTCAAGTACATGGTGAAAGCCGGAACCGAGCCCGGCGTCGGACCGCATGGCGATTCCGAGCGTCCCTTCCTCGCCGACTACCGCAAACTGGGCTTCGTGCCGGTAGACAAATCTGACATCGGCGCCTCCATCACGCTGGAGTACGCAAACGCTGACTTTGCCGTCGCGCAATTTGCCAAAAATCTGGGCAATGAGGCCGATTACCAGACGTTCCTGAACCAATCGAAGAACTGGACCAGCCTTTTCGATCCCTCCATCGGTTGGATTCGTCCCCGGAACAGCGATGGAACCTGGCTGGCCGGATTCAACGCCGACCTTGGGACTCCAAAAACCAAGATTAGCTGGGATTCAAAGGATCAAGAGGGTTTCGAAGAAGGCAACTCTTATCAGTACACCTTCATGATTCCCTTTGACTATCCCACTCTCTTCGCTGCCATCGGTGGAGACGACAAGGTGATTCCGCGCCTCGACAAGTTCTTTTCCCGGCTCAGGTGCTGGGGCGACCCTTGCTTCAACATGGAGAATGAGCCGGACTTCGTCACTCCCTATGCATACGTCTTTGCCGGCGCGCCGTGGAAGACGCAGAGCGTCGTCACCCGGATTGCCAATGAGACCTTCACCACAAAGCCCGACGGCATTCCGGGCAACGACGACCTTGGCGCAACCTCTGGCGTATATGTCTGGAATGCGCTGGGCTTTTACCCGGCCGTTCCCGGTGTCGGCGGGGTCGTACTGGGTACGCCCATGTTCGACAAAGCGACCCTTCAGTTAGCCGGCGGCAGAACGCTCGTCGTCACCCACCAGGGCCTTGGATTTTACGTTCAGAAAGTGACTCTCAACGGCGCGCCTTACCCAAGCTCCTGGCTGCCGCTGGACAAACTGCGTCCCGGCACAACTCAGCTCCAGTTCACAACAAGTGCAGAGCCGAACAAAGAACGAGGCAGTGCAATTGCCGATCGTCCGCCATCGTTCCGCTAACCGCGAATGATCAATTCACTTCTCGCTACCGCGGAGCCGCGGACTGCGCCAGCACCAGCGCGCCCCACAGTACGCTGTCGTCGCCCAGCGCGGCGGGGACCACGTCAATCCGCGCACGGGACCATTGGGTGATCTGGCTGCGCAACTCGGTACGCAACGGCCCAAACAGCGCTTCCCCGGCCTTGGCTATGCCGCCGCCGATCACGATGCGCGCCGGATTCAACAGCATAATCGCGGACTTCAGGCCCAGCCCCAGGTCCACCACGTACTCGCGAACGAAGGCCGGATCGCCCATCAGCTCCTTCGCGCTCTTGCCATGGTCGGTCTCCATCCAGATGCCGCCGCACATCCGCTCCAGGCACCCATAGGACCCGCAAAGGCACAGCGGGCCACCAGGCCTGATGGTCATGTGCCCCAGCTCGCCGGCATAGGAATCCGCTCCGCGGTAGACCTGTCCGCCTGCGATCAACCCGCCGCCAATGCCGGTGGAGAGAGTCATGTAAAAAAGCGGATCGCAACCCGCGCCGGCGCCATGAATCGCCTCTCCCAGCGCGCCCACATTAGCGTCGTTATCGATGATTGCAGGCACGCCAAGCTCCTCTTCGATCGTGGAGGCCAACGGAAACCCCTGCCAATCGGCCACATGCGTTGAGAGCGTCACCTTCTGGGTGGGAAAGTCCACCGGCCCGCCGAATCCGACACCGCAACGCTCGAATCCATCGCTGTCGCGCCATCGTTTCGCAATCGAAACGACCTGCTCCATCATCCACGCGCGCCCGCCGTCGCGGTCAGTAACGTGGCTCTCGCGCCGGCACATGCGGCCTTCGTGAAACAAAGCCACGGAGAACTTGGTTCCGCCAATATCGATTGCAAGCGTGTCCATCTTTAAAGTCCGGCCCTCCGGCAAAACGAATGATAAACCCATATTCATCGGCCCGTCAGCCCCACGCCCCATGGGTCCACCTTGACCGGTACGCACGGCCGCGGCTAGTCTGGGCATTCAACTGAAGGATGCCGAATGAGCTATTGCGCAGATTACCAGGCCCAGCTTTTGCAGATCATCCGGAACATCGATTTGCCTCAGGTAGACTCGGCCATCTCCTGGTTTCAGCAGGCTCGCGATGAAGGCCGCCAGATCTTTGTCTGCGGCAACGGAGGTAGCGCCTCCACTGCTTCCCACTTCGTCACCGACATGGTGAAAGGAGCCAGCTACGGCCGCCACCGCCGCTTCCGCATCCATGCGCTTACCGATTCCCTTTCCACCATCACGGCCTATGCCAACGACGTTTCCTACGATTGCGTCTTTGCCGAGCAACTGAAAAACCACGCCGCATCCGGCGACCTGTTGTTGTGCATCAGCGGCTCAGGAAACTCCCCCAACGTGCTGGCTGCCGCGGAATACGCCCGCCTGGCCGGCTGCCGCATCATCGCGTTGACCGGCCGGGACGGCGGAAAGCTGGCGCCAATGGCAGACCTGCATATTGGCGTCGCCCATCCTCACATGGGCCGCATTGAAGACCTGCATCTGATTGTGTGCCACATGATCTGCTATAACTTCATGGACTCGGAGCCGGTGCTTCCGTCCACCCCCGCCTGATGCGGAATTATTTGAACGCGAGCCCGAGGACGACGAAAGAACTCCCGTCGCGCAATCTCTATTGCATTTTCTGCTTTTCTATAAACCCCCGTGCCCATCCG
>JBEKEQ010000201.1:0-7133 GCA_050013735.1 Occallatibacter sp.
CCCCATTTCGCGCTCTTTGCGAAATGGGTGGGAGACCACGAACCCATAACCAGCGCGGCTCCCCGCGAAAACCGGCCACGACGCCCTACTTCGGCGCCTCCACTCCCGGCTGTCCAACCGGCGGGCTCTTCGCATTCGCAATCTCCGGCTCTTTGATCGCCTTGCGCGCCGCTTTTCCGTGAGGACCATCCGGATCGTAATCCAGCAACTTCAAGTAGTAGTTCCGCGCATCCCAAAAATCCCCCACGTGCCGTTCTGCCTCCGCCAGTCCCCAGTAGACCTCGGGGTTATCGGGGTCCAGCACCACGGCCGACTCAAACCGCGACAGCGCCGCCTTCCAGTTTTTCGTTTCCAGGTAATACTCTCCGACCTCGATGTCCTTTGAAGCAGCCTCCTTGTGTGTCGGCTCCTTCACCGTCAGCTTCCTTCTCTTTTCCGGCTGATCGTCGTCCGATTTCGGCAATATCTTGTCCAGCCCCGCCAGGCTCGAGCTCGACTCCACGTCCGCTTCATTCACTTCATCCGACATCGGATCGTCAGGGCTGCGCACCGGGTCGCGGTCCACGCCCCCCAGCGGAACAGGGACAAATCCTGCTCCGTTATCCCTCCCACCAGAGCTGTCTTCCGGTAAAGCCGGTGTAATCTTCGAGGGCAGCACCGGAACCTTGCTCGTATCTTCGGGAAACGCGTTGCCTCCCGCCGCCGGCGCGGCGGCCGGCTTCTGGCTCGCATCAGCCGGCGTGCTCTGCCCGTTCCCGCTCGCTGGAGCCTGCGCATGCACCCGTGCCGCCGCAAAGCAGCTCGCCAACACCAGCGCAATCCATAAAGCCCTTTTCATTTTGTCCCGGCCCACGCACAGCCACCCAACAGCCCCGCGAATAGTATGATTCGGCTCATACGGCACAAACCACCCACCCAAGGAAAGCATCGCACATTCGCATGGCTCTCATCATCCGCTCCTCCGCCATCCACGCCGCCGGCTGCTACACCACCACGCCCATCCGCAAGGGCGCCCGCGTGGCCGAGTACACCGGCCCCCGCCTCAGCAAAGACCAGGCCGACCTGGCTTACGAGGCCTCGCCCATCACCTATCTCTTTGGACTGGGCGCCGGGGAGATCGTCATCGACGGCCACTCCATGGCCATGTTCATCAACCACAGCTGCGACCCCAACTGCGAAACCAGCGAAGAGAAGAACCGCATCTGGATCAAGTCCCTGCGCCGCATTGCCGCAGGCGAAGAAATCACCTACGACTACTGCCTTTATGACGGTGGCGACGACGAAGCCATCTGTAACTGCGGCGCCAAAAACTGCCGCGGCACCATGTACTCCCAAGAAGAAATCCGCCGCCGCAAAAAAGCAGCCGGGAAAGCCGAAAGCAAATCCGCCGGAAAGAAGCACGGCGAGCGCGCCACCCGCAGCAGCGTCAAGCCCGCATAGGCTTGGCCTCGCGCAACCTGCCGCGGGCGATACAATCTCCTTCAGGCCTTCGGAATTCCGAAGCCGCCTCAAGGAGCGCATTTACCCATGGGTTACCAGGTTCTGGCCCGCAAATACCGTCCCCAGCGCTTCGCCGACGTAGCCGGCCAGGACCACGTCACCCGCACCCTGCTCAATGCCCTCAGCCAGAACCGCATCGCCCACGGCTACATTTTTTCCGGCCACCGCGGCATCGGTAAAACCACCATTGCCCGCATTGTGGCCATGGCCCTCAATTGCCGCACTGAAATCGGCAGCGAGGCGCGCCCCACCCCGGAGCCTTGCGGTGTCTGCGACTCCTGCATCGAAGTCCGCCAGGGCAACGCCGTGGACGTGATCGAGATCGATGCCGCAACCAACCGCGGCATTGACGAGATTCGCGAACTTCGCGACGCCGCACGCTACGCGCCCTCTCGCGACCGCTACAAAATCTACATCCTCGACGAAGCGCACCAGATCACCGACGCCGCCTTCAATGCCCTGCTCAAAACCCTCGAGGAGCCCCCGGCACACGTCATCTTCATGATGGCCACCACGCAGCCCGAGGACATTCCCCAGACCATCCGCTCCCGCTGCCAGCACTTCAGCTTTCACGCCGTCAAATTCGACGACATTCTGGCCCAATTGAAGATGATCGCAACGCAGGAGCAGGTCGACGCTGAAGACGGCGCACTGGCCCTGCTTGCCGAAGCCGGCGACGGCTCCATGCGCGACGCGCTCTCCATCATGGACCAGGCCATCGCTTCCGCTCCGGTCGAAATCGTCTCCGGGGTAACCCGCCCCGTCCTCTCCGCCGCTCAGATTCGCGAACTGATGGGCGCAGTGCCCAATGCGGTTTTTGAGCGCCTGCTTGAGGCCGTAGCCGCTGGCCAGAGCGCGGAGCTGATGGAGCAATTGAACCTGCTGGTCAATGCCGGCCACAGCCCCTCATCTCTCGCCCGCCAGATGGTCCGCTATCTGCGCAACACCCTCATGGCCAAGCTGGGCGGCGAACAAACCGAGTTGCTCCAAATCTCCGGCGACGAGCGCGCCCGCGCCACTCGCACCGCCCTTCTTTTCTCTGAGGAAGAGCTGACCCGCAACCTGCAAATCGTCCTGCGCACCTTCGACGATCTGAACTACCGCCAGGAGCAGCGCTTCCACCTGGAGCTGGGACTGCTCAAGCTAATCCATGCCCAGCGCCTTTTGCCCATCGAGGAACTCCTCAGCGGCGCAGCCGGCGGCTCGCCCGTCCGCAGCCTTCCCTCGCCTCCCGTTTCCCGTCCCGCCGCCAACCCGTCGCGCCCCGCATCTACTGCTCCCGCACCGGCCACTCCGCCCACATCTCCTTTTGGCCCTTCCGGCGGCGGCTGGGGCTCCGGTCCGTCTCTCAAGCAAGCCGGCGCCTCAACCCCGGTTGCAGAGCTTGAACTTCCCGCGCCCCCGCCCGCAATCGCCGCTGAACCCGCCGGCAGCCCGCTTCCAACACCCGCTGCCCCTCCCAGCATGGAGTCCCTGCGCCAAGCCATCGGAACCGCGCTGGACGCAGCCGGCCACAGTTCCGCCGCGCAGTTGCTGGGTACGGGCGCTTGGACCCTCGACGGCTCCAGCCTGCGCATTGAAGTCCCCGGCGTGGGCAAAAAGATGCTCAGCTTGACCGTCAACGCCGCGGCTGAAAAAATCATGCGCCAGGAGCTGCAACGCCTGGGCGCGCCCTCGCGTTTCCTGGTGGTCCCCGGCGATCAAGCAATCGGCGCAGCGCCGGAACCCGCCGTCCTCTCAGCCCCGCTTTCCGGCAGCATTCAAGAGGCGGCGCTCGCCAATCCGCTCGTCCTGCGCGCCCGCGAGATCTTCAAGGCCGAGGTCCGCAGTGTGCTCGATCTCCGGCACAAATAGATTTCGTCCAAGGGAACAGCACGCCTGAAGGAGGACACAATGCTCAACCCGCTCAAAATTTCTGAAATGCTCTCTCAGGCTAACCAGATGCAGGAGGAGGTTCAGCGCAAGCTGGTCCAGACTCTGGTTGAAGGCTCCAGCGGCGGCGGCGCCGTTACCGCGCAAATGAACGGCAAAAAGGATCTCCTCAAGCTGCGCATCGATCCCTCCGCTGTGCTGAGCCTGGGCAGTAGCCAGCCCGACGTGGAGATGCTCGAAGACCTCATCGTCGCCGCGATCAACGATGCCGGCCGCAAGGCCGACGAGGCCATGCAGTCCAGCATGCAAGGCCTGCTCGGCGGCCTCAAGCTGCCGGGGCTGGAATAGCTCTTTGCGAGCTGCTCACTAGCCACTGTTCACTGTCCACTGTTCACTGTCCACTGATTCCCGGAGGCCCACCCCGTGACCCGTTATGCCGAGCCCTTGGCCCGGCTCATTGAAGAGTTGAAGAAGCTGCCCGGCGTAGGCTCCAAGAGCGCCCAGCGCTTCGCCTTCCACATCCTGCGCTCCACCGACGACGACGCTGCGGCCCTCGCCGAGGCGGTCCGCGGCCTCAAGGCCAGCCTGCGCCTCTGCTCCGTCTGCAACAATGTCACCGATATCGACCCCTGCGCCTACTGCGCCAGCCCCACGCGCAACCAGCGCCTGGTCTGCGTTGTCGAGGAGCCCACCAACATTGAAGCCGTGGAGCGCACCCGAGGCTACCAGGGCGTCTATCACGTCCTGCACGGAACGCTCTCGCCCCTGCATGGCGTTGGCCCCGACCAGCTGCGCACCGGCACTCTGCTGGCGCGCGTTGAGCGCGGCGAAGTGGACGAAGTCATCCTGGCCACCAGCCCCACCCTCGAAGGCGAAGCTACCGCCAACTGGCTCGCCGCCGCACTGCGCGGCTTTCAGGTCCGCCTCACCCGCATAGCCACCGGCGTCCCCGCAGGCAGCGACATCGAATACGCCGACGAAGTCACCATGGCCCGCGCCATGGAAGGCCGCCGCGAACTCTAGCTCGTTGCGCCCCCTCGCCGGCGCTAATGACCACATTCCCCGACGCTGCGGCGTTTTCCAGGACCGATCCTTTGGCCGAGGCTCAACTCATGCTCAATGAGGGCATTGGCCTGACATCAACAATCGGGAATTCGGGCTGGCCGCTGCGCAGCCACATCTCGCGCTTTGAGGACAGTCAAACGGTGCCCACCAGCTGAAATACCGGAGAAGAGCGCGCTGGTTTGGCAGGATCCATTCTGGCCTTGACAGACATAAGAGTACAGTCGTACTCTAAAACCATGCGATACTCCCTGGAACACAAAGCACGGAACCACGCGAATATTCTTTCTGTGGCCGCTCGCTCTTTCCGCGAACATGGAGGAAGCAGCGGCATCGGAACGGTGATGAAGAAGACGGGCCTAACAAAAGGGGGCTTCTACCGACATTTCAGCAGCAAGAACGACCTCTTCATTGAAGCAGTGGCACTAGCGGTCGACGAGGCGGGCAGCGGTATGGTGGAGGTTGCAAAGTCCGCGCCCGAAGGTCACGCTCTGCGGGCCATCATCGAACGCTATTTAAGCGCGCGCCACGCGAATTCGCTGGGAACAGGTTGCCCGCTTTCGGCCCTCGGGCCGGAGTTCGCACGAAAGCCGTTGTCAGTGCGGACACGGATTGAGGCGTTGCTGGAAGAGTATCGGGAACGGGTTTTGCCTTTTATTCCTGGTAAGACGCGAGAAGAAAAACTCACGAAGTGCAGGTTGCTGTTCCCCAGTATGGCGGGGGTGTTGGCGATGGTCCGCGTTACTTCGTCCCCGCAAAGACGTGAGCAGATGTTGATGGAGGCGAGGAGCTTCTTTATCAAGTGCTTCGCTGAAGAGTAAGGATTTTTATCCGCAGGCTAGGGTCGTACTTTTTTATTCCTGAGACGCTATGGAAACGATATGAACGAGTAAGGAGAACTCCACCATGACGGGCGATCCGATTTGGATGAAGTCCCTGCTAACGATCCACGTGACGGCTGGTTTCGGTGCTTTTCTGCTTGCTCCCGTAGCGCTGATCACAGCCAAGGGTGGCAAACAGCATAAGCGCTGGGGAATGGTTTACCTGTGGTGCATGGGTGTGGTGGCGGCGACCGCGTTGCCCATGGCACTATTCCGGCCGGTGTTATTTCTGGCGCTGGTAGCGATTCTGTCGTTTTATCTCGCGTTTACGGGCTATCGCGTGCTGAAGCTCAGGAGTCTCGCCGGCCCCGGCGCGCAGCCTGTGGATTGGATCGTAACCGGGGCTTGTTTCTTCTCTTCCGTGGCGCTGCTGTTGCTGACCGTGTTGCGTCCGGCGCTGGTGCAGCATATGGGCATTGTGGCTATCTTGTTCGGCGCACTCGGCACTCGCGCATCGGGAATGCACCTGCTCAGCTTCATGCGCAAGCCAACGGACAAGAGGCTCTGGCTGTACAAGCACTTCCAGCATTTCATTGCAAGTTACATTGCGGCATGGACGGCGTTTAGCACGGTGACGTTGCCGCAATTCTTCGGACATACGATGTGGTTGTGGATCTGGCCGGCGGCCATCGGAGTGCCCGCCATCCTGCTGACGACGGCGTATTCCGGTTAAGACGGGCGGCAGTCCCGTCGACCTGGGCTGATCGGTTTACGCTAAATCGCCAAATCACTCACCGAGGCCGACTACTCCTCGAATGTCGGTTTGTAGCAAGCCTCCTTCAGGTTGGGCAAAGGTCGGAGATGCTCCGCCGCACCCGCTCGCAACACTCCCTCAAAAGCAGGCTTGGGCGCGAGCGTCGCGCCCAGGAGATGCTTTACCTATCCCCGCAGCTTGTTCAGCAGATCCTGCGGGTGCACCGGCTTGGCCAGAATTTCGAACTCGTGACCCCGCGTACGAGCCTTTTCCAGCAGGTCTGCCGTGGCGGCTTGCCCGCTGAAAAGCAGAATCTTGATTTGGGGCAGCAAAGCCCGTATCCGGATGGCGGCGTCGATGCCGTTCAGGTCGGCCATGATCACGTCGGAGATCAGCATATCCGGCGCAAACACCGGAACTGCCTCCAACGCCGACTCGCCGGAGTAAACCGCGCGCGCCTCAAAGCCGCTCTGGTTCAAGATCATGGCCAGCGTGTCAGCGATCACCCGTTCGTCATCGGCAACCAATACCTTTGGCTTGACAGTCTTATCGGTCATATTCTCCTGGACGCATGAATGGGGCTAAAGGACGTTTTCTTGCGGCTTAATTCTTCGCGGTCCGGTCAATCCGCCGTCGAGAACAATTCCCGCGCGAGACGAATCACCTGAACTCAATGATACCCCGCGTTCGCGGGTTTCCGCTACGGGTCAAGGTCCACACGTGCCTGAGACTTCAATCCCCGTTCCGGGGCGCGAATCTCACCCACCCGGCCTTCAGATTCATCCGCCAGCAACGGGATTCAAATACACTGGCAACAATGCTTTCCGCGCCTCCAATGCGCGGACCCCCGACTTTCGAGACCCATCACCCTTACCGGAGAACCTTTCATGCAGGAAGCGGAGATTCCCAACCAGGCCGGGCCCCAGGCCGTCGAACCCATCATTCGCGCCGAAAAAATTGAGAAATACTACGCCCAGCCCAGCCAGAACCGCATCCAGGTCATCTCCCCCACCGACCTGGAGATCGTTCCCGGCGAGATTCTTGCCCTGCTGGGGCCCTCCGGTTCCGGCAAATCCACCATGTTGCGCATGCTGACCGGTCTTTCCACGCCCACGGCCGGCCAG
>JBEKEQ010000202.1:0-5969 GCA_050013735.1 Occallatibacter sp.
TGGGCGAGGGAGAGATCCACAGATTCAACTGCTGGGCGCCTATGTCGTACTCGATGCGAATGCCCATGTGAGAGTGCATCAGCACCAGCGTGGGCGGCGTTTGAGCCGCAAACGGCGCGGCCGCGGAAACAAGGAGAAATGCGCAGAACGCTGCCGCGCAGGCGCGAATGAATCGTTTGCAACGAACATTTGGCAGCAATTTATGTCCCCTTTCTCGCACGGGAATTTTTGGTCCCCCGCCTGGGCCGCGCTTACTCTGCTGGAGATTGAATGAGCCTTCCGGGAGAGGATCTGGCGCGGTGAAATTCATAGGCATCGCCTCGGTAGAGCGTCCGTTCCCACCACGCCGGCTGCGATCCGGAGAAACCGGTGGCGGAAACCAGAAAGGCCGGCGCGCCGTTCTGAGTTTCGAGAACGCTTGCGTCGTGGCCCGTGAGCTTTACCGCGCGAATGGTTTGATCGGACTCTTCGATCCTCAGCCCGAATTTATCCCGGCACAGCGCGTAGAAGGACCCTAAAAGCTCCTTTCGGCTGAGCGGAGAGAAGATGTCGGCGGGAACCCATCGTTTTTCAAGAATGACAGGAACACCGTCGGCGAGGCGCAGCCGGGTGATGACAAAGAGCTGGTGATTTCCGTCAACCTGGAGCCGGGACGCAACTTCGGCTTCGGTTTCAGAGGCCTTGATCCGCTTGAACTGCAGGACGCGGGTTCGCGGTGTTTTTCCAGCTTCATTTGCCAACTGCGTGAAGCTCACCAGGGTTTGAACATCGTAGTTCAGCCGGGGCCGGCAGACAAATGTTCCCACGCCCTTTTTGAATTGAAGCAGTCCTTCAGAGACCAGCGCGGCAAGAACTTTGTTGGCTGTTGGCCGGCTGACGCGGAAGCGCTCTGCAACCTGCCTCTCGGTCAGGAACTGGTCTCCGTCTGCGAACTCGCCGGTCTTCAACAGCGCGCGCAGAATCTCGTTCATCTGCTGGTACATCGGCTCGCGCACGAGCGCCTGTGCATCCGCACGGTCCACGGCTAGTAACCCGCCGGCGCCGCCGATGCAAGGGCATGAGAGATGGGCTCCAGGCCGAGGCGCTTGCGGCAATCCTCAAGCATGGTCTCAGTGCGCGTAGCTCCCACGCGGCTGACTCCGATGGCGCGCACGGCGAGCAGGGCATCCAGATCGCGTATGCCCCCTGCCGCTTTGACCTGAACATTGGCAGGAGAGTGCTTGCGCATCAGTTCGAGATCTGCGAGCGTGGCTCCGCTGGACGCGTAGCCGGTTGAAGTCTTTACCCAATCGGCTCCAACTGCCGCACAAATTTCGCAGAGGCGAATCTTGGCCGCGTCGTCCTGATAGGCATTCTCAAAAATGACCTTCATCTTTTGGCCGGCGCCGTGAATGACGGCGGCAAGCTGGGCAAGCTCGTCCTGCACATATTGCCAATCGCCGCTGCGGGCCTTGCTGATGTTGATCACCACATCCAGCTCCTGGCCTCCGTCTTTGAGAGCCTGGCGGGCTTCAGCAAGCTTGATGGCCGTGGTGTGGCCGCCATGCGGAAAGCCGATGGTAGTGCTGGCCTTGACGGTGGTTCCGGCAAGCAGCTGGGCACAGCGGGCAAGGTAGTAGGGCAAAATGCAGACGCTCGCCGTGTTGTAGCGAATGGCCAACTGGATGCCGTCTTCCAGCTCCTGCGTGGTGAGGGAAGGGTTGAGCAGTGAGTGGTCGATCATCTTTGCAATGGCTTCATAATCGTAAGAATTCGTCATGTTTTATCTCCTGATTCAGACTGGGGTAATGGATGGGGTAAGTTTGTACTCCTCGATGGCCAATGCGACACCGCCCAATGCGCCGGCTTTCTCTCCCAGGACGGAACAGTGTACCTCAACTACGTCCGATGGGAACATGCGAACACGCTCGCGAACCTCGCGGCGAACGGGCTCGAGGAGCAAATCGCCGAGAACGGAAAGGCCGCCGCCGATGACCACATTGCGCACGGCGCTGATGGTGACCGCGTTGGCGACGCCTACTCCGAGATATTCCGCCGCCTGGCGGATCGCTTCGGCAACCGCGGCGTCTCCGTTCGCGGCTGCAATCGCCATCTGGGTTGCGGTGACTTTGGCGGGGTCGCCGGCTACAAGTTCTTCAAGCTTTGGCGCGCGGCCCTCTTGCATCAAAGCCCGGCCGGCGGCGGCCAGAGCGGGACCGCTGACGAGAGTTTCAAGGCATCCGCGGCTGCCGCAACTGCAAGGCGCTCCATGGGGAAGTATGGTGTGATGGCCTACTTCGCCGGCCGCGCCAAAGGCTCCAAGGCGCAATTTTCCGTCCAACACCAGGCCTCCGCCAATGCCGGTTCCGACGGTGACGAACAGCATGTCGCGCGAGGTGGAGCGATTACCGAAGGCGTACTCGCCAAGGGCCGCCATGCGGGCATCGTTGGAAAGGGAGACAGGTCTTTCAGAGTGGGCTCGAAAAGCAGCGGCAATGGGAAAGCCGCGCCATTCCACGGGAAGATTGGGAAGAAAGACGATGACGCCGGCTTCGCGGTCGACCAATCCCGGCAATCCGACCCCGACGGCTAGAATCTCAAGCGAGTGCTCGCGGCACAGATCGTCAAGGAGCCGGCAAGTCCGATCGACCGCCTGGGCAGGTCCGTCCTGCGCCAAGGTCGGAATCACGGCTTCGGCCGCAATGTTGCCTTGATCGTCCGCAACCGCGACCGCGATCTTTGTACCGCCAAAATCAACGCCTGCAAACAGGCCCGCGCCGGCATTGCTCACGTGGCAACTCCCCCTGGACTCTATTGTACGGTGGCATAGCCACCATAGCAGGCGAAGGGAGCTGGAGCATAGCCGAATGTGCTGAGAACGTCTTGCTTAGCGGTACTTGCGCAGAACGCCGAGCACACGGCCCTGAATGGCCACATCCGCCGCCTTCACGTAGATGGGCTCCATCTCCATGTTGGCCGGCTGCAAACGCACCTGGTTGCCCTCGGGATAAAAACGCTTCAACGTTGTTTCAGCGCCATGCACCAGGGCCACCACAATTTCGCCCTGCCGGGCGGTGCGAGTGCGCTCAACCAGCACGTAGTCGCCGCTGATGATGTGCTCGTCGCGCATGGAGTCTCCGCGCACTTCGAGGGCAAAGACGTCGCGGTTGCCGACCACGTCATGGAGCGAGATGCTCTCCGGCGTCTCGACGGCCTCCACCGGCAATCCCGCTGCGATGCGCCCGGCCAGCGGGAGCCTGTCACTGGAGCGGGTACGCGAGCCCGGCGGCAGCACGTCAATGGAGCGACTGCGGTTGTGCACACGGTCAAGCAGGCCTTTTTTTTCCAGATTCGTAATATGCTTGTGAACGGTGGCCAGGCTCTTGAGCCCCATCCCGCGCGCAATCTCTTCAAACGAGGGCGAATAGCCATTGCGCGACACAAATGTCTCGAGAAAATCGATGACTTCTTTTTGCCTTCTTGTAACAGCCATGGGCGCATTATAGCGAATAAAAAGCGAATTGCAACAGGTGATTTTCGTGTGCTCTCGATTTTTGATTACCAAAGTAGTTAACCGGCCAGCCTCGGGCACGGCTGAGTCCGACCGTGGCCCTGGGAGCCCGGTGGCCAAAAGCCTCCAGTCCTTCTTGAGACCGCATTTGGCAGGTCCAGGGGCAAGCCCTTTCAGGGCAACGGCTGGAGGGGCAGTTACACGGGCACGTACCTCTGCTGGAGCTACGACAAGTTCGGTAACCGCACGGCGCAAAGCGCGCAGCCCACAGCCTGCCCGACGCCGCCATCTGTTCCAACACCCACCGCGGCCTACAATGCCAACAATCAGTTGACCGGCGGGAACTACAATTACGACGTGGCGGGCAACGTGACTGCCGACAACGTGACCGTGCGCTCCTATCTCTACGACGGCGAAGGACGCATCTGCGCGGTGGCCAGCTACCCATTCGGTTCTAACACCGGCATGGCGGTCATGACCGGCTACATCTACGATGCCGAAGGGACGCGGGTCCCCAAGGGCACGATTACCACCATGAGCTGCGACCCCTCGGCCAACGGCTATACGCCGACCAACGATTACATCCTCGGCCCCTCGGGCGAGCAGGCCGCCGAAATGGGCGTGGACGCCAATAACTCCGTGATCTGGCAGCACGGCAACGTCTGGGCCGGGGGCCTGCTGGCGACTTACGATAAAGACGGCCTGCACTTCTATTTGAACGATCCGCTGGGCACGCGCCGCGTACAGACCGACTTCGCCGGGGTCATCGAGCAAAGATGCGTCAGCCTGCCCTTTGGCGACGGCGAAAGCTGCGGGCCCACCCCCACAGAACACCTGTTCACCGGCAAAGAACGAGACGCCGAATCAGGAAACGACTACTTCCCGGCGCGATACTACGCAAGTGCAATGGGACGATGGCTATCACCCGACCTTATCGGCGGGAACATCGGCAATCCGCAGTCTTTGAATCGCTATGCTTATGTATTCAATAACCCTCTGGCATTTATCGATCCTGATGGACTCGACGGGGCAGCCCCAGATGCAACTCAAGGTGAGTTACGAGCCTTACTGGAGAGGTTCTGGCACTGGCTAACCAGTGGAAGCGGGGGTGGAGGCGGATGTACCGGAACCTGCCTGGTTGATCCTCCACAGTTTCCATTCTCTCAGTACTCCAACCTCAGGCTGTTCCCACAGGGCTTCAATCGACTCAATTCTTCCTCGATAGAAGTCAACTGGAGGTTAAGGAATGCCAATGGGAAGAGCGGACCTGGCGCGTCGTATCTGGTGTTCGAGCATTTATCGCAATGCGGCGCGAACGGAACCACATGCATGAACGGAGAAGCGATTGGCCCCATTCCGTTCTACAGAGCGCAGACTCCGGGATATCCGGACCTTGACCCGAACGTGATGAGAGATTCTTATGGCGGGATGGCTGCGTCGAACAAATTGCAGTGGTTCACAATTCAGCCTTTGGGTAAAGCCCCATTTAATTTGATGTACAACCCGAAGTCACAGATTCCCGTCTTGCTTCATTACGACGGAAAGGACTGGGCTTTTCAGAGCATAAACAAAGACGCTGGGGAATCTAAGGTCACGGTAAACGGCTATAGCACGATACCTGACTATCCGGAAATCACCGGAGAGCACTGAGGTGTACTCAATGTCAAAGCATTTACGCATTCTCTGGTTTTTCATCGGCGGGATCCTCGTACTGACCATGGGAGTCCTGACCGCAGGCCTTTTCATTACAAAACACGACGCACAGAAAGCAAGCGAATTGCTGGCTGCGACTACTGACCTCCGCGTCGGACGGACCTCAACAGAGGATGTGGCGCGGATATTGGAGCCGTATAGACGCTACTCTGGTGGTCTTGCTTTCGATAAACCAGGTGCAATGTACGAAGCATTCACGTTTGATAACAGATGGCTCGCCGGTTTGCATCTTTCCTCCTATCGGCAATTCATTGTGTCGCTGCATTTCAGGAACGATCTGCTATCTGAAAAGATCGGGGTATTTTCTGTTGACAACCACTGCCGGGTAGAAGTGTCAGAGGAGCAGAGAAGGCAACTGCCGAAAGGACAAGACACAGATTTGGCCCAAGAAGTCCACTTTGCGACCATTCCGCCCAACTACCCGCACCCAATCGAAAGCGCAAGAATCATCGATACCGAGGCATATTCCGAGCAAGGCAAACGTGACGACTGGGCGTTTGATCTTGGCATTCTGTCACGCCTCGGAGATTGTACGGACGCGCGCGATCTGCTCCCCGACGGATTAAAGTAGCAATCGGGGCCGCGTCAGGCTTACGATTGAAAGCCCGCATGGTTATGACAGACTCCGCAGCTTGTGCCACAGCGCCGCGTTTTCCGCCATCCCGTTTCACCGGCAAAGAACGCGATGCCGAATCCGGCAACGACTACTTCGGGGGCGGGTGGCCCTCGATAAGGTCGAAGGCATTGTCAAGCACGATTTAGGCCG
>JBEKEQ010000203.1:0-5943 GCA_050013735.1 Occallatibacter sp.
CGTTCAAGCCTCGCGCATGAGCGATGGAACACGAAAAGTGACCAGCATCTCGGAAATCACCGGCATGGAAGAGAACGTCATCAGCATGCAGGAGATTTTCACTTTCAATAAGAAGGGGATCGGCCCCGACGGAAGGGTCATCGGCGCTTTTCAGCCAACCCGCATCCGTCCCCGGTTCCTCGACCGGCTTCGCGTTTCCGGCATGGTGTTGCCATCGAGCCTGTTCGAGACGGAGACGCTGGTCAATTGACCGGAAAGGAGGAAGAGACATGGGATTGATCATTGTTTTGGTTTTCGTCGGCGCGTTTGCGGTCGTCGCTTTGATCTTGATGGCCGGCGGTTCCACGGCCTCACGGGAAGCCAAACAGGTTATTGCCTCGCTCGACACCGCCCTGGCCAATGAAACACCCGAAGCTCGCGAGCAGATCGTCAATCTTCGCAAAAGCGAAACGTTCAGCGCCATCCCCTGGCTCAACAAGAAGCTGGTCAATCTGGAAGCGGGCCCGCGCCTGCGCACCCTGCTCAACCAGGCTGACATGAAATGGTCCGTTGGCGGCCTGCTCACCGGTTCGGTGCTCTTCTTTTTGATTCCCTCCTATCTGATTTATCTGCGCATGGGCAACATTTTTGTACCGCTGCTGGCCGGGCTGGCGCTGGGATTTGTGCCGATAGGCTGGGTCATGTGGAAGCGCAGCAAGCGTTTCAACAACTTTCAAAAAGGCTTGCCTGAAGCGCTCGATCTGATGGTCAGCGCCCTGCGCGCCGGCAATAGCCTCATCGCCGCCATGGGCCTTGTGGGCCGCGAGTGCCAGGACCCGGTGGGCACCGAGTTCAAGGTCTGCTTTGAAGAGCAGAACTACGGTCTTGAACTGACTGCTGCACTTGAGAGCCTGCTCAAGCGCGTTCCACTGCAGGATTTGAGGATTGTCGCAACCGCGATCAACATTCAAAAGGAAAGCGGGGGTAACCTGGCCGAGGTTCTGGATAAGACCTCGCACGTCATTCGCGAGCGATTCCGCCTGAAGCGGCAGGTTGCGGTGCACACCGCCCAGGGAAGGCTTACAGGGTGGATCCTGACCTTCCTCCCGGTCGTACTGGGATTTGCTTTGTACTTTGTCAACCCTACAATGATGAGCATTCTTTGGACCAATCCGATCGGCGTCAAGCTCATGTGGATAGCTTCCGGCATGATCGTGGTCGGCGGCTTGATCATTTCAAAAATCGTCAATATGGACGTTTGAGGTAAGCCCCATGCAGTTGGGATTCGTGTTCTTCGCATTTCTCGTGGTATTCCTGCTCATCGCGAGCGGCGGCATGCTGCTGTTCTATCGCGAATCGATGCTGCAACGGATCTCCGAGGTAATCAATCCGCGCCCCAAGCCCAAAACCATCATGGGCACCATCCAGCAGACGGGCCTTTCCATCGGCAGTGTGGTGCAGCAGTTCCAGAACGTGCTGCCCAAGAGCCAGGCGGAAGTTTCCGTCATGCTGCAGCGCCTGATCCGCGCCGGCTATCGCAAGGAATCGGCCGTCAAAATCTTCTACGGCTGCAAGGTCCTGGTTCCTCTGCTGCTTTGCGCCGTGGTCTTTTTGTCAGGCGTCACCAGATGGACCAGCCCGTTTTTCGCTTATGCAGTGGCCCTGGGCGTGGGTTTTCTGGGCCCGGACTTCTGGCTGGGGAACCGGATCAAGAAGCGCCAAAGCAAGATTCGGCGCGGTCTGCCCGATGTGCTCGACCTTTTGATCATTTGTATTGAAGCCGGGCTCAGCATGGATCAGGCCACGGCGCGCACCTCAGTGGAATTGAAGCTGGCTCAACCGGAGTTGTGCGACGAATTGGGAATCGTGGTGCTTGAGCAGCGTGCCGGCCGCCCCCGTGCCGACAGTTGGAAACACATGGCGGAACGCACCGACGTGGACTGCGTGCGGAATCTCGTCTCCATGCTGGTTCAGTCAGAACAGTTTGGAACCAGCGTGGCAAAGACTTTGCGCGTTCATTCTGACACCCTGAGAACACAGCGCGTGCAGGCGGTGGAGGAAGCAGCCGCAAAGACCACCATCAAGCTGATCTTTCCGCTAGTTCTTTTTATTTTTCCAGCGCTTTTTCTGGTCACCCTGGGGCCCGCGGTGATTTCGATGGTGGGCAATTTCAAACAGCTTTTCGGTGCCCAGTAATTTTTGAGGGAAGGAGGGAACGATATGGACAGTACCACGATTATCCGGATTGCAGCCGGCGTGCTTTTTGTCATCGTGCTGGTCATTTTGATTCAGCGCCGTCGTACCCGGGTTAAGTAGTCAGCGATTCGCAGTTGGGCTGGTGGCGTCTTGAAATACCACAAGCTCCGCTGACCAGCCCGGCGATTGTAAACTCCGGGAGCCTCGCGCTTCGGCGCCGGCACTGCCGGTGTCCCGTCCACACTGGGGAGCGCGTGAAACAGGCTGTTCAGAGAGAGGAGTTGCCATGAGCAACACTACGATTATTCAAATTGTCGCCGGTGTGCTGTTTGTGATCATTTTGGTCGTCTTGATTCAGCGGCGGCGCAGCCGGGTCAAGTAGCACAGATTGCTTTGGCGGGCCGGGTGGGGCCGTAACTGCCACTCGCCTGCGTTGATTGCCCCTTTGGCTGGGAGCCAAGGCGCACAGATATTCGTTGTCTCTGTGCCCTGTTCCGGCAGCGGGAGAGGGGGTTTGTGTCTTCGCGAAGCTGCCGTCACGCAATGCCGGGATTGCTAATCGCCGCGAGGCGCGAAATGAAGAACTTGCTCGATTGCGTTTGTTTGACACAGTGAAATGAACAACCGGGAATTCTGACGAAGACCGGTTGCGGAGCGGTTGCCGAGGTCTGGAGAGAGAATGGAATCACGGAAACATTGCGCGTATAACCAGACTCGGGAATGCTTTCTCGGCCTGGAGGTGACTGCTGCGGATGTCTCGTATGCGAGCCTTCAGAATATGTTTTCGACCCTCGCGCTGAAGCCCGGCGAGGGACTCTGGCTGTCGCCTTTCAGGGGAATCCCCGAGGCTGGCCTGAGAGTGCCCCTCGATCTGGTTTATCTGGATGACGATTGCCGGGTCATCGACGCCGTCGAGTCGTTCCCCACGTTCCGCGTCTCATCATCGAGTCCGCACCCGGCAAGCGTCCTGGCATTGCCCGCCCACTCCATTTTCTCGTCGCAGACTCAGCAGGGCGATCAGTTGGTGCTCTGCGTGGCCGAAGAGATGGAGCGCCGCCTGGAAGGGTTTTCCAGACTGGGTAGCGGCGTTGCCGATATTCAAAGCGCCGCTTTGGTAAGGGAACGGCCGCTGTGGAGCGGCGGGCCCGGCGTACTTCAGCTTGAGGACCGCTCTCAGCCGATCCGCCCCAAGACAAACCAGACCCATGAGATGGGGCTTATCAAACCCGGAGTCAAGGATCCCAGGCCGCCGCGCAGCTGGCTTGAGCGCTGGTGGTCCCCCGATCCGAGAAAAGCTCCTCGCGAGCCTTCGCCCGGCCTGGCCGCTTATTACTGGACTGGCGGGCCTCCTGAGGCTCACAATATCAAGGACATCAGTTCCACGGGACTGTACATCGTCACTGAGGAGCGTTGGTACCCCGGCACCCTCGTCCTGATGGTGCTCACAAAGACAGACGAAGGGGAAGAAAGCTCTGAGCGCTCGATCTCAGTTCATTCCAGGGCTGTACGCCTGGGAAACGACGGGGTGGGGATGCAGTTCATTTTGCAGGAAGGTGCTGACGGGCGGCGTCAGAAGGCTGGAATGGGCGGCTCCGTGGGCAGGGCGGAACTGGATCAATTTCTGCAGCGGCTTAGGAAGGGCAGCTAAATGGGATTGCGGGGCGACCCGCCTGGATGAACGAAAGTTTGAAGAACAGTTCGTAGTGGAAGTATTGTCGAGCAGGCATTCCCCCAGCCGGCAATATAAGGAGGATGAAACGATGAAGAACCTGAGCAAGTTGCGCAACCGAACCGTGATGCTGGTGCGCGGGCTCGGCCGTGCGGCATGGTCCGGCAACGCGCCAGCGGAGAACCGGCAAAGCCGATCCATCGGCGGCCGGATTCGCGCCAGCCTTCGCTCCGGTAGCGCGGGACAGGCGCTGGTTGAGATGGCCGTGGCGTTTCCGATCATGCTCACCCTGACCACAGGCATGCTTATCTTCGGCCTGGCGGTGAATCAGTACATCATGCTGACTGAGGCAACCGCAACCGGCGCGAAGTACGAGTCGCTGCAGCGGGGAAACACCACCAACCCGTGCCTGGACGTTTACACCCAGGTTTCCAATGCCGCGCCCACCCTGTTAGCGTCGCAGATGACCTTCACCCTGACCATCACGGGCACCGGCGACAGTCCCGCCACCAATACCTACGGTCCGTACAAAGGATCGGCAATGACATGTTCTGCCACCAGCACCAGTACAGGCTCGGCCGGCGAACTGCTGGCGGGCGGGAATATCCTGGTAGAAGTGCAATACCCTTGCAGTCTTAGTTCGTATAAATTACCAATCCCGTCGTGTACCCTTCAGTCGGAGATTGCGGAGGTGGTTCAATGAGAAAACGGAACAAGTTCTTCTTCCTCAGATTGCTCAGAAATCAAAGCGGCCAGACACTCCTGTGGGCCGTTCTAGTCATGACCTGCATGCTCGCCATGAGCGGACTGGTGCTGGACATCGGCCACACCTTCATCGCCTATCGCGAGCTTGTAGCTTCAACCGATGCGTCGGCCCTGGCGGGAGCGCAGCAGCTGCCCAACTCCACGTGGTCCTCGCAGGCAACGGCGTTTAGCTCGGTGCAGGGGAACAATAACGCCTTTTCAAACCTGCCAAACGTAACCATGGCCACCGGATATCCGAAGGCAAATTGCCTGAAGACGCTGCAGAACTATGGCGAAGCGTGCGTGGCTCCGGCCAATGCAAACTCCGTCCAGGTGAAGCAGACGGTCACGGTTCCCACCTACTTCCTTCCCATCGTGTATATTCCCTCCATCACCCTCACGGCGGAGTCGACCGCGGCCATGCGCGGCGCGGTAATGACCCCGTACAACGTGGCCATTGTTCTGGACTCGACGCAATCGATGAATTCTACGGATTCCGACTGCGGCGGCAAGTCGAGATTCGATTGTGCGCTGGGCGGTGTGCAGACCTTGCTGAATGAGCTTTACCCTTGCTGGGCGGGATCCACAACATGCACGGTCAGCAAGAGTGGCGTGGCCACCAATCCAGTTGACCAGGTGGCCATCTTCACCTTCCCCAACATCACCAATGGAACGATTGCCGACGAGTACGGCTGCAATAGTAGCCAGATTTCGGTTCAACCGTACACCTTTCCCGCGGTGCCTGGGGCGAGCGACACCTCCGGCTACCAGCCGGCAGGGTCATCGGGCACGGTAGGCAACAGCACGCCAACCTACCAGGTCACCAGCTTCCTAAGCGATTTCCGAAGCGGAGATTTCGCCAGTTCGCTCTCCACCGGTTCCGACCTCTCAATCGCAGTGGGCGCCGGAAGCAGCGGGTCCAGTTGCGAAATGGACTCCAAGGGCGGCGCGGGAACCTACTATGCAGGCACAATCTATGCGGCGCAGGCGGCGCTGCTTGAAATGGCAGCCAACAATACAGGCTCGCAAAACGTGATGATTATCATCAGCGACGGCGAGGCGCAGTCCACCAATATGGCGTCAACGGATGTCAACGGCAACGCCGTCTCCACCACCTCCGGGCTCTATCCATCTACCATCGACCAGTGCCAGCAGGCCATTGTGGCGGCCAATTACGCCACCTACCAGGGAACCAGGGTCTACGCGGTCGCCTACGGTTCGGAGTCGAGCGGATGCGATTCGGGCAGTGGCGGCACCGATAGCAGCTTTGTTCTCCCCACCAGTTGCAAGGCAGGCACAAACTGTACCGCTTACACGAAGGTTGCGGTGTCTTCGATCACACCTTGCTGGACAAT
>JBEKEQ010000204.1:0-5804 GCA_050013735.1 Occallatibacter sp.
TGCGCCCTGGAATCCGCGTTGTGCGCCGTCACTCGCAGCAAAGCACCGGTGACGGCGCCGACGGCTTCCAATTGCACGGTTCCCTCCGTATGGCGATAGAGGTTGTCGAGCATGGGCAGATAGTCTTCGCCACGCCTCCAACTACTGTCGAGAATCGGCTTGCCGTCGAGAAGGGGTTGCACCTTGATGCGCCAGGCGGTCCGCGGAGGCTTGAAGATGCAAAGAGGCTCCTTTCGCAAATCGTTGTAAGACCATGAGAGGGTGAGCAAACCCGGCTCCAGATCGAGCAGCGTCTTTTCGCTTGCCTCGGGGCGCGCCACGGTCATGCGGTGCGGCGGCGCAAATGCATAGTCGAAATCCACTTGCTCTTTGCGGGGCTGCGCTTGCGGCGCAGGCGCGGGGGCATCTGCAAAGAGCGCGCTCTCCGGCGCGGCGGCAGAGGCGGCAGCTGCGGCGCTGAGCAGGCTGGCTTGCAGGAATTTGCGACGATCCATGACTGGGAATTCCTCCGCAACCAAGGATAGGTCCCACAATGAAAAACCACCGCTGGGAAGCGGTGGTTTTTCGACCAGGGATTCGGCGCACCTCACCGGATACGATAGACGAAGGCATCCTTGATATATTGATCACCAAACATCTGGCCTCCAAGACGCATTCCGTACGTATCGGCAGCGGAGGCAAAGGCGTTGCGGAGAGCCTGAATGAATGGCTTATCCATCGATCTAAGAAAAATCGATGGCTTTCTGTGCATCGGAATCCCGGCCTTCTTCAGCGCCGAATTAATTTCGGTGTAGCCCGAGCGCGACGACGATTGGTCGAGGCGATCCGAAGCGATAACCAATCTCCAATTCTCGTAGTCTGGCAGCTTGGCCCAGAGAGCAACATTGGGAGTCTTGCCTTCCCGATCAAGCGCATCGACCACTTCTTTTCCGTTTTCGATGTCGAAGTTCACCAGGATTGCCTGATCCATCGCAACACCCCGCCTTTCTCCGATTCTACGGCGTCTACCAACACCTGAGCGGTAGCCAAACCGCCTCTCGGATCGCCCTCGAAGCAGTCATACCGGCTCTGTTCGGACCACTCTCGAACGGTTTCCCAGTCCAACTCCAACTCCTCGTTCGTGGCAAGATCATTCTTCAGTAATTCAGAAAGACCGGCGGCATCCAGCAGCCGCTCCACGTCGTGGGTATAGCTTTTATCCGCGAGTTTCTTATCCGGATAAATCATGTTGCTGCGTTCTCTTTGCAATGCACGCCTTCAGCGCGCACTCAATCGCGTACCCTGCCAAGTAGTATGCGCCGTCCGGTAGTTCAGCGGTCAGTAAAGCTCTGGCTTCCTTGAGCCTCGACTCGGCGAGCTGCTGAAAATCTTCGCGATTCATGGTCTTGCATAGCCCCTTTCATGCCCTGCTAAGGTAAGCCCCTTCGCTGGTGTCTACGCGGATTTTTTCGCCCTCATTGATGAACGCGGGAACCTGGACGACGAGACCGGTCTCTGTCCGCGCGGGCTTGGAGACGCTGGAGGCGGTTGCGGACTTCAGGCCGGGCTCGGTCTCGACCACTTCCAGCTCGACCGCGGCGGGCAAATCGATGCCCACTGCCTGGCCGTCATGGTAGCTCACCTTGATTTGCAGGTTGGGCGTGAGGTACTCAATGGCGTCGCCAAGGGTGGATCCCTTGAGCACGGTCTGCTCGTAATCCACGGGATTCATGAAGTAGTAATCGTCGCCGTCGGCGTAGAGGAAGTCCATGGCAATCTCGTCGACGATGACCTTTTCAATGGCGTCGGCGGAGCGGAAGCGGTGCTCAAACATGGCTCCGGACTTGAGGTTGCGCAGCTTGGCCTGGATGAAAGCGCGCAGGTTGCCGGGCGTGCGGTGCTCAACTTTGAAGACCGAGTGCAGTTGGTCGTTGTGCTTGATGATCATGCCGGGACGTAGTTGCGTGGCGGGAATCGCCATAAGATTTAAAGCTCCTTGCTGTAATTGCGGTGATTCCGCAAGATAGATGGGCCTTGGCCCATCTTCCATTGTAGCTTAGGCATCTCTGCGGGGGGTGCGCGGTTACCGCGCGGGTTGGTAAGGCTCGACGCGCAGAAAATCAGAGAGAATGCCGCGCTCCTCGGGGGAAAAAACTCCCTGGTAGCGGCTGGAGTTGAGCACCGTCTGGCGCTGATCGAGTGGAACGGCGCGCAGATCGCGGAACGCATTTTTCATCAGTGCCTGGCGGTCAGGAGGCAAAGAGGCCCAGCGGCGGTTGGAAATGTTGATTTGCATCCGCTCCTGAGGCGAGAGATGCTCGATCATCTCCGCGCGGGCAAGGCGGCGCTGGCGAGCTTCCTCGGGCATCTGGTTCACTTGATGCAACTGCTGCATGACCCGCTGCTGATCAGCCGGACTGAGCCGGTTGAAGCTGGGGTCGCTCCGCAGCATCCGCTCCTGGTCCTGCACGGGCACATTGCCGTGGCGATTAAGCCAGTCGCCCAGGTGGCCGGGAGGAGGGTTGGTGGGAGAGGCATATCCCGGAACAGCGGGGCGAGCATAGCGCGGCCCCAGGTAGGGCGGACCGGGATAGGCGGGACGTGCCTGGTTTCCCGGATAACCGTAGCCCGGACGCGGGCCGTAATTGCCCTGGGGCCTGTCTTGCGGGCCGGGCCGATTCTGATTGGGGGGCCTGTTGTTTGGCTGGTTCCGCTGGGGCTGAGGAGAATGCGCGGCCGGAGCAGCGGAACGAGGCGCGGGAGCACTGTTGCGCTGCCCGCGCGCCCAGGCAGCGGAGACACACACGACCGCCATCAGTGCGGCGGCAGCAGCCTGCCGCGCCCTTCGAGCGATTGCCACGTTGTGTGTCCCAGTCACAAATTTCTCCCAGCCCTGCGTTCAAACGCCAGGAATCCGCAATTAGTCTCCGTGTTCGTTGTTGCTCGAAAGCGCCTCCAACTGATCCAGCAGTTGGGCATTGTTATCGAGCGTCTGCAAATCATGCACTACAGCCTGCCCCGGAGGGTTGACCGGCTGGTTCCAATCGGTGACGCCTAGGTAAGTGCCGCCGCCAATGAGAAGCACAACAGTAAGCGCCATGGCGGCCAGCGGACGAACATGCATCGCCGGCCCGTAGTCCACACGATCGCGCAGCCGGGCAAACCAGGTTGCAACCCAGCCGGCCGGTTGCGCAGCGCGCTCCTCGCGCATCCGCGCATCCAGACGGGAAAGGAAATAAGGGCTTGGCTCCGGGCTCTCCCACGTATCCATCAAGGCCATTGTCGCGCGCAGATCGTCGAGTTCCGCGCGGCAGTGGTCACACGCGTCAACATGCGCCTGAACCTTGGCAGGCGCCGCTTCAGGATCGAGCAGCAGGTCTGCCAACCTGGTTTCAATCCCAGCGCAATTCGTTTTCATCGGTTCCATCGGTACCACCCCACTTCTGCCGGTCGAGCCCGGCATGTTTCCCCTTACACAAAATCTTTCAACTTGTCCCTCAGCGTCTGGTAGGCGCGGAAGAGCAGCGACTTGGTCGCTGACTCGCTCAACTTGAGCACCTCTCCAATCTGCCGGTAATCCATCCCCTGGTACTTGTGCATCAGCACCGCCATCCGCTGACGCTCGGGCAGGGCCATCACGTGCGTACGAATAGCTTTCATCCGCTCGTCGCGCAGCAGGCGCTGCTCCACATTCGGCTCATCGTCGGCCACATCCGGCGTGGTGCCTGACTCTTCGTCCGGCGCGTCCAAATACAACGTCGACGCCGCCCGCTCATGGCGGGTGTCGCGCGCGTGGTTCACCGCCAGGTTGGTCGCGATCCGGTAAAGCCAGGTGGTGAACTTCGCCTCGGCCCGGTAGCTCTCGCGCGAGCGGTAAACGCGCAGAAACACCTCCTGCGCCAGTTCTTCCGCAATGGCCTCGTTGTGGACCATGCGAAAGAGAAAGTGAATCATGGGCCGGTGGTATTTCCGCGCCAGATAATTAAAGCCCGATTCGTCGCCCGCAGCCACGCGCAGCATAACCGCCGCGTCGCTGGCTGGGTCCAGGGCGGCCAGCCCGCCCAGATGAATGTCTGTTCCTGGGTCCGGCAGCGACGCCGCACCCGCTCCCAGGGCCGATTTGTCCAGGACCATGGTCGCCATATCTTCTGGAACCCGATCCGGAGCGGAAGGTTGCGCCTTGCCGGGGGTTTCAGGGCTGGAATTCCCGCCTGGGGGGCTGTTCGGGGGCTGGGAGGAACGGGGCCCGGATGAGGGATCCGCGGACAGCGCGACGTGGAACGGCAGGCTGGGACGGGAGAGGCCGTGTCCGGGTCCCGTTGCCACCGGGCCGGGGCAATCAAGTGCGCCGAAAGCTGAAATGGGGCGCGAAACCGCTTCCCCGTCGGGAGGAAGGATGGCGGCAAGGCGGATTGATCGAGCTCGAAAGCGCATCGGCATGGGGGCGCGTACCGCGGCTAACCGGTTTTGAGTGAATGGCCAGCCGTAAATCCCGCTGGTGCTACTCTATCCCACGCGATGCGGTTGGAACCAGATCGGAACGGGCGATCACGTTGTTAACGCGTGAACAGCCCCACCCCGACCCCATCTCTGCAAACAAGTGGATTGCTTTCATGGGCTTAGGCGACACGCGCCGCTGCAAATCCGTCATAATAAAGCAGTTGTCCGCAGATACGTCTGATGAAAGGACTTATGCCGCTGGTCGCGGGGTGGAGGACACCATTCCCGATGCCAGCTTCGATGCCGGGAGCGTCACGCCCTCTTCAGTTCACATTATGCCCCGCGGGCGCGTAATTTTGTGCAAAAGGTCAGCTGTTTTGCTAAACTACGCGATCCGCAGCGCTCTCTGCGCGGCTTCGGGTTCGCGGTCGATCACGCGCAAATAAGCGCGCGCCGTCCCGTCGGGAACCCGCCTGCCCTGCTCCCAATGGCGCAACGTAGTGATGTTGAAGCCGAAGCAAGTGGCAAACTGCTGCTGCGTCATCCCCAGGCGGCTGCGGATCGCCTTCACGTCGATTTCGGGCGGGATATGGACGATGTAGGTGCCTTTTTTGGCGGTTCCATTTGCAATGGCGAGGGCCTGCTCGAGTCCTCGAAGGATGCTGTCGCCAACCTTGCTCATGATGATGAGCCTCCGCCTCCGGTATCCGCCGCGAATGCCAGACAGGCTCGGATGTCTGTCTCGGTGAGGTCGGGAAAGTCGGCCAGTATCTCCTCCTGGCTCATGCCACCGGCCATGTACTCCAGCACGTCGTAAACGGTGATGCGCAGGCCGCGAATACAAGCCTTGCCGCTACGCTTGTCCGGGTCGATGGTAATGATCTGCGAGTAGTCCACGAGGACCTCCGACGCTTGCCTCTTTGTTTCAAGTATAGGCGTGGTTCATCCAGGGAGCAAAAAGTTTGGCCGCTGAATCAGCCTATACGCAGTGCCCACTGAGCGGCTTCTGGCTCGCGGTCGATCACGCGAAAATTGGCCAGTTCAGCTCGTTCCCCCTCGTCCATAAGCTTGTGTGTGGCGGCGAGGAACTCGTCCAACTCAACGACCTTAATCCTCGAATGTCAATTCTCAAGTTCTGTCACAGACAGTCCAAGCGACCCGTGCTATCGTTGTCGCAATGCGAAAAATGACCCTCGCTCAGCCGCTGCTGCGCCGCATCGGCCTCTTTTGCGTCGCCACGTTCGGCCTGTTCAGCCTGCCGACATTTGGGCAGGGCACCGCCGCCGCCGTCACGATGCCCAGCGACCCAAAGGCTTTGATGCGGCTCGCCTACAAATCCAACGGCCTTACCGGTGATGACGTGAAGCCCTGGCACCTGAAAGCCA
>JBEKEQ010000205.1:0-5771 GCA_050013735.1 Occallatibacter sp.
CGCGGGCTGCCTACTGTAATAGACTCAAGGTAAACCAAAGCGTTCAGGAAAGGATAGCCCTTTTGTGAAGATATTGGTGACAGGCGGCGCCGGGTACATAGGTGGTACAGTGGCGGGTTTGCTTGCCCAAAACGGACACCAGGCGGTCATTTTTGACAACCTTAGTCACGGACGCCGAGACCTGCTGCCGAAGGGAGCAGATTTTGTCGAGGGAGAACTGGCAGACCGGGCAGCGCTTGAAAAGCTTTTCATATCAGCCAAAGACCAGGGCCAACCCTTTGACGGCGTGCTTCACTTTGCCGCCCTTATCGAGGCCGGCGAATCGATGGTGCGGCCGGAGATCTTCTTCCGCAACAACACCGCGTCCACGCTGAGCCTGCTGGAGGCGATTTTGGCCCACGGCCCGCGCCGATTGGTTTTTTCCTCCACTGCCGCCGTTTATGGGGAACCGGAATCCGTTCCTATTCAGGAAGGTGCTCGCCTTCTCCCGACGAACGCGTACGGCGAGTCAAAACTGATGGTCGAACGCATGCTCACATGGCTTAACCGCATTCACGGGCTGCGCTATGCCTCGTTGCGCTACTTCAATGTGGCCGGAGCGCCCGAGGGACCCAACGGCGTGACGCGCGGCGAGGCGCACGAGCCGGAATCGCACCTGATTCCGCTGGTTTTGGACGTTGCGCTGGGCCGGCGGGAGTCGATCGGCATTTATGGCGACGACTACCCTACGCCGGACGGGACCTGTATCCGCGACTACATTCACGTCTCCGATCTGGCCGATGCTCATCTGCTGGCGCTGGATGCGCTAGAGAGGCAGGACCGGCTGATCTTCAACCTGGGCAACGGCCATGGTTTCAGCGTGCGCGAGGTCATCGAATCGGCGCGCCGCGTCACCGGCCATCCCATCCCGGCTGAAGTCCATCCACGCCGCGCGGGCGACCCAGCCGTGTTGGTGGCCAGCTCGGAAAAGGCGATCCGGGAGCTGGGCTGGAAGCCGGGGTACACCGAGCTGGATGAGATTGTTCGCACGGCGTGGATCTGGCACCAGAAGCGGTACGCGTAGCGAAGAAAACGGCCTCAATGATCTGAGTTCTCCTGCGTAGCTACATATGGAGATTCATTTGTGGTATTCTGGTGCGGACGCTGGGAGACGTCAGGCGTGCAGACATTCGCTGCACGAACCGGGAGGGAAAGCGACGATGAATGAAAATTGAGGACGGTGTATTGGCATACGCCAAATGGCGTGGAGTTCGAGTGGGATGCCGCGAAAGCCCAGGCCAACCTGCGCAAACACAGGCTCCCATTTCCGATCGCTTGCGAGGCCTTCAAGGATGGCAACCGGCTTGAGTTTCCGGACATCTCCAGCGGACACGGCGAGGAACGGCGGATCGTACTGGGGCGAGTTAGACAGACGATCATTTCTGTGGTCTTTACTGAGCGCGGAGAGCGTATCCGATTGATTTCCGCACGAAGGGCGGACACGAATGAGCAATGAACCTACTGGACTGGTGGTGCACCGGCTTGATCCGGAAAATCCTCCTACTTTGACTGCCGAGGAACAGGAGGCCTGGAAGGAACTCCAGGAGATGCGCGACGAGGACATCGACTACAGTGACATTCCGCCGCTGCCGCGCACTGGTTGGCGGCGCGTCTCCGATCTTGTTCCGGCGGAGAACAAGAAGCAGATCACGCTGCGGCTGGATGCCGATGTAATTGAATTTTTCCGCGGGACGGGGCGGCGCTACCAAAGCCGGATCAATGCCGCGCTGCGGGATTATGTGAATGCGCATAAGAAGGCTGCCTCGCAGGCACGTTGATCGCGATTCAAATCAACTCGTTCGCCATCCGCATGGAGGCGCTCATGGCCGGCAGCAATCGTGCCGCATAAAGGGCACAAAATATTCCTCGATGTACCAGGAGAGCGCGAAAAGAACGATCATCCCCGCCAAAGTCAATAAGAACAACCGCACCGGCAGAGTCGCCAGCAGCGCTTGACGCGCATCCTGATTGGCCCGCGAGGGCCAGCTAAACAGCAAGCCGCTGGCAAAGCACACCGAGGCTGAGAATGCCACCCATAGCAGAGCCATGGCCAGCCGTTCCCGCCATCCGCTTCCCGGCACAAAGAATGCGCTCATCAGCACCGGATAGAGTGACAGAATGCTGAGCAGGAATGAAACCGCTTTGCCGAGTTCAAGAAGCATCTGCAGGCTGCCTCCCGGCCGGAGGTCCGAGGTCGCTCATCAATAGCGAATGAGAACGGATGGGCTCGCGCCGATACCTCTGTAAATTTATCTTATTCCCGTTCCGGATTCCGCTCGTTGCTCCCAATTTTTGCCGTCATTCTACGGCGGACCATCAAACGCAACTTGCCCTTTGTATGCCCGTCTTTGTAAAGTGGCACCCATGCGCAATCTCCGCGGGAAGGCTTTCCCTCGGAGCCTCACACGCGTTTTGATATCTCTCTCAAAAAAAGGACGCCTTCATGTCTTCCCTGCCCTTCACTCCGATCGCCAATCAGGATATTGACTCGACATTGCGCGAGAACCGCGTCTTTCCGCCGCCGGAAGAGTTCAGCGCCAAGGCCTACATCAAGAGTCTCGACGAATACGAGGCGCTCTACAAGCAGTCCATCGAAGATCCGGAAAGCTTCTGGGCGGATGCGGCGAAGGAGTTGCACTGGTTCAAGCCCTGGGACAAGGTGCTCGAGTGGGATCTGCCGTGGGCCAAATGGTTTGTCGGCGGCAAGCTGAATCTAAGCTTCAACTGCGTCGATCGCCACGCATTGGGGGCTCGTCGAGACAAGACCGCGATCATCTGGGAAGGCGAGCCAGGCGAGGTGCGCAGGCTAACCTACGCCGAGCTGCACACCGAAGTGCAGAAGTTTGCCAATGCGCTCAAAGATCTGGGCATTCGCAAGGGCGACCGCGTGGCTGTTTACATGGGCATGACGCCGGAGCTGGCCATTGCACTGCTGGCCTGCGCGCGCATTGGGGCGGTCCACTCCGTCATCTTCGGAGGATTTGCCGCCAATGCGATTGCCGACCGGGTGAACGACTCGGAGTGCGTAGCGATCCTGACCCAGGATTCGAGCTACCGGCGCGGAGGTGAAATCCAGCTCAAGCGCACTGTGGACGAGGCCCTGGCCGCTTGCCCGACCGTAAAGCATGTGGTGGTCTACCGGCGCACCGGCAGCGAGGTGAAGATGGTGGAGGGCCGCGACCACTGGTGGCACGACCTGATGGCCGCAGCTGCGCCCGAGTGCCCGGCCGAGCCGCTCGACTCAGAGGACCAGCTCTACATTCTTTACACCTCCGGAACGACTGGCAAGCCAAAGGGACTGGTACACACCACCGGCGGCTACGCCGTGCAGACCTACCTGACGACCAAATACGTCTTCGATATGAAGGACGAGGATGTTTACTGGTGTACAGCCGATATTGGCTGGGTCACGGGGCACTCGTATGTGGTGTATGGGCCGCTGCAGAATGGGGCCACCGTGCTGATGTATGAAGGCGCGCCGAATTGGCCGGATTTCTCCCGCTTCTGGAAGATCATAGACGACCACCAGGTGACGATTTTCTATACCGCTCCCACGGCCATCCGCGCATTCATCAAGTGGGGCGACCAGTACGTGGAAAAATTCAAGCTGGACTCGCTGCGCCTGTTGGGGACGGTGGGTGAGCCCATCAATCCCGAGGCGTGGATGTGGTACCGGGAGAAGATCGGCCACAACCGCTGCCCGATCGTCGATACGTGGTGGCAGACGGAGACTGGCGCCATCATGATTGCTCCGATTCCCGGCGCGGTGCCCACAAAACCCGGATCGGCGACGCGGCCATTTTTCGGCATTCAGCCGGAGGTGGTGACCAAAGAGGGCGAGCCGGTGCCTGCCGGAAGCGGCGGCCTGCTGATTGTCCGCAAGCCCTGGCCCTCGATGGCGCGCACGGTTTATGGCGACCCCGAACGCTACCGCAAGACCTACTGGAGCGACGTGCCCGGCAGTTACTTCACCGGCGATGGCGCGCGCCAGGACGCCGATGGATATTTCTGGCTGATGGGCCGGGTGGACGACGTGATCAACGTCAGCGGCCACCGCCTGGGAACCATGGAGGTGGAATCGGCATTGGTGGCGCATCCCAAAGTGGCCGAGGCCGCGGTTGTGGGCCGTCCGGACGAGCTGAAAGGCCAGGCGATCTCCGCGTTTGTTTCGCTCGAAAGCGGCAACTATCCCAGCGATGAGTTGAAGGACGAGTTGCGAAAGTGGGTTTCAAAGGAGATCGGCTCGCTGGCCAGGCCGGACGATATTCGCTTTACAGAGCAGTTGCCCAAGACCCGCTCCGGTAAGATCATGCGGCGCCTGCTCAGGGAGCTCGCCACGTCTGGCGAGATCAAGGGAGACATCACCACACTCGAAGACTTCACGGTAATCTCCAAGCTGCGCGAGGCGGAAGAAGGCTAAACAGACAGGGCCAGATTTGACACCCAACCGGAATGATCCTAATCTCGCGGTATGGCAGTGCAACTCAGCCCCGAACAGGAAGCCCAGCTTTCTCGCATCGCCGACCAGACCGGCAGAAGTGCAGATGAATTGGCGCGTGAAGCCGTGGAGCTCTACCTGACCGAAGAGGGCCGCTTTCATGCAGGGGTTCAAGCTGGCCTAGAAGCAGCCGCCCGAGGCGATTTCGTTCTAACTTCAGAGGTCTGGGCCAAAGTGGAGCGCGCGCTCAAGGTCTGAAGCCATCCGAGGGCCGCGTTGATGCAAGTACGATGGACCGCCCCCGCCGCGCAGGATTTCGAAGAAATCACCCTTTACATCCGCAATGACAGTGAGTCGACGGCCTTGGTCGTCGCCAAGACACTGTTCGACACCGCCAATTCCCTTGACCTCTTGCCCTCCAGGGGCCGGTTAGGGAGAATCCCAAATACACTGGAACTCGTGGTTCCCGGTTTACCTTACATCGTCGTGTATCAGGTGACGAAGGCAACTATCCAAATCCTCCACATCTATCACGGTGCCCGGGACTGGCCGGGAAGACCATGACATATGCTGGCTCGTAATAGCGCCCCTCAGAACCTGTAGACAATGCCGATACTGGCGCGGGAGCTGCGCGTCCTGTGCGGAGAATCCCCTGGATAAGGATTGATGACGGTGAACGACGAGAGAATGTCGTCACCGGAGGCGCGCACGGCAAAGCGCGGGGTCACGGTATATTCCATGCCGCCGCCGGCTCCGCCCGCAAAGGAGATGTTGGGAGACTGGCCATAGCCGCCGATGTGTTCCCCGCCCAGCAGCCCATGAACGAAGCCGCTGTAGCGTCCGTAGATTTCGGCATGAATCTCGGGTCCGAAGAACACCGCCTCCTCAGAGGGCGTTACAGTGTTGCCCTGCGTCTGCACCACGGGCGACCCGAGAGGGACCTCGTAGGCGTCGCCTTCGGCAGTGAGGCCAAAGTACTTTCCAAAGTTCCGGGTTACCGACAAGCTCGCGCCCTGCAATCCGTAACGGGATCCGTTCACCTGGTTGAGGCTGGTGTAAGCGTAGCCGGCATAGGCCTGGTACTTGTAGACGGCTTCGCCGCCTTCTGTCGTGGCCTTGGGAGGCTTGATGATCTGGCTGGTGGCCGCCAGGGGCATGAGCGCGGCCGGAACCATGGCCAAGATCGAAAACAAGAACGTCCTCTTCAACTTGAAACTCCCCTCACTGCCTGTTGTGGCCGGCTCGCTGCCCGCAGGGTCTTCCCCTGGAGCCGACGCCGGGACTAAGAATTGGT
>JBEKEQ010000206.1:0-5745 GCA_050013735.1 Occallatibacter sp.
AGTGTTCTTGCAGTGCTTTTCCATCTCGTCAAACGTGGGCCGCACATAGGCCGGAATCGCGCGCCGACCCATCTCGATTGCAATCATGGGCGCCGATCCCTTGAGAAACGACAGCAGCAGCACTCGCAGCACGTGCAGGTATTCGTTGTGTTCGTCGGCGGTCTTGCTCATGTTCGAGCTCAGCGGCCCGGCAACTCCGTAGCAAAGCAGGATGCCGAGAAATGTGCCTACCAGCGCGGCAGCCACTTTTTCGCCAATCTGTTCCGGCGGTCCCCCCAGCGATCCCATGGTGATGACCACCCCCAGCACCGCGGCCACAATACCCAGCCCCGGCAGCGCGTCTGCAACCGTGGTCAGCGCGGCCACCGGCTGTGTGGCGCCGTGGTGATGCACCTCCATGTCCAGCTCCATCATCTGGTCCATGTCAAAAGGCTCGACGCCTCCGGTAATCGCCGTGCGCAGCGTGTCGCACACAAAATCCTTGGCATGATGGTCGTTGAGAAACTCAGGATAGTTCTTGAAAATGGAGCTCTCTTTCGGCTTCTCCACATCCATCTCCACGCTGAGCAATCCCTCTTTACGCACCTTATTCAGGAACTGGTACATCATCTTCAGCGTGTTCAGGTAGCGCGCCTTGGTGAACGCAGAGCCTTTCACCACGCCCATCAGGCCGGCGACGATTGCCTTGATGATGTGCAGCGGATTCGCCACCAAAAGCGTGCCCGTGGCCGCTCCCGCAATAATCAGCAGTTCGGCCGGCTGAAGCAGAACTTCCATGTGGCCCTTTTCCATCAGGAAGCCGCCAATCACCGCTGCAAAAACCACCAGGATGCCTATGATGGCAAACATGCGTGCCTCCCAGGCGCGAGAGTCATATGATTCCCGCCTGCATGAACGCTTGTGACCATTGCTTGCTGCGCCCGCTCCAGCAGTTCCGCAAGTGTTTCGGCCCGGTTCGCCTGGGCCGCGCCGATGCTCACCGTTAGCGATACCCGGTCGCCCCACCAGCGGAACTCCGCTGTCCTGGCCAATCCCGCCAGTGCCTGCGCATGAGCCGCCAGCATCTCCGGAGTTCGCTCATGCGAAACCACCAGAAATTCCTCGTCGCCCCACCGCCCAATCTGCTCGGCCGGCCTCAGCCCATGGGCCAGAGCGCGCTCCACCTTTTCGAGCATGGCTTCGCAGGCTCCGTTGCCGTGCGTCTTGCGCAATCCCGCTCCCTGATCCACTGCAATCCACAGCACGCCAAACGGCAGGCCCCCGCGCGCATAGTCCTCGAATTCCGTCTCCAGGCAATCCTTGAGATCTGCCTGGTTGGTCTCAATCACCTTGCCGGCGCCAATTTCTCCGTGCGGCAGAGCATCCAGGCTCTCCGCAGGATGAAACACCACCGCCGTGCCGATCTGCTCGCCAAGGCCGTCTCGCAACACCAGGGTGCGGGCCATCACCGGCACTTCGTGGCCCAATGTGTGCCGCGCGTGAGCAAGGAATGCCCGTCCCCGTTGGACACCTGATTCGCTATCTGGATCTCCCGCCGGCGCACACGCCTTCAGCAGCCCGTTCAACAGCTCGGGCGCAGGGCGCCCTACCAATTCAAGACCGGTGTGGCCCGTAATGGCCTCCGCCGCCCGATTCCAGAAAAATAAATGACATTCCTGGCCGAGCACGGCCACGCCCTCGGGCAGGCTGTCAAGCGCGGCTTCAAGCAGTTCCGTGCGGTCGGTCATCTGCTCCCCTCAATCTCCTAATCGGCGTCCGGCCCGCCAACTTCATCGCCCCACGGCGACGAGTTTTCCTCCGCTGCCATTCAGCAGCCGGCAATGCTATTCTTAGGAAAATCGCAGTGGCAGAGTATTTTTTTGTATCCAGCGGGCTATTCATAGAATCCGGCCAAATTACTGTGTCGCAATTCCAGTCAGATGCAGGATTTTTTTTGAGATCTGCCGATAGAGACGCTGGGGGCAGAAACGGACAAGCAGATGAGGCGCACATCATGAACAAGATCATCCTGGCCGATTCGCAGGCAATTTTTCGCGCCGGCACCGCCAAGGTACTGGCAATGGATGAAGATCTGCGCATCATTGCTCAATGCACCGATCTGGAACGGATGCACCATGCCATCACTACGTTCCCCGGCTCCATTGTCCTGTTTGCAGCTTCCATGCGGCCTGACCTTACCCGGCTGCACATTCTGCTTCAGACCACGAGCAGCCGCGGCATCGTGATTGCTGAAAATAACGAACCTGCGGCGGCCTATCTGCAACAGGGCTTTCGTGGCGTGGTCTACCGCAGTGTTACAGGACCTGCGCTCGCGGAGTGCGTGCGCAGAGTTGCCGCCGGAGAAACCTGGCTGCCGCCCCAGTTGGTCCCCACCAATTCGCCTGAAGACGATGCGGTAGGAACCCGAGTCCGCGACCGGCTCACCCCCAAGGAGATGCGCATCGTAGCGCTCATCGTTCAGGGCTGCAAGAATCGCGAAATTGCCATGCGCCTCAAGACCACCGAGCAGGTGATCAAAAACTACCTGCGCTCAATTTACGACAAGACCGGCGTCAGCGACCGCTTGGAGCTGGCGTTGTTCACCATCCACCACCGGGTACTGGCGCAGGCTGCTGCGGAAGTGGCTACCAGGCTCGAAGCGGAAGAGCAGGCGGCGCCGTCGGCCGTGGCGTAGTCTTATAACCTTTCCGCCACGCTCTTGGCCTGCGTAAACAGCAACAGATAATCCGGTCCGCCGGCCTTTGAATCCGTCCCGCTCATATTGAATCCGCCAAAGGGGTGCGCCCCCACCATGGCGCCGGTGCATTTGCGGTTGAAATACAGATTTCCCACGTGGAACTCGCGGCGCGCAATATCAAGGCTTTCGCGGTCAATGGTATAAACAGCCCCGGTCAGGCCATATTCGGTGTTGTTGGCAACCTCAAGGCCCTCTTTGAAACTCTCCACCTTGATCAGCGCCAGCACCGGTCCAAAAATCTCCTCCTGGGCCAGCGCGGCGTCGGGGGCTATATCGGCAAAGACTGTCGGCTCAAGGAAGTAGCCGCCTTCTGGCGTTGCAACTGCCCGGCCGCCGGCAATCAGGCGGCCTTCCTTCTTGCCGGTTTCGATATAGGCCAGCATGGATTCGAAAGCGGCCTTGTTGACGACCGGGCCGAGGTTTGGGTTGGCGATGGGATCGCCGACGGTCAACTGGGCGACGCGCTCCCGGATGCGCTCGGCAAACACGTCGTAAACTGGGGCTTCTACAATTGCGCGGGAGCAGGCGGAGCATTTTTGGCCGCTGAAGCCGAAGGCTGATGCCACCACTCCTTCCACAGCTGCGTCCAGGTCGGCGTCGGCGCAAACCAGGATCGAATCCTTGCCGCCCATTTCGAGGATGCTCCGCTTGATCCATATCTGGCCGGGACGCGCTTTGGCGGCGCGCTCGTGAATCTCAAGGCCCACGGCTTTGGAGCCGGTAAAGGCGATGAAACGGGTCTTGGGATGCTCGACGATAGCGTTGCCAAAGGCCGCGCCTGAGCCGGGGCAAAAGTTGACCACGCCAGCCGGAAGTCCCGCTTCTTCAAGGACCTCAACAAACTTGGCGGCGATCGTCGGCGCGTCGCTCGAGGGCTTTAAAATCACCGTGTTGCCGGTGACGATGGAAGCCGCGGTCATGCCCGCCATGATGGCGAAAGGGAAGTTCCACGGAGGAATCACCGCGCCCACGCCGAGTGGAATATAGAGCAGCTGGTTGCGCTCGCCGGGATATTGAATGGGCGTGGTGGCAGCGGCCAGGCGCAGCGCCTCGCGCGCGTAAAACTCAAGAAAGTCAATGGTTTCGCCCACGTCGGCGTCGGCTTCAGCCCAGTTCTTTCCCACCTCATAAGTGAGCCAGGCGCAAAACTCGAAATGGCGTGAACGTATGATGGCTGCAGCATCGAGCAGGAGGGAAACCCGTGTTTCCACGGGGGTTCTGGACCAGGACTCGAAGGCCTGGAGCGCTGCCTGCATGGCCTCCTCAGCGTGCTCGGCTCCGGCTTTCTGGTGGACGCCGACAATCTGCGCCGGACGCGCGGGGTTGAGAGAGCGGATTTTGGAGTCGGTCTTCAAGCGGCGTCCGCCGATGATGAGGTCGTACTCGCGGCCAAGCTGGCCGGCGACCAGGTCAAATGCGGCCATCATGTTGCGGGTGTTTTCAGCGGTTTTGAAGTCGACGAAGGGCTCATTGGTAAAGCCGCCCTGCGGCAGGCGCGGCTGAATTTGGGTGGAGAACGATGCGGTTGCCATAGCAGTTTCAGATTACAACAGGGCTCAGAGATCAGAGATCAGAGATCGGCGGGCGGCTTTTAAAAGGTGCGATTCTGGGGCTCAAATGGAGTAAAAAGTGGGATTTTGGGGGCGAAAACGCGGTTTTTCGAGGGGTTTTTGTGTCCGGTCGCGGCCCGGGGATTTGCGGTTATAAAGATCTGTAAGCTATTGATTCAAAGCGCGTTCATTGAGGTTTGAGGTGAAAAGTGCGTGCACAAAGCTACATTTTGAAAGTTGCCTTTTTATGCACCTATAAGCTATTGATTTAAATAGGCTTATTGGGAGATTTTTGACGGAAAAGCCGGGCTACAGCAGGTTATTTTTGCCCGGAGGGGGGTGGGGTACTCGCTCATTGGGGCGAGTGATTGGACGGCTTCGGCTGGTGAGAAAGTGTGGTGAGGGCGACCTGGGCGGCGTAGAGAACCTCATTTGCGCTCTCTTTGGGGATGGCTCCGAGGAGGATTCCGTGGGCAGCGCAGGCGATGTAGTCGCGAATGCCGTTAAAACCGATGAGCATGGGCATGGCGTTGCGGTAGGCCTCGCCCGCAGGCTTGGCGGCGAGGGTCCTGTCGAAGTCGTCGCCTTCACAATCGGCCAAGAATTCATCGAAGGCGCGCTGCCACGCGGCGCGGCAGCGGCGCACGGCGGCTCTGGGGCTGGAGGTTTTGGAGGATTTGGGATCGGGTTCAGGGCCGAGGGTGGTTGCGGGCGGGAGGCCGGAGTCTGAGACGGCCAGCTTTATTGCTCGGTCGAAGACGGATTGTTTGGGCATGGTTATTTCTCCTGTGGATAGTGTGCGCCGGAGGGGGTTAATGATCTGCAACGGTGTGGGAGGACCGAGGCATGCGTTGCCGGGCCCCGGAGCGGGACACAGTGGCTGCCGGGAGTGCGTCCTTCGAGGAATCTTGGGGATGTAAGCCCGTTTCCCGGTACTTATCCTTTAGATTTGTTCGAAACGCATCTGGATGAGTGCTTTGGGCTGAGGTCGTCAGTTAAGATCGCCTCTCCCGGTTTTGTGGTCATTCTTCAGTGGAATCGCTTTCCGGCTCGCCTTCAAGGTCCTCTTCATCCTCAGGGAAATACACGTTTGAAACGCCTATAACCCCATCACCGCAAGGCGCTCCTTCGTGTTCGGTAGGTCCTCGTAAAAACTTCCCAATTCATCAACAACTTGCACACGGGGGCTGTCTGCCTAAAGGCAGTCCAGACGGTTGGCTTGTCGCCAGTGTTTGCCTGCCTACACTTGGGCTAATCCTTGACGACCTTAATCAAAAGCTGATCCGGTGGTGGAGCACTCCCAAATTGTTGTTGCAACAGTGCTTGAGCGGCCGCCTTAGAACTTATCCGTAAATAGTGCTTGAGTTGATTCCTTCGGCGGATTATGTTGTTTGTGAGAAGTGGAACCGGTTGAAGATATAGCTCGACATGGCACAAATCAAGTCTTGGACAGTGTCG
>JBEKEQ010000207.1:0-5704 GCA_050013735.1 Occallatibacter sp.
ATTCTTTTTGATCATTGCCGGATTTTTGCCGCTGGTGCTGCTGGGACTGAGGAACATTGGCGGCTGGGCGGGGCTGAAGGCATCGGTTCCGATGGAGTATATGCACGAGTGGAAAGGCGTGGCGCACGCCAGCACCAACCCGATGGGCATTGAGATTATCGGGCTGGGAATGGGGCTGGGCTTCGTGCTGGGCTCGGGCTACTGGTGCACTGACTTCCTCGTGATTCAAACGGCGATGGCCTCGAAAAATATGGAGTCGGCGCGGAGGGTGCCGCTGATTGCGGCCGTGCCCAAAATGGTGTTTCCCTTCCTGGTGATTTTGCCGGGGCTGCTGGCCATCGGGCTGCCCACGCCGCACACGTCCACCGTGACTCATGTTGAGAATGGCGTCATCATCCGCGAGACCACGGTTGTCTCGCCGCAGGTGGAGCAGGGCAGGGGATTGGTTCCCGCGAAGATTAACCCGGTGACGGGCAAGCCGATGCTGACGGCGAGCGGCCAGCCGCTGCTGGACTACGACATGGCCACGCCGAACATGCTGCTGCACTTTTTCCCGACTGGAATTCTTGGGTTGGGACTAACTGCGCTGTTAGCGAGTTTTATGAGCGGCATGGCGGGCAATGTAACTGCCTTCAATACGGTGTTTACTTATGACTTATACCAGAGTTATATCCACAAGGGCGGCAGCGACAGGCATTACATGGCGGTCGGTCGATGGGCCACGGTGGGAGGCATTGCGCTGTCCATCGGGACAGCGTATGCGGCCATTAACTTCAACAACATTATGGATACGCTGCAACTGGTGTTCAGCTTTGTAAACGCGCCGCTGTTTGCGACCTTCCTGCTGGGCATGTTCTGGAAGCGGGCGACGGGGCATGCGGCGTTTTCCGGGCTGATTGCGGGGACGGCGACGGCGATGCTGCACCACGGGCTTACGCTGCCGATTGAAGCGCGGCCGGGGATTCACGGTGGATGGATTACCGTGCTGCACCATTATCCGAGCGATATGGCGCAAAACTTCTGGACGGCGATTTTTGCTTTCAGCGCTAACTTCGTTGTGACCGTGGTGGTGAGTTACTGCACCAAGCCAAAGCCGGAAGCGGAGTTAGTGGGATTGGTGCACTCGCTGACGCCGAAACCGGCGCGCGCGCACATTGTGTGGTGGAAGCGGCCCGAGGCGCTGGCTGCGGCGGTTCTGGTGGGAGCGATCGCGTTGAACATTTTCTTCTATTGATGGGGTTGATTGCCTTCATAGTTTCCCCGGTCCCCAGGCGCGAGGGACCCGGGAGCGCCCAGTGGAAGGCTCGCACTGGCTTGGTTGGCTGAAGGGAGACGGCGATGATTTTGGATTTGCGTATTCCGATGGGATTGATGTTCACGCTGGTGGGGGTAATTCTGACGACCTTCGGGCTGTCCACCTGGGGCAGTACGATTTATGTGTCGAGCCTGGGCATTAACGCCAATTTCTGGTGGGGGCTGGTGCTGCTGGTGTTTGGACTGACCATGTTCCTGATGGGACGGCGCAGCCAGAAACGATTGGCGAAGCTGCCTCCGGAGCCGGTGGACGGGGAAGCGCGAAGGGGACATTGAAAGGCAGGGAACAGGGAATAGGGAACAGGGAACAGGGTCAAGCCCCCGATCGGCTAACTTCGCTGAAGCGGAGATTGATACGCGCTTCATCGATGTGCCGTTACACTTATAGATAGATATGGCACGACGAACGATTGAACATTACGAGATGGTCCGCAAGCTGGGCGCGGGCGGCAGCGGGGTGGTCTACCTGGCCACCGACACGCTGCTGCAGCGCCCGGTGGTGCTGAAGATTCTCCGCACCGGGCTGCTTTCGGCAGAGCAACTGCGCACCACCGTGCTGCGCGAGGCGAGGCTGGCGTCGGCCATCGAGCATCCCAATGTTTGCGGCATTTACGAAGTGGGCGAGAGCGGCGACGAGGGCTACATCGTAATGCAGTACGTGCCCGGCGAGTCGCTCGACACGCTCATTGCGCGCGGGCCGGCGAGTTTGCAACTGGTGCTCTCAGTGGGCATTCAAATTGCGGACGGTTTGCAGGCGGCGCATGCGCTGGGAATATTTCATCGCGACCTGAAGCCGCAAAACGTGATGCTCACCGACGGCGGGCTGGTGAAGATTCTGGACTTCGGTCTGGCTCGACGTTTGCGTCCTGAGGACACGAGCTTCGATCCATCGAAACCGGGACTGGCCAAGGATGCTTCGATGGCGGCCACCTATACCGCGCGCGGCGGGACCATCCGTTACATGGCGCCGGAACAGTTTGTCACCGGGCAGTCGAGCGCGCAATCTGACGTGTGGGCGCTGGGCGTGATTCTGTATGAGCTGGCCAGCGGCAGGCATCCGTTTGTGCGTCCCGACGCTGAAGATTTCCAGGCCATTCGCTCCATACAGTTTGCCGATCCTGAGGATTTGAGCGTGATTGTGCCGGGAATTTCGCCGGAGTTGAAGAGCGTGATCGCGAGCTGTCTCGAAAAAAATCCGGGGACGCGTTACGCGTCGGCCGCCGAGGTGCGCGAGGCGCTCAAGACGATTATGAAGGCGCTGAAGATTGAGACGGGGATTATTCCCGGCGACGCGGCGGCCAACCTGCCCACGACAGGTGCGGAGGCGGAAAAGCGGAACACCGGATTCCTGTCGATGCTGGCCGAGCGGTTTCGCGAGTCGGCGGTCGAGCGTGCGCCGCAAAACTCGCTGGTGGTGCTGCCGTTTACGAATCTGGGCGCCACGGAGGTGGCTCCGCTGTATGGGTTTGCGCTGGCTGACGCGATTGCCGCGCGGCTGGCGCGGATTCCGGCGCTGGTGGTGAGGCCATCGAGCACGCTGATGCCGCTGCCGATTGCGCAGATGGATCCGCTGTCAGTGGGCAAGCGGCTGCTGGTTTCGTTTGTGCTGGCGGGGAACTTTCTGCGCTCCGAGGAGGGGTTCGACCTGAACTGGCAACTGCTCGACGTGGGCGCGCAAAGCGTGCGTTCGGGAGGCGCCATTCGCGTGGCGTCCCTTGACCTGATCGCGGTCCAGACGGAGATCTCAAACGAAGTGTTTGCCGCGCTGCACGGGCTGAGCGCGGGAGACCAGATTGACGCGCCGCGGACGGGGGCGAGAGACGCTTCGCTGCCGGGGCCGGTGAGCGAAGAGTATTTGCAGGCGCGAGCGCTGCTGAGCTCGTTCATGGTGCGTACGGGATCGCGCAGCGATCTGGACCGGGCACATGCACTGTTTAGCGGCGTCACGGAGAAAGACCCGGAGTTTGCCGCGGGGTGGTGCGGGCTGGGCATTGCGGAGTTGCAATATGTGCGGCATGGGTTTGGCGGACAGATCCATGTGATGCACGCGCGGCGCGATTTTGACGAGGCGCTCAAGCTTGACCCGGCTTCGACCGAGGCCAATCTCTATCGCATTTACATGCTGCTGTCGCGCGGCGAAAAAGAGTCGGCGAGGCATGGCGTGGCTAATTTGCTGGCCGGCGCGGCGAATGACTGGAACGTGCACATGGTGGCGGGATTGGCGCTGCGCGGAGACGGCATGTATGAGGAGGCGCTGCTGCAGTTCAGCCGCTCGCTCAAGCTGAATCCTGCCAATGCGCCGATTCTCTATAACCATCGGGCGCGGGTTTACCACTATCAAAATCAAATTGAGCTGGCCGGCGACGAGCTGGAAAAAGGGCTGGCGCTGGAGCCGAGGCATCCTCTGCTGCGGACGTCGGCGGGGTATCAGCAGATGAGGCTGGGCAACCTGAACCAGGCGATCGGGATTCTGGAGAGCGTAGTTCGGGACGATGAATCCATGCGCATTGCGGTGCCGACGCTGGCGCTGTGCTACGTGCAGGCGGGCGAACGGGAGCGGGCGGCGGCATTGCTGAAGGACGATACGATGGCCGCGGCCGAGGCCGATAGCGAGATGGCTTACCGGCTGGCCTCGTACTTTGCGGTCGAAGGCGACTCCAGCGAGGCGCTGCACTGGCTGCGTCGAGCGATTTATTTAGGGAACGAGAATTATCCCTGGTTCCAGATCAATCCGGCGTGGAATAATCTGCGGACGAATGCGGATTTTGAGCGGATTCTGGAAGATTTGAAGAAGGGCTTCCGGAAGAATCAGAAGACGTGGAAGCGGCTGCTGGAACAGGTCCCGCCGGAAGGGGAGTGAACAGGAAATGGATGGGGCTCGGAGCTTCGAATGCGCGGCCACTTTGCTTAAGGGGCTGGCGCAGACGCAGGCGGACGCGGGTGAGAGGTGGTGCTGCCTTCGGTCAAGCGCAGGGCCCACTTGATGGCTTCGAAGTACATTTTGCGGATGTCCGGATCGCTCCAGGATTCCTCGGTGTGGCCGAGGGTCGAGTAAAAGACGCGGCCGTTGCCGTACATCTTGCTCCACGCGATGGCGAAGTCGTGGTCGGTGCGATGGATGCGCGGGCCAGTGTCGTTGATTTTCGACGGATCGAGGCTGAGCAGCACATTCACCTTGTCGCGCGACCAGGCCTTGGCTTGATAGATCTCGTCGTATTTCACAAACGCGGCGGGAAAATGGCGGACGGCGGGGAAATTTGGGTCCTCATTGACGATGGGCGCATTGAAGGCGCCCCACGGGTGGTCGTTGAACCAGCCGCCAATCATCTCGCCGTACTCCGGCCATTTGTAATTGGTGTCGAGCGCGGAGTGAATGCCGACAAAGCCTTTGCCGTCGTCTTTGATGAATGAGAGCATGTCCTGCTTCTGGCTGTCGTCCAGGTCGAGTTCGCCGGTGGTGCTGGCAAAGATGAGAACGTCAAAATAGTTGAGATTCTTCGCGTTTCTTCCCAGGTCCTTCTTGGTAATGAGCTCGGTGTCAGTGCGCAGGGTTGTGTCCCACAGCCCGGTTTCCTTGCCCATGTCGTAAATCGCGGCCTGAGCCGCGGAAATTGAGTCGTGCTCGAAGCCCTTGGTCTGGCTGATGACCAGCACATGCTTCAGGCGGATCTCCTTGGCGTGGGGCACGGGCGGCGTAGGGCTTGCAGCAGCCTGTCCATCCATGCGGATGCCGTGGCCGAGGAGGGCCAGGCCGATGAGGGCTGGGAAAAGGCGGCGGGTGTTACGAAAAGCGCGCATGATGTCTCCTTCTTGTTCGTCGCGGCCTGCACAGGCATTCGTCTTCGCAAAGAAGTCTATCAGCATCGGGCCCCCCCGACCGGTCTGCCGCGGCTCCGGCGCAGATCCCCATCGAGCGTTCGATCTTGCCGCACCTGGGTAGGCCGGGGTTTCACAGGTTGCTGAAAAACTCGAGCGAGGGGGCTTTGTAACAAGGGCACGGCGGGGTGCCCTCTGGGCCCCGGCCCGATAAAGCCAGCAGAATAAGCCGAGCTTTACAGCTTGCAAAAAACTCAATGATGTCATCGCTCGAAGGTTTTGTAACCAGGGCCTGACTTTAGTCGGGCCGATAAAGCCAGCAGAATAAGCCGGGCTTTACAGCTTGCAAAAAACTCAATGATGTCATCGCTCGAAGGTTTTGTAACCAGGGCCTGACTTTAGTCGAGCCGAAAAAGCCAGCAGAATAAGCCGAGCTTTACAGCTTGCGGAAAAACTCAATGATGTCATCGCTCGAAGGTTTTGTAACCAGGGCCTGACTTTAGTCGGGCCGATAAAGCCAGCAGAATAAGCCGAGCTTTACAGCTTGCAAAAAAACTCAATGATGTCATCGCTC
>JBEKEQ010000208.1:0-5696 GCA_050013735.1 Occallatibacter sp.
GAGACAGTTTGTGATTTGACAGATTGCCGTTGGATGAAAAGTGGTGTTCATTTTGTTTGGTTTCCGTCAGAGTGGTTTTCGGTTGGTGAAGCGGAGACAGGCTCTGGTGGAGACCAACCTGTGACAGGAATAGCCAAATTGTCAAAGTGCCTCACTTTGGGAGCGCAGTCCACTTAGACGGCCAGGGCGATTTGGGGACTGCCGGACGGATTGAGGGACTGAGGGAGCCAGGATGAGGTTGCGATGAAAGAGATAGTTGCGGTGATTTTTGGATTGGGGCTGGGGTGCAATGCGCTGCTGTTTGTGCCGCAGGTGCTGGCGGTTTGGCGGAAGAAAAGCGATGAGGGCATTTCGCTGATAACGTTTGGAGGGTTCAGCGTGTTGCAGGCGATTGGGATTGTGCATGGCGCGTATCAGCACGATCTTTCGCTGATTCTGGGCATGGCTGCGAGCTTGTTAACCTGCGGCAGCGTGACCGCGTTGACCTTGATTTATAGGGTGAAAAGAATGCGGGCGAGTTGACCGCGCGGCGTCACCCAGCGAACGTAGGTGCGAATGGACCTCCCATAGGCCCAATCTCGTTATTGATAGGCGCCAATATTAAGTCCTGTTCCGCCCGCAGGCAGGGGATTGCCAAAGAAATCCTGCGTTCCCATGGAGCAGTCGGCGATGCCGGCGCAAACATCGGTTCCCGCTCCCAGCGCGGGAGAACCAGCCTGGAGCGTGAACGCGGCGGCAGGCATTCCCGTGGCGTCGTCTGTGGGATTGACCAGCAATGGATCGGCAGACAAGCTTTGCGCGTCCTGCGCGCTGGCGGCCTGGTATGCGGTCAGTCCAGTGTAAGTCTGGCCATTCCACAGCCATTGCGGAGAACCGCCATCCTCTTCCCAGTAAATGTTGTTGTCGAGCGAAAAGTTGGAGTTAGCCGAAACCATCCCTGGGACGGTGGAGTAAACAATGTTATTGACGAAGATGTTAGGCAGGCTTCCGGTATAACTTGCATTCGTCTCGCTGAGCAAGGGCGCGGGCGCGGCGGGATTCCAGTAGAACGTGTTGTTATAGATTTGCGCGCCGCTGAGCGACCCGCCATCCCATGTGGCAAGAAAGACGTCGCCCTGCCCGGCGGAGGCAGCCTTTCGGGCGTTGTTCGAACAGATGTTATAGCGAAAAATGTTGTTGCTATCGACCGTGTTCTCCGCGCCGAAGAACGCAACGCAATAGCCGTCGGAATCGTGGCCGTAGTTATATTGCACAATGTTATTGGTGTTGTAGTAGTCGATGTCGAAGTCGCCGCCGTCGCCGCCCCAGGAATGATTGGAATAGGACTCGTTGTACTGAATGGTGCAGGTGTGGCAAAACCACTCCCACAGGCCCACCGGAGTGCTGCCGCCGCAGTTGGGGCACAGGCCGGAATTATAAACAACACTGTTCTGGATCGTCCCATTGGTCAGTCCGGTGATGAGTATGCCGTCACCGTATACATCGTGCGCGGTCGAATTCTGCACGGTGATGTTGTTACCCAAAGGTTGGCCGCTGCCGCCCACCCAGCCCCCACCGGCATTGACGACGATCCCCTCAGAAACCTGGCTGGACCCTGCGGTAACTCCGTCCAGCAGAATATCGTTTAGCGTCTGACCGTTGCCGTAGGCTTGCAGGAAGACCTCGCCGGAGTCGACCCGGTTTGTTGACGTTCCGGTCGCGCCAGTCACTTTCAAATTCTTTAGATAGATGTGGTAAAGCGGCGCTCCGTCGATGTTGCCAGTGACAAAGACTCCAAACGTGACGCCGCCAGTGATCTGCAGGTTGTTGATCTCCCAGTAAGACTGGTTGTTCAGGAGCAGCGCCTGGTTGGAGGATCCGCCGTTGATCACCGGCGCAGCACCTGTGCCATACGTGTTGATGGTGACCGGTGAACCGCTTGCACCTGAACCCAGTGGCTGCAAAGCGCCATTGCAGGTGGTTCCGCTTTTGATGAGGAGCGAGATCCCCGGTGCGAAAACATGACCGTTCACGTCATTGACGGAGTTCCAAGGCGAGGCCTGCGTACCGCTGCCATCGCTGACCGCCGAGCAATCAAGGTAGTAAGTGGTTTGGGGCGGCGGTGGGACTATCGTAGTTCCTCCGCCCGCCGCGGAGCTTGACGAACAGCCGGAACAGAGCAGCGAAGTGGCGCAAAGTGCCAGACTGGCAACAACTGATTTTTCGGGCGATACGATCTGCCTTCGCCGCATCTGACTTACCCCAGAAACATCCCGGCAATCGAAGCTGAAATCAAGTTAGCCATCGTTCCGGCGAGCATGGCGCGAACACCTAACTTGGCTAAGTCATTTCTGCGCTCGGGGACCAATGCGCCGATGCCGCCGATCTGCATGCCAATGGAACCCAGGTTGGCAAAGCCGCATAAGGCAAAAGTGGCGATGGTGAAGGAACGCGGGGCGAGCGTAGCTTTTTGCGCGCCGAGTGCAATGTAGGCGATGACTTCGTTGAGCGCCATGCGGGTGCCAAGAAGGTTGCCGATGGCCATGCAGTCGTGCGAGGGAACGCCGATGACCCACGCGACAGGCCAGAAGAGGTAACCGAGGATTTGACCAAGGCTCGGTGGAACCCAGTGCATGCAGGCCATTCCGTGCGTCCAGCCGAGCAGCGAGTCGAGCAGGGCGACAAGGGCCAGAAAACTGATGAGCATGATGGCCACGTTGAAGGCCAGTTTACCGCCGTCAATGGTGCCGCGGGCAATGGCGCCGATGAGGTTTTCCTCTTTGTGCAGTTCATCTTTGGGAATGACGACGCGGCCTTCCGTGGCTGGGACTTCAGTTTCGGGGACAAGCATCTTGGAAAGGAGGATGGTTCCGGGCGAAGTCATGATGACGGCGGAGAGCAGATGGCGCGCCTCGACGCCCTGCGAGATGTACATGGCCATGATGCCGCCGGAAACATGGGCCATGCCGCTGGTCATGATGGTCATGAGCTCGCTGCGTGTGGCCTTGGAGAGGAATGGGCGGATGGTGAGCGGCGCTTCGGTCTGGCCCATGAAAATGCTTGCGGCCACGTTCATGCTTTCCGCGCCGGAGATGCGCATGGTTTTGAGCATGACCCAGGCCAGGGCGCGGATGATGATTTGCATCAGGCCGATGTGGTAAAGGACCGCAAAAAATGCGGAGATGAAGATGATGGTGGGCAGCACCTGGAAGGCGAAGATGGAACCGGAACTGGGGGCAATGAGCTTGCCGAATGCCCCGGAATTGGGAAGGCCGAATTGGCCGAACAGGACGGCGGTTCCCGCGAATGTGGCGGCGAGCATGGAGTTGACCACGCCGCCCGCCCAGGTCATGGCGCGCTGGCCGTAGTCGAAGCGCAGCACGAGGAAGGCAAAGCAGATTTGCAGGCCGAGCCCCCAGGCGACGGTGCGCCAGCGGATGCGGCGCCGGTTGGTCGAGCCCAGCCAGGCGGCGAGCAGTACGGCCAGGATTCCCAGTATCCCCGTAAATCGATCCAATGTTGGTCTCCTTCGGAGACAGTGAAATAGTGAAACAGTCAAATGGTGAATCAGTGGGAACGGCGACGGCTGTTTCAATTACCTTACAGCATTGCGCAAATGAAGTTCGGCATTTTCGTGGGTAAAGATGCGGTCGACCAAGGGCACCAGCTCGGGTGGGGTCGGCGAGAATTCGATTGCTTCCTTAAGCAGCTCGATGGGCTCTGGAATGTGCGCGGGGTCTGTGGCGTAGAGGGTGGCGATGGGCTGACCATTCTTGACGTGCGCACCGCGGCGGGCATGGAAGAGAATGCCGGCGTGAGGATCGACCGGCTCGCCGGTCTTCTCCCTGCCCGCTCCAGTACGCTGGACTGCCCAACCGATTTTTGTTGTGTCCATGGCGGAGATGTAGCCCGTTCCCCAGGACTCCAGAACTTGGGCTGCGCCGGGGTTGTGGAAGGCTGCGGGGTCGGCGAAGACGCTGCTGTCGCCGCCCTGGGCTTCGACCATCTTGAAAAAGATGCTGAGTGCGGAGCCGTCTTCGAGGGTGGCTGCGGCCAACTGGCGTCCAGCGTCCGGCGTGGCCGCCTTGCCGCCGAGGTGAATCATCCAGCCGGCTAGAATCACCGAAAGCTCGCGCAGATCCTCGCTCTCCGCAGGCCTGCTTCCGCGCAGCAACTCGACGGCTTCGACAAGCTCAATCCAGTTGCCCGCGGCGCGTCCAAGCGGCTGACCCATGTCTGTGAGCAGGGCCACGGTGCGGGTTCCCGCGGCTTCGGCGGTGGCGACCATGAGGGCAGCCAGGAATTCGGCGTCTTCCGGCTTGCGGAGAAATGCGCCGGAGCCGGTTTTCACATCAAGGACGAGGGCGTCGAGACCGGCAGCCAACTTCTTGCTCAAAATGGAAGCGCAGATGAGGCCTGGGCTTTCCACAGTGCCGGTGCGATCGCGCAAAGCGTACAGCACGCGGTCGGCGGGAACCAGCGCGGGCGTTTGGCTGACAATGGAAGCGCCGCAGTGGGCCAGGACTGTTTCAAACGCTTGCAGTGTGAGCGCAGTGCGGTAGCCGGGGATGGATTCGAGCTTATCCAGCGTTCCGCCAGTATGGCCCAGTGCGCGGCCGCTGATCATAGGCACGGCCAGTCCGCAGGCGGCGGCGATGGGTGCAACGAGAAAGCTGGTTTTGTCGCCGACACCGCCGGTGGAGTGTTTGTCGACGGCGACTTTACCAAGACGCGAGGGATCGAACTTTTCACCGGAGTCGCGCATGGCAAGGGTAAGAGAGCGTGTTTCATCAAGCGAAAGGCCGCGAAGAAAGGCAGCCATAAGCCATGCCGAAAGCTGTTCTGGAGGAATGGAGCCGGCGGCGGCGGGAATAGAGCCGGCGGCCGCGCCAGAGACGAGAAAGGCAATTTCGCGGGGATCGAGGGAGCCGCCATCGCGCTTTTTGCGGATGAGGTCGATGGTATGGAGCGGAGCGGCTGGTGAGTCAGGCATGGCGATTGGAGGCCTCGGGATATCTATGGATGCAATTATCGCAAGCAGAGGCAGCGGAGATTCACCGGTACATTCTCCTCTAAAATTCCTGGCTGATATTGTACTGAATAGCGTGCGGGATGGTAGAGGGCCGCAGCCGGATAGGATCTTTCAGAATTTCAATAGCTGGAGCAGGGATCGGAACTGGGGCCGGATTGGCGGCGGGGATTGCCGCGCAAAGGTCGCCAGGGATTGTTTGGAGGAGTCATGAACGAAAAGGTCCTGGTCGCCATCTTCGGCGCGGTTTTTGGTTTTTCACTTCCTTATCTTGCCAGTGTCTGGGATCGCTCCATGCGAGCTCGTCGCATGGTTGCGGCCTTAAAGCTCGAGCTGATGGAAGTGAGCTCGGAGATTGAAGAAAAACTGAAATGGGTTGGCAGAGATGTATCGGAGCACCTGAACGAGGTGGACCAGGAAAGATTCGTTGAATCGAAAGGCATCCGTCTCTATCTGGGAGAGCGGGAGGAATTTGTCGTACCGCGCGCGTATTGGAAGGCCAAATACACAGAAATCGTAGAGGCGATCGGCGACAAAGACTTCTCTGAATTCTTCAGGATGTATCGCCTTGTCGATAAATTCGAACAGAAATTCGTTGAAATGAAAATGACCTTCGAGACGTCGTTGGGGAGAAAGGATGTGATGGCTTTGGCTGTTTTTGAAGACTTGGTGGCAATCAGCGCGGAAT